>JBDLRB010000133.1:0-9898 GCA_039800205.1 Pseudomonadota bacterium | reverse complement strand
TGGCGGACTCGACGTGGAAGTTGGCTTTCAGACCGCCACCGATGTCGTTGCTGCCACGAACGCCCACGCGCGGGCCGGCCCACTGACCGGAGGCCATCTTGAACGTCGAACCGTCGTCTTTGTAGCCCAGATCGAACACGCCGAACAGCGTGACTTGCGCTTGAGCGGCGAGGGGCATCGCGGCGGCAACTGCGACGGCGAGAAGTGACTCATTACGCGCGGCAAAAAATAAAAATAATTTCTTGATTTTTCAGTTACTTAGAACACCAAAGCACGAGGAGACCAGAGAAACCAGACTTTGAACTCTATTGAATGCCTCGACCGGCACGACGCCTCGCGCAACGCACAGGCGTGTTTGAGCCACTGCGGGCGATCCACCTGATTCGCCGAACCCGCACGATTCCCGATCGGACCCAGCAAACAAGGAGACACGACATGACGCCTTCGAACTACGTCTTTCCCGATCCGAAATACGAGCCTGCTCGGACCCTGGCCGCAAACGCAGCGCCGTCAGGTCAAGACACCGTCGTGTGCTGCCGCTCCCATAAGCGACGCCCGCCCGCATCGGGCGAGCCGTGATTACACCCGGTAACAGCATTCACAAAAGGAAAGGAGACAGGCCATGTGGTTCTCCTACACTAGGCGCGTGTCCACAGCCCCTGACCGGCATCGCACTGACGCTGCCAACGACCCGAACTTCAGACAGATCGTTTCCCGTTCGTGTCCGATTCGACGAAGCTTCCACAACGTCGAAAACTTTCCAGAGACCCTGATCGTCTACAAGATTCCCGCCAGCCGGTTCTGGCAGATCCGCTTTGCGCATGACGGGCGGATGATCAGCCGCAGCGCACGGACGACGCTGCTTCACGAGGCTAAGCAACTGGCCGCCCGTCTGTACGAAGAGCAGACGCGACCCACAGCCCTGCTGACGCAGGATCAGCCCCCGCCCGACGAGCGATTGGTCTTCGGTCACCTGGCCGCCCGCCTGCTGGCTCGCGAGGCCGCACGGCGCGACCGGGGTGAATTCGCGGCGCTCTCCTACAAGGCTGACCGCCTGAGGATGGAAGCAGAAATCCTGCCCTTCTTCGGCGATCGTCCACTGAACGCCATCGATACCGAACTGATCGAGGCCTTCTGCGTTCATCTGGAGACCCGCAAGCTGTCCAGCACCACCTTGTCGCTCTACCTGATGACGCTTCGCAAGGCCCTGAAATACGCCCACGCGCTCAAGCTCATCGAGGCCGTGCCCACCATCCCGAAAGTCAGAATCCGGAAGCGCTCTCGCGGCGGCTTTACGCCCACCGAGTATGTGCGCATCCTTCGCACCGCCCGTCACCGGGTGGGCGAGACCCTCTCACCCGAACGCGAGGCGGGCGCTCGACAACGCGGTTTCTGGATTTCCGCCAAGTACCGGACCATACCGAATGAGTTGCCCTGGGCGATCGCATTCATGGTCAACAGCTTCATCCGACCCAGCGATCTCAAGACGCTCAAACATCGCCACGTCGAAATCGTTCGCGGCCCGCACACCTACCTGCGGCTGACCCTGCCCGAAACCAAAGCCCACTCCGCACCCATCGTCACCCTTCGACCCGCCGTGCGCCTCTATGAACGCATGCGCCGTCTCCAGCGTGAGGCGGGTTTCGGCCACGATGACGATCACCTGTTTTTCCCCGGTGAGCCCGACCGGGAGTACGCCCTCGCCGTACTGGGTTGGCTGTTTCGGCAGTTGCTCGAGGACCTGGGCCTGCGCGAAGGCCCGCACGGCCATCCGCGCACCCTCTACTCGCTGCGCCATACCGCCATCACCTTGCGGCTGCTGTACGGCTCGGGCATCGACATGCTGACGCTGGCCCGTAACGCACGGACCAGCGTCGACATGATCGAACGCCACTACGCAAGCACCCTGACGGGCGAGCGCAACATCGGCATGCTGCAAAGCCGGCGTACCGGTATGCGGCCCACAGCGCCACCTCCAGCCTGACCGACCTCTCCACGCACCCGCAGCCCCGATCCAGCACCCGGTCGCGGCTGCGGGCGTAAGGGTTGCGGGCCGTGCGTAACGACCCACCGACACGCGAAATGACGGAGCGTTCGAGAGGGACGGAATCAAACGCTGTATGCTGACTGGAGCGCAGGCAAACGGCCGGCGCACCGCTCACCAACCCTTCTGACATGTTCGGCATCCCCGACTATCCTGCATTCGTTGTCGCAGTCATCGTTTTTCTGGCCATCCCGGGACCGGGCAATCTGGCCTTGATCGCCTCGACGGGCAAGGGCGGAATGCGGGCGGGTCTCGCCTGCGCGCTCGGCCTGATGTCGGGCGACCAGATCCTGCTCTGGATGGCGGTCGCCGGCGTCGCGACCGTACTGACCACCTTGCCGACTCTTTTCGGTGCGATTCAGTGGGTCGGTGCGCTCTACCTCGCGTGGCTGGGCTGGAAGATGCTGACTGCGCGTCCGGGCGACGCCCCTGTATTGAAAATGCGCACCGGACACTACTTTCGGCAGGGCATGGCGATCACCCTGCTGAACCCCAAGGCCATCGTGTTCTACATGGCCTTCTTCCCGCTGTTCGTCAACCCAGACACACACCGGGGCCTCATCAGCTTTGCGGCAATGGCAGTGACGATCGCCATCCTCTCGTTCGCCTATTGTGCGACGATGGTTTCCATCGTCCATCATCTGGCCGAACGGCTGCGCGGCATGCCCCGCCTGACCCGCTGGCTCGAGCGGATCGCCGGCGCGATGCTGATCGGTTTCGGTATCCGGCTGGCCCTCTAAGGACACTCCGATGCGCCTCATCCCACGCGGCCTGGTCGTCGCACTGATTGTCGTCACGACCGTCTTCGCCGGTTGCACGGGCCTGCCCAGGGGCGTCGAACCCGTGACAGACTTCGACGTCCAGCGTTACCAGGGCGAATGGTTCGAAATCATGCGTCTGGATCATCGGTTTGAACGGGGTCTCACCCATGTGACCGCCCGATACAGTCTCGACACCAACGGCACGGTCACGGTCGTGAACGGCGGCTTTGACCCCGTCGCTTGTCGATGGCGATCGGCCGAGGCCCGCGCCCGCTTCATCAACGCGCCCAGCACAGCCAGCCTGGCGGTCACGTTTTTCTGGCCGTTTGCGGGCGGCTACCACGTGGTCGACCTTGATCGGCACGCCTACCAATGGGCAATGGTCGCGGGCCCCACGCATTCATACCTGTGGATTCTCGCGCGTACGCCCGAACTGGACCCGTCCATTTTGAGCGCGCTGATCCAGCGGGCCCAGGGGCTTGGCTTCCCGACCAACGAACTGATCCGGGTCGCTCACGGGCCCACGACCTGCAAGACCCCCTGAGTCGCGGGCCTGCCCTCGTCCGGGCGGAGGTCCGGTCAGCGCGGGCGTGACGGTCAGCCTGCTGAATCGCGCAAGGCCCGCCGCAAGATCTTGCCGACGTTGGTCTTCGGCAATTCAGTACGAAACTCGATCTGACGCGGCCGCTTGTAACCGGTCAGATCCTGGGCGCAAAAATCCATCAACACCTGCTCGGTGAGCGCCGGGTCCTTGCGGACGACGTAGAGTTTGACAGCCTCGCCGGTCCGCTCGTCCGGCACGCCGATCGCAGCCACCTCGAGCACGCCCGGATGCATTGCGGCGACCTGCTCGACCTCGTTCGGATACACATTAAAACCGGAGACCAGAATCATGTCCTTCTTGCGGTCGACGATCTTCACATAACCCCGCGCATCCATCACACCGATATCGCCGCTTCGGAAAAAGCCCTCCGCGGTCATCACTCGGGCCGTTTCATCATCGCGTTGCCAGTAGCCCTGCATCACCTGCGGCCCACGGATGGCGATCTCGCCCCGCTCCCCTTGGAGCACAAGACGGCCCTCATCATCAAGAATGGCAATCTCGGTGGACGGAAGAGGCAGACCAATGGTGCCCGAATAGCGGTCCGTGTCCGTCGGGTTGCAGGTGGCGGAGGGCGAGGTCTCCGAAAGCCCATAGCCCTCGCAGATCGGGCAGCCGGTGAGTTCAAGCCACTTCTGGGCAGTCGCCTCCTGAACCGCCATCCCGCCTCCGTTGCTGACAACGAGTCCCGAGAAATCAAGCTGTCGAAACCCCTCGTGATTCACCAATGCGTTATAGAGCGTATTGACCGCAGGGAAGACGTTGAGGCGATAGCCCTTGATCTCCTTGACGAGCGCAGGCAGATCGCGCGGATTGGGAATCAGTACGTTGAGCGCGCCCACCCGGGCCCCCAGCAGGCCGCAGATCGTCAGTGCGAAGATATGGTAGAGCGGCAGGGCACACGCGATGGTCAGCTGGGTCCCCGGAGGCAAGGGGCGTCGCGGATTGTTGAGCGCAGGCTGGATCCAGGCTTCAGACTGAAGCAGGTTTGCAATCAGGTTCCGATGGGTCAGCGCCGCCCCCTTCGAAACGCCAGTGGTCCCGCCGGTGTACTGCAGAAAAGCAAGATCGCTCCGCGCGATCTGTGGCCTCTCGAACGACAGCCGTCCGCCCTCGGCGAGGACGCGCTTCAGGCCAATGGCCTTGGGCAGAGAATAGGCCGGCACCAGCTTCTTGACGTGCCGAACGACCGTATTGACCACCATACCCTTGAGGCCACCGAGGAGGTCGCCCATGGATGTGATGACAACGGTCTCGACGGCTGTTCGCGCAATGACCTTGTCCAGCGTCGCCGCAAAGTTCTCCAGAAGGACGATCGCGCGCGCGCCCGAGTCGCTCAGCTGATGTTCAAGCTCACGCGGCGTGTACAGCGGGTTGACATTGACAACGACCAGACCGGCTCGTAAAACCCCGGCGATCGCAACGGGATACTGCAGGATGTTGGGCATCATCAGTGCCACCCGGTCGCCGGCCTTGAGACCGCGCGATTGCAGCCACGCGGCAAAGGCAAGCGACCGTCGATCCAGCTCGGCAAAAGTCATCGGCACACCGAAGCCGACGTATGCGGTTCGAGCGCCGTGACGCGCAAATGCCTCTTCGAGGAGCTCGGACAGGGAACCGTACTGGTCCGGATCGATGTCGTGTGGTACGCCCTGCGGATAATGATCCAGCCAGATTCTCGTCGTCATATCCCCTCCGGTTTGTCATTTGCCCTGATTTTTTTCACTGCCGCGCCTGAAGGTTCGGGCTCGTCATCCTCGTCAGCCGCTCGACGCGCTGGCGGGCGCTCAATTCAGCCAGATCAGCCACTTCACGATAGAACCCGGGCAGATCATCACCCTGGCGCTCGGCCATCTTCAGGAATGCGGGCACCCAGTCAGTGTAGAGCGCAACAGCAAGCAGGTGTGCATTGCCGATGTCCTGCTCGAACCATCGGTCGTAACCGTACCCCTGACCCCATCGCGCCCTCAAGGCCTGCCCGTCCGTACGAAGCGCTGTGATCGCGGCGCGCTTGGCGATTCGCTTGGCCTCGGGCGTCGCCTCTGATCGGTAGATGCGCTCGAGTTCCCCCCGTGCACGCGAGAGCACTTCGAGGAATTGTTCACGGCGCTCGCGTCGAGCCTCCCACGCCCGTAGAGCCCTTGCACCTGACCCCGCTTCGGCGGCCTGTCCAGCCTGATGGGTCAGCCATCGCCGTACGCCGATGATCTCCACTGCGGTGGCAAATGACTCATTGAGCCGGGTGTCGCCCTTCAGGTAAAACCGTTGATGGGCCAGCTCATGGAAGATCAAACCGGCCAGATCCGCCTCGGGGTAGTGGATGAAGGTGCTGAGCACGGCATCATCCATCCATCCCAACGTCGAATACGCAGACACGCCGCTCACCAGGACATCATCACCGTTTGCGCGCAGACGGTCAGCAAAGGCTTCAGCGTCGGCCCGGTCGTAGAAGCCTCGATACGCGACGCACCCTGCGACCGGGAAGCACCATCGTCGGGGCTCGAGCGAAAGTTCCGGCGTCGCTTTGACATTCCAAACGACATGCGGCCGCCCCAACTCGGCATAGCGCGTGTAGCTTCCATTGTCGGGTAAGCCCAGCTCGACCGAGGCAAAGCGCCGAATCTTCTGGGCCAGGGCCAGGCGATCCCTGAGCTCGGGCCGCGTGGCGGGGTCCGCCCGCACCTGCTCGATGGGCCGGGCCTGCCACCACACTGCGAGATGCCCGCGGACGGCTTGCCAGTAATAGGCGGGGCCATCGGTCCAGGCCGACGCAGCACCGGGCGCCTGAGCCCCAGCGGGACCCGAGGCGCAGCCAGCGAGCATGGTCACAAGTGCCGCGGCCGCCATGAGCACCGCCACCACCCGCCCCATTGTCGAGCCTGTTTTCTGGACGATCATCAGCCACGGATCGACGGTACATTAATACGACCTATGATAGCCTCGACATCGACCCAATTCGCGATCCATCCACGCACCGACCGCCGTGCCCCACCCGGATTCCCGCCTGCCTGCATTTCTGTTGACTGGCTTCCTAGGAAGCGGGAAGACAACGCTCCTGAATGCGCTGCTGCGTGCCCGAACCGGCAACCATACTGCGGTTGTGGTCAACGAGATCGGCGAGATCGGCATCGATCAGCTGATCGTTTCGCAGGCAACCGATACGGTCATGCTGCTCGACTCGGGGTGTCTGTGCTGCCTGGACAGCGGTGCCTTGCATGAAACGCTCGCCGATCTGGTCGCGCAACGTGCAAGCGGCCGCATTCCGGCCTTCGAGCGAATCGTCATCGAAACCAGCGGCGCAGCCGATCCGGCACCACTGATCAACACCTTGCTGGGTCATCCGCTGGTGCGGCCGCACGTCCGATTGGTCGCGACGGTCTCAACGGTTGACGCTCAGCATCTGCTCGACAACCTGGCCTCCACACCCGAGGTGGGCCGGCAGATCGCACTGGCGGACCGCCTGGTGCTGACCCGGTCTGACCTGACCGACCCGGTACAGGCCGATCGCGCACGCGGTGAAGCGGACCTGCTGAACACAGAAGCGGCCTGGTGGGTCTCCACGCCCGAGCAACCGGCACTGGATGTATTCGATGACGACGGCGGCACGGCGGGCCTGCGAATCGCGACGCGTTCCGAGGGCGCATCTCCGCTTTCGCTGACCGAGCGCCGACGCATGGCCCCCCTGCATGCGAACGGCAACCGGATCCGCAGCCGCCTCGTCCGACCGGCCTCGCCGATGACCTGGGCGAGCTGGGCCGCGTGGTCACGCCTGCTCCTCAAACAGATGGGGCCACGGCTTCTGAGGGTCAAGGGGCTGCTGCGTCTGGAGGACACCGGCGAAATCATTTGTGTACAAATTGTGCAGCAGGTCGTCCACCGGCCGGTCAGGCTGAGCGAGTGGCCCGACGATGATCACTCGAACCGTCTGGTCTGCATCGGGATCGATCTCGATGAATCGGACCTCGCGGCCGCCGAGGGGGCATTCGCACTGGCAGCCGGCACGCCGACCGAGACCGTCGCCGCCCATCCCAATTTTTGAGCGAATGGAGAAAAACACAATGAATGATCTGGTGATTCGCGGTGCAACGCTGGTCCACCCGGACCGCCCCCCGGTTCGCGCCGACGTGCTCGCTCGGGGCGGCAAGATTGAAGCCATCATCGAGGCTGGCGCGGCGGCGCCCGAGGGCATCCCGACGCTCGACTGTACGGGCCTTCACGTCTTTCCAGGCTGTATCGACGCGCATGTGCACTTCGGCATGGGCGAGAAAATCACCGAGTATTCGACCGAGACCGTCTACGCCGCCCAGGGGGGCATGTCGACGATCCTCGGCTATTTCCTGAATAACGAAGCCTATGCGGACGTGTACAAACGCGAGCAAGCGTACGCGCAGGCCCGCTGTCACGTCGACTACGGTTTCCATTTCAGCACGGCCAATGAATTACACATCGCTGAACTCGACCGCTACATCGAAGACTATGGCGTCACTTCGTTCAAGTACTTCATGAATTTCAAGGGTGAAGAGGGCCGCTATCTGGGCCTGGACGGCACCGACGATGGCTTTTTCTTCGACCTGCTGGCTCGATCGGCCGAGGTCGGCCGCCCAATGATGGTCTGTCATACTGAGAACATCGAAATCGTCAATCGGCTCCGTCAGCGCGTGCAGGCCGAGGGCGGCCAGACGCTGAAGGACTGGGCCCGCTGCAAGCCTGCGGTCACCGAGGCCGAGCCAGCCATCCGGGCGATGTTTCTGGCCGAGAAGCTGGGCGCCCGGGTCTACTTCCCGCACCTGTCAACCCGGATGGCGATCGAAGAGGTCCGGGCCTGGCGCAAACGCTACCCCGAGGTCTACATCGAGACCTGCCCACACTACCTGACGCACACCGAAGACAGTGACCTTTCGGGAATGGGCAAGGCCAACCCGCCCTTTCATACCAGCGATGACGCCGATGCGCTCTGGGATGCGATTGCCGACGGCACGATCGATGTCGTCGCATCGGACCACGTCGCGCGCAAGCGTGCCACCAAGGACCGCTCGCTGTGGCTGGCCTCGCAGGGTTTTCCGGGGACCGCAACGATCCTGCCGGTGCTGCTCTCTGAGGGCCACCACAAGCGGGGCCTCGCACTGCAGAGGATCTGTCACGTGCTGACCGCGGGTCCGGCCCGGGTGTTTGATCTGGCGCCCGTCAAGGGAGCGATCGCGCCTGGCGCCGACGCGGATTTCACCGTCGTCGACCTGAATCGCGAACGCCTGGTGCGCTGGGAGGACTTCGGCTCTTACAGCGACTACAGCCTCTACGAAGGCTGGACGCTGAAGGGCTGGCCCATCCGTACGATTGTGCGTGGGGTCACCGTCATGGACGAAGGTCGCGTCGTGGGGCCCGCCGGCCACGGACAATATCTGCGCCGCCGGCTGGGTCAGCCGCCCCTGGCCACTCAGCCCTCAGTCTGACCGCTCCAATTCGACCAGACAGTCATAAAAGGTGGGGCCACGCCCCAGGTCGGTCAACGCGGTGCCGGTCACCGCGTTGACGTTGCGCCCGCCCGCTGTCGTTTTCGGCCACCACAGCCCCCAGGCGAGTACAACGCCTGGACGAATCCGGTCGCTGACCTGCGCCCTGACCTGGAACGCGCCGCGGTCATTGAAGATCCGCACCCGATCGCCCTCGGCAATTCGTCGTGCGGCTGCATCGTCCGGGTGGATTTCACAGGAGGGCTCGCGTTCACGGGCCACCAGGCTGGGCACATTCGCAAAGCTGGAATTCAGAAAATTGCGGGCGGGCGGAGAAATCAGCGCGAGCGGGTACCGCGCTGCGAGGGCGGGGTCGGCTTCGATCGATTCGTACGGGGGCATATGATCCGGCAGGGGATCCAGGCCCTGTCGGGCCAGACGGTCGCTCCAGAATTCGCAGCGCCCGGAGGGCGTCGGAAACCCACCCTGGGCAAAAGGCGCCGGCGGATGCTGCATCCGAACCCAGCCCCGCTCGAGCACGTCCTCGAGTGTGGCGCCGCCGACGCAGGCATGGCCCCAGTCCATCGCATCGCGTGCAATGTCCCGATCGCTCGCCTTGAAGGCTTCGTCATCGAAGCCCATGCGCGCTGCAAGCGAACGAAAGATGTCGGCGTTGGGCCGCGCCTCGCCCAGCGGTTCGATCGCCGGATGATTGGCGAGCACATAGCAATGACCGTAGGCCTTGTGCACGTCAAAGTGTTCGAGTTGGGTCGTGGCCGGTAACACGATGTCGGCAAAGTCTGCGGTGTCGGTCTGGAACTGCTCGATCACCACCGTAAACAAGTCTTCCCGGGAGAAGCCCTCGACCACCCGCCCGGAATCCGGTGCGACCGCAAGCGGATTCGAGTTGTAGACGATCAAGGCCTCAATCGGCGGATCGGCCCCGAGCAGCGCCTCACCGATCTCGACCATATTGACCGTGCGAGGCCACCGATGGGGCCAACCGGGCAGGAGTTCAGGGCGGGTGTGGCGCGCCGGGGTG
>JBDLRB010000132.1:0-7335 GCA_039800205.1 Pseudomonadota bacterium | reverse complement strand
GATCTCACCCGCTTGCTCGCGTTCGAGCAGAGCCTCCTGGAGCAGCTTCGCTGGGCGCATCATCCCTTGAACCCCCGCCTGGTCCTCGAAGACCTCATGCTGCGCTACCGGGCGCTGTTCAGGTCGCAGCGGGGTCATCCTGCCGGGGCGAAGGGCCCCCATCGTACAATCGGCAGATGCTGATCGATTCGCACTGCCATCTCGATTTTCCTGAGCTCGCCGAACGTCTGGATGAATGCCTCATCAACATGGCCGGACACGGTGTCGGACGGGCCTTGTGCGTCGCCGTCAACCTCGAAGATTTCCCTCGGGTCCGGTCACTGGCCGCCCGGGATGCCCGCCTTCGGGCGAGCGTCGGGGTGCACCCCGAGTACCGGGACGTTCGTGAACCCGATGTCTCGACGCTGCTGAGCCTGGCCGCTGATCCCCTCGTCGTGGCGATCGGCGAAACGGGGCTCGACTACTACCGTCACCCCGCGGACACCCTCGATTGGCAGCGTGAGCGATTCCGGGTGCACATCCGGGCGGCCCGCCAGTGCGGGAAGCCCCTCATTGTGCACACGCGTTCGTCGGCCGCCGACACCGTCCGGATCCTCGCCGAGGAGGGGGCCGAGGCCGTCGGAGGCGTCATGCACTGCTTCACTGAAGACTGGGCGACCGCTCAGGCAGCAATCGAACTCGGGTTCTGCATCTCTTTCTCCGGAATTGTGACTTTCCGGAACGCGGCTGCGCTCAGAGCGGTCGCCTTGCAGGTGCCCGACGAGGCCTTGCTGATCGAAACCGATTCCCCCTATCTGGCTCCGGTGCCTCACCGAGGCCGGACCAATGAGCCGGCCTATGTCCGTCATGTCGCGCAGTGTCTGGCCGACCTTCGAGGCGTCAGCCTTGAGCACATCGCGCAGGTGACCACCGCCAACTTCGAGCGGCTGTTCGGGCGATGAACCGTCAGCAAATGGTCCGAGCTCACGCCGCAGACCCCTCTCCGGTGCGGGTGCACCGCCGGGCGGATCGGTGGCTCAGAGTGCTGCACCGCGTTTCGATGCTGCTCTGCGCGGTGTTCGCATGCGTCACAGGCGCCGCGCTGGCCCAAGGCGCCCGCGCGCCCGTGCAACCGGGAAGCGGCTTTTGGGAGCAGATTCGCCAGGATGATCTTGGGGCGGTTCGCTTCGAGTTGGGTCGAGGCGTGGACCCCAATCTTCAACACCCGGAGCATGGGCCCGCAATCGTCCATGCAGCCCGCTCAAAGGCCTTCGAGGTCACGCGCCAGCTCGCCCGGATGCGCGTGATCCAGGTCGACGCACCGGCCCCCGGGGGCGAGACGGCACTGATGCTGACCGCGCTGCATGGCGACGTCCCAACGATGGAGCAATTACTGAAGCGGGGCGCCCAGGTCAATCGGCCGGGATGGTCGCCGCTTCACTACGCGGCGACCGGTGGACATCTCGGCGCGATCCGCTTTCTGATCGAACATCACGCATTCATTGATGCCGAGTCACCCAATGGGACGACCCCCCTGATGATGGCTGCGCGAATGAAACAGCCTCAAGCCGCGCGGTTGCTGGTCGAACTGGGCGCTGATCCGACGATGCGAAATGAAGCGGGATTTGATGCCGCGGCGTACCTGCAAACCATCGGCTTGCTCAGCGAGGCGGCCTGGATGCGGGAGCAAGCCCTTCAGTATCTGCTGCGCTACGGAAGTGTCGAGCAGGCGAGGCGGGCGCGTGAGGCCGCGACCGCCGGGCCTGGATCTACAGCGGCGCCTGGGCAGAGCAGCCCGGCAGCGACGCCTCCCCGACCGGCCGCCGACTCACCGTTTGGCGTTGTGCCGATCGAGCGCGAAGTCCTGCCCGAGCGTCCGGCGTCCCCGGTACGGCGATGACTGGGCCGAGCCTGGACTTCTGGACGTGTCTGAAGCGCTGATCCTCGTCGAGCAACTCTCGCGCCACTACGGCGACGGGGAGCAGCGCGTTCGAGCGCTCGAGCACGTCACGCTCTCCATTGTGCGCGGCGAGTCGGTGGCGATCATGGGCCCCTCGGGGTCGGGCAAGTCCACCTTCATGAACCTGATCGGTTGCCTCGATACGGCAAGCGGTGGGCGGTATTGCCTGGGGGGCGAGGATACGGCGGGTCTGTCTTCGGACCAACTGGCGGGCCTGCGTAACCGGAAAATCGGTTTCGTCTTCCAGCAGTTCAATCTGCTGCCGCGTGCCGACGCCATCGAGAATGTGATGCTGCCCTTGGTCTACGCCGGTCTTGGGGCGGCCGAGCGGCGGGCGCGCGCCCGTGCGCGTCTCATCGAGGTCGGACTCGAGCACCGTCTGCACCATACGCCCGCGCAACTTTCGGGCGGACAACAGCAACGGGTGGCGATCGCCCGGGCACTGGTCAACGAACCGATGATTCTGCTGGCTGACGAACCCACGGGCGCACTGGACTCGCGCACGTCCCTTGAGGTGATGGCGCTGTTTCAGGCGCTCAACCGGCGCGGGCAAACGATGATCTTCGTCACCCACGAGCATGAGGTCGCACGCTTTGCCCGGCGGATCATTCATTTTCGGGATGGTCGTGTCGTGCGGGACGTACCGAATCAGCCGGCCGACGCAGAGGCGATGCTCGCGGCTGCCTAGCGTACGCGCACCCTTATTTTTAGGGATAGGCGACGCTTTGTCATATGATTGTCACAAATCACAAGGAGACATCATGGCAAAGAAGCTCATTCTTGGCTCGCTCTGCGCTGCAACGGCACTCTTCACAACGGCCAGCGCGTTCGCGCAGGATAACTGTCCCAACCGGGGGCAGCTGGATACGCTCTATTGCGATGCCAATCGCGATCTGGTGGCAGATCCTCCCACCGACCGTTCGAAATGGAAGGATCCGTCGACCCTTGTCTGGGCGTACACCCCTGTCGAAGACCCAGCCGTGTACGCAAACGTCTTCAAGCCGTTCACCACGCACCTCGAGCAGTGCGTGGGCAAGCGAACCGTCTACTACCCGGTTCAATCGAATGCCGCCGAAATCGAGGCCATGCGCTCGGGGCGCCTGCACTTCGCCGGCTTCTCGACCGGGCCCACCGGCTTTGCGGTCAACATGGCCGGTGCGGTCCCGTTCGCAGCCAAGGGCGTGGGCACACAGGTGCGAGGCTACAACCTGCTGGCCATCGTCAAGAGCAGCAGCCCCTACCAGAAACTCGCCGATCTGAAAGGCAAGCGGGTCGCTCACACCTCGCCGTCTTCCAACTCGGGCAACCTGGCCCCCCGGGTTCTCTTTCCTGATCTGGGTCTGAAACCCGATGGGGACTACAAACCCCTGATGTCGGGCGGACATGACAAGTCGGTGCTGGGCGTCGCATCGGGCGACTACGACATGGCCGCAGTGGCCTCGGACGTCTTCGACCGGATGGGCGTGCGCGGGACGATCAAGACGGCCGATTTCAGGGTCATCTACAAAAGCCCGGTCTTTCCAACGTCATCCTTCGCTCATGCCCATGATCTGAAGCCCGAACTCGCTGCGAAGCTGAAGGAATGCTTCTTCTCGTTCCGCTTCCCGCCGGCGATGGTCAAGGAGTTCAACGGGGACGACCGCTTCCTTCCGATCAGCTACCAGAAGGACTGGGCGGTCGTGCGTGACGTTGCCGAGAAGTCCGGGACGCCCTATAACCGTGCAGCGTATGAAGCTGAGACCAAGCGAGAGCAGGCGAGGGCGGCCGCCCGTCGCGCCGCGCAGGAAAAGCAGCAGGCATCTCAGCCCGCGAAGTAAGGCCTCGTGAGCTCCGAAGTGATGGGGCGCCCCCCCACCGGTGCGCGAGGTGCGGCCGTCCCGGGTGCAGGGTCACCCGGCGGCCTTTTGTCGATCCGGCGGCTGAGCAAGTCCTATCGCGCAGGGCAGCCAGTTCTCCAGGAGATTGATCTCGAGATCGGCGGGGACAGCTTGACGGCGGTCATCGGCCCCTCTGGGACCGGCAAGTCAACGCTGATCCGATGTATCAATCGCCTGGTAGAGCCCAGTTCCGGTGAGATCTGGTTCGAAGGCCAGGACCTCGCGAAACTCAAGGGCAGGGCGCTTCGACAGGCACGGGCCCGGATCGGGATGGTCTTCCAGGAATACAACCTGGTCGAGCGACTCAGCGTGATTGAAAACGTGCTGTGTGGCACGCTGAATACGGTCCCGCCCTGGCGTGCGTTCCTGCGGCGCTATCCGCCGCTCCTGGTCGAGCGGGCGTTCGAACTGATCGATGCCGTGGGGCTGGACGAGTCCTTCGCTCGCAGGCGAGCCGACCAGCTCTCGGGCGGCCAGCGTCAACGGGTCGGCATTGCGCGCGCGCTCATGCAGTCGCCCGGTCTGGTTCTTGCGGATGAACCCACCTCTTCACTCGATCCGAAAACCTCAGTTGAGGTCATGGAGCTGCTGGCGCGGATTGCCGGAACCGATGGCATTCCAATCGTCGTCAATATCCACAATGTCGAGCTCGCAAGACGGTTTGCCCAGCGAATCATCGGGATGAGCCGGGGAAGGGTGGTGTTTGACGGACCGCCCGATGCCTTGACCGAGGACGACCTCCGCCTGATCTATGGCGGCGAGGATGGCCTCGAATGAGCCCGGCGGGCTCTGTGACCGGGCCGCGCGCGGCGGCCTTCGCGCCCAACTGGGGCGCACGGCTCGCCTGGTTGGCGCTTCTGTTCTATGTCATCTATGCGACTGGAACACTTGAAATCAGCCTGGATCGAGTGATTCGCGGTCTGGATCAGGCGGTTCGATTTCTGAGCCGGATGTTTCCACCGAATTCGGCTCCAGACAAGCTCGAACTGATTCAGACCGGTATGCTGGAATCGCTCCAGATCGCTGTGTTGTCGACGGCCCTTGGGGTCATGTTGTCGTTGCCGCTGGGCCTCGCCGCGGCGCGCAATCTCTCTACCCCTCTGGTCAGTGGGCTGTCGCGCACCCTGATCGCCGTGTTCCGGTCGTTTCACCCTGTGATCGTCGCCATTCTGTTCGTCAAGGCCGTGGGATTTGGCGCTTTGGCGGGGGTGCTTGCCCTGATCGTTTCGACGATGGGCTTTGTTGGAAAGCTCTTTGCCGAAGTAGTCGAGGAGATGAACCCGAAGCAGGTCGAGGCCGTTCGGGCGACCGGAGCCGGATTCTTCAACGTGTTGATCATGGCCGTATTCCCGCAGGTGATCGCGCGCTTCATCGGGCTCTCGGTGTATCAGTTCGATTCCAATCTCAGGAATTCGACCATGGTCGGCATCGTCGGCGGAGGCGGTATTGGCGCGCCGCTGTTCACGGCGTACCAACGTTTTGACTATGATGTCGTGCTGACCATCCTGATCATCATCATTGCCCTGATCCTGTTTTTCGAGCTGGTCTCGGCGCAGATCCGCAAGGTATTCCAGTGATGTCGGCCGTGCCTCGTCGCTGGGTCCGATTCACGCCGATCGAGCGCGCTCTGCGCACCTTGTTTTACATCATGGTTGTCGCGGCCATCGTCTGGTCGGTGCGAACCATCGAGGTCATTCCCGAGTTTCTGTATGACGCGCCCGAGCAGACGGCTGATCTGTTCCGACGGATGTGGCCGTTTGACTGGCCGTTCTACGCAGAGGCCATCCACGAGGCCTTGATCGAGACCTTTCATATCGCGACGCTTGGGACCATTCTGGCGCTCGCGATGGCGGTCCCGCTGTCGTTCATCGCCGCGCGCAACTTCACCCGCCAGCCCCTGTTGAATGCGGTCGCTCAGTTCATTTTTGTATCGTCCCGATCGGTCAATTCGCTGATCTGGGCGCTCTTGTTTGTCGCGATCTTCGGACCGGGCGCGCTGGCCGGCGTGATGTCGATTGCCTTTCGTTCGATCGGTTTTGTCGGGAAGATCTTCAGCGAAGCGCTCGAGGAGGTACCCAAGGGACCGGTCGAGGCCTTGACCGCAGCAGGTGCGCCCCAATCAATGATCGTTCTCAAGGGCTTCTGGCCTCAGGCCCAGCCGGCATTCTGGTCGGTCGCGTTATTACGCTGGGACATCAACATCCGGGAATCCGCAGTGCTGGGTCTGGTGGGTGCCGGCGGGATCGGCGTCGCACTGGACGCGGCGCTCAACAATCTCTACTGGGATCAGGTCGGACTGATTCTGGCGGTGATTTTCGTCGTTGTGGTGCTCACGGAAATCGTGACGAGCCAGATCCGCACACGCATCATCGATGCCGCATAATTTGTATTATGTAAAATTCAAGATTGAGGCAGGCGGCCATCGCCCTCATGCCTCACCCCATCGATCCCGCACCCGATCCGGGCCGCGCGTTCACTCGGGATTGAGCGCGTACCACGCGACTCCGCTCGCATCGACCGCCACAGAGACCTCGCCCAGCCGCCGCAAATGGTTCAGGTGCGCAACGCTCTCGCCGGTGGCCAGACTCATCAACAGTTCATCTTCGATTGGGCGAGCAAACAAGGCACTGAAGGTGTCGACTGCGCGCCGCGGCGTACTCAAGTGAGCGCGCAAGCGCTCGAGGGATCGAACATGGCCGCGGTTCAGTTCGTCCAGACGTGCATGCAGGCCTCTGAACGGCAGATTGTGCGCCGGGAGAACGAGCACGGAATCCGGAACGCGCTCATTGAGCCGTTTCAGTGAGCTGATCCAGTCGCCGAGCGGGTCGGCGTCAGGCTCGATGGGGTGTACGGACACATTGGACGAGATCCGTGGCAGCACCTGGTCGCCTGAAATCAGCAGATCGCGCGAAGCGCTGTACAGGCAGGCGTGTTCAGGCGAATGCCCAGTGCCGATCACCACTTCCCACTCGTCCTGGTCGATTGTGAGTCGCTCGCCATCGACCAGTCGCCGAAAGCTGTCGGGCAGCGTATGAATCTGCTTCCCAAAATTGCCGAACCGGGTTCTGTAGAACTCGATTGCATCCGGTGTCCAGCCGGCCCGTTGATAGAACTCGATCGCCTCGGGCGGCGCTTCACGCCCCGTATCCGCCATCAGAACCCGGCAGTGAAAATACTCTCCCCGGGTGATCCACAGACGACAGTCGAATTTTCGGGTAATCCAGCCCGCCATGCCAATATGATCGGGGTGCATGTGGGTCACGATCACCCGCGTCACCGGCCGGCCTTTCAGCCCGTCTGCGAAAATTTGCCGCCAGGCCTGAGCCGTACTGGTTTGCTGCACGCCGGTGTCGACGATGGTCCAACCCGGGCCATCGCGCAAGGCCCACAGATTGATGTGGTCGAGCGAGTACGGCAGACTCATTCTGATCCACAGCACACCGTCGGCGACCTCGATCACCCTGCCCGCCTCGGGCACCGTTTCAAAGGGGTAGATCAGTGGAGTCAGAGGCGCCGGTA
>JBDLRB010000131.1:0-16218 GCA_039800205.1 Pseudomonadota bacterium | reverse complement strand
CCTTGAGTCGCTTGATCGAGGTCTTGACCGTCTTGAAGTTCGTGAGCATGCCCCCCAGCCAACGCTGGTCTACGTAGGGCATCCCGGCACGGGCAGCTTCCTCGGCCATGATCTCGCGCGCCTGTCGTTTGGTCCCGACAAAGAGCACCGTCCCGCGGTTGGCGGACAGCTGCTTCAGGTATTTCATCGCCTCGAGGTAGTTCTCTAGCGTACGCTCAAGGTTGACGATGTGGATCTTGTTGCGATGGCCGTAAATGTACGGCGCCATCCTGGGGTTCCAGAAACGGGTCTGGTGGCCGAAATGAACTCCGGCTTCGAGCATCTGCCGCATGGTGGCGGACATGGCAATCTCCAAATGGGGGTTGGGTCTGACGCACCGACCGTTTGCGACCCAGGCCCTGATGGACAGGAAACCCTGAACCGCACCCTCATGTGGCGGTGCGCGCGTTTTCGGACACGTCGCTCAGACAGACCGGCCATCCGATCCAGCCTGTGCAGACCGTACCCGTTGCATGACCTTTGAACTCGACTCAAGCGATCTGCCCCAATCAAACCCACCCCAAGGATTCCCATGGGCGGCAGACAGGCGAAGCCGCGCTCTCGATCAATGCAACCTATAATATTAACATGAACGTCACGATCAAAACCGCCGAAGAAATCGCGGCAATGCGTACCGCAGGGCGCCTCGCAAGCGAGGTCCTCGATTTCATCGCGCCCCACGTCCGGCCCGGCATCACGACCGACGAACTGGACCGCCTCTGTCACGACTACATGGTCGAGGTGCAGAAGACCATCCCCGCGCCCCTCAACTACGCCCCGGCGGGCTACAAGCCGTACCCGCGCTCGATCTGTACCTCGGTCAACCATCAGGTGTGTCACGGCATCCCCGGGCCAAGAGTGTTAAAGCAAGGCGACATCGTCAACCTTGACATCACGGTGATCAAGGACGGGTTTCATGGGGATACCAGCCGGATGTTCTTCGTCGGTGCCCCATCGATCGCCGCCCGGCGTCTGTGCGAGGTCACGTATGAGTGCATGTGGCTGGGCATTCTGCAGGTCCGACCCGGAGCGACTCTGGGCGATATTGGGCACGCGATTCAGCGCCACGCAGAAGGCAAGGGATTTTCAATCGTTCGCGAGTTCTGCGGGCACGGCATTGGGCGGCGCTTCCACGAAGACCCGCAGGTGCTTCACTACGGTCGTCCAGGAACGGGCCTCTCGCTCCAGCCCGGCATGATCTTTACCATCGAACCGATGGTCAACGCGGGGCGCAGAGAGGTCAAGGAACTGGGCGATGGCTGGACGATCGTCACGCGCGATCACAGCCTGTCGGCGCAGTGGGAGCACACCGTTCTGGTCACCGATCACGGCTACGAAGTCCTCACACAGTCGGCCGGATCGCCTGCCCCGCCCGCGCTTGGTGCGGCACCCCCGGTCAATCGAGCGTCGTGACGCCCGCGCTTGTCACGCTGCGCCAACAGTATCGCGAGGCCGTTGCGGCGGCGATCCAGCGCTTCGGTAGTGACCGCGATCCGACCCGTCTGCTCCGCGAAGTCTGTGGATCGACCGATCGGGTGCTGAAGCAGTTGTGGCGCGACTGTGAGGTGGGGCGCGATTGGTGTCTGGTGGCGGTCGGTGGCTATGGCCGAAGAGATCTCTTTCCGCATTCCGATGTCGACCTCCTGATCTTGACCGGCTCCGACGACGCGGGCGCATCGCCCTCCGCGATCGAGTCGTTCGTCACCGGATGCTGGGATATCGGTCTGCAGATCGGGCACAGCGTCCGGAGCCACGATGCGTGCCTCGAGGAGGCCCAACAGGACCTGACGGTGCGTTCATCCCTGATCGAGCGTCGGTATCTGACGGGCAGCCGGCCCCTGCTGGAGCGTCTCAGCTCGGCCCTGGACGCCCTGATCGAACCCCACACCTTCCTCGCTGAAAAAACGCTCGAGATGCGCCAGCGGCACGCGCGCTTCGAGGACACGCCCTACAGCCTCGAGCCCAATGTGAAGGAGAGCCCGGGCGGACTACGTGACCTGCAGGTCCTGCTCTGGGTCGCTCGGGCGGCGGGCCTGGGTAGAAGTTGGGCGGAGTTGCACGAGGCCGGGATCGTGACGCCGGTCGAATTGCGACAATTGCGCTACAACGAGCGGCAGATCAAGCGAATTCGAGCGGCACTGCACACGGTCGCCGGTCGCCGCGAAGACCGGCTGGTGTTCGACCTTCAGGCCCAGGTGGCTCAAGTGCTGGGCTTTGGCTCGATGGATCGCCGGCAGGCCTCCGAAGAGCTGATGCAGCGCTACTACTGGGCGGCCAAGGCGGTGGTCCAGCTCAACACCATCGTCTTGCAAAATCTCGGACAGCGCATTTCTCGACAGTCCGAGAGCCGTCCTCTCAAGCTCAACGAAACGTTCAATAACCGGGGCGGCCTGCTCGATATCGCCGAGCCGGATTGCTTTGAACGGGATCCTTCCGCCATGTTGCGGGCGTTTCTGGCCCTCTGCGAACATCGTGAACTGACCGGCATGAGCGCCGACACGCTGCGTGCGCTCTGGAACGCCCGATTCCGGATCGATGCACGATTTCGCGCCGACCCCGCCCATCGCGCGCTCTTTCTGGCCATTCTTCAGTCACCGCACGGGGTCACGCGGGCCTTGCGCCGCATGAACCAGTGGTCGATTCTCGGGCGCTATCTTCCGGTGTTCCGAAAGATCGTCGGGCGCATGCAGCATGACCTGTTCCACGTGTACACGGTCGACCAGCACATCCTGATGGTCGTGCGCAACCTGCGCCGATTTGCAATGCCTGAGCATGCCCACGAATACCCGCATTGCAGTCAGCTGATGTCCGAGTTCGAGCGCCCCTGGCGGCTCGTGGTTGCGGCGCTCTTCCATGACATCGCCAAAGGGCGCGGCGGCGACCACTCGGCGCTCGGCCGTGTTGATGTCAGGCGATTCTGCCGCGCGCACGGCCTGTCCCCGGCAGACACCGGCCTGATCGAGTTTCTGGTCGAGCATCACCTGACCCTGTCATCGGTTGCGCAAAAGCAGGATCTATCGGACCCGGCCGTCATCGATCGCTTTGCCCGCACTGTCGGTACGCCTGAGCGCCTGATCGGACTGTACCTGCTCACCGTTGCGGACATCCGTGGCACGAGTCCGAAGGTCTGGAACGCCTGGAAAGGCAAGCTGCTGGAAGACCTCTATCGATCCACGATGCGGCGGCTTCGTGGCGAACGCCCGTCCGAGGAGACGCGGGTCGATCATCGGCAGGCTGAGGCGGTGAGGCTGCTGAACCTGTTGACCATTCCGCGGCCGCGCTACGAGACGTTCTGGAGTCGTCTGGACATCTCCTACTTCCTGCGCACCGAGCCCGCCGACATTGCGTGGCACACCCGAATCCTGTGCTCGGCAAACCTTGAACAGGGTCCGTTCGTGAGCACCCGCCTGTCCCCCATTGGCGAGGGCTTCCAGATCATGGTTCACGCCGCCGACCAGCCCGATCTGTTCGCCCGGATCTGCGGCTATCTCGATCGGGCCAACCTTTCAGTACTCGATGCCCAGATCCACACCACGCCGGACGGATGGGCGCTGGACAGCTTTCTTGTGATCAACCCGAACGCTGACGCCCACTACCGCGACATTCTCAGTCTGGTCGAAACGCAGCTGCGAGCGGTCCTGACCGACGATACGGTTCCACTGACCGCCGTTCGCGGGCGCCCCTCCCGGCGATCACGGTTTTTCCCGGTCAATCCCGAAGTCACCGTCAAGCCGGATGAAAACGGCCGTCACTATCTGCTGTCGATCTCGGCCAATGACCAGACCGGGCTGCTGTATCGAATTGCCGAGGTTCTGAAGCGCCACGCCATCTCCCTGCATTCGGCGCGGATCATGACGCTGGGCGAACGGGTGGAGGATGTCCTGGTCATTGACGGACCTTCACTCGCCCACACGCGGAGCCTGCTCCGATTCGAGACCGAACTGCTCGAAGCACTCGGTCGCTGATTTACCGCGGCGCCTGGCCTCAGGCAACGCCTCAGCGTGTGCGCTGCGACAGGCGCTCGTGCATGCGAACCAGCGCCGGTCTCAGCACCTGCTCGGCGGCCGCAAGCCCCCGCTCGAGATGACGATGAATGGCATCGAGTGTAATGATCGTTCCCGAGGGATCGAGACCCGCTGCGTGGTTCGCCACGACTGCGAGACAGGCATACGGCAGATCGAGCTCGCGGGCGAGTACGGCCTCGGGCATGCCGGTCATCCCGACCACGGTGCAGCCGTCCCGAGCCATTCGTCGGATCTCGGCGGCTGTCTCGAGGCGAGGCCCCTGCGTACAGCCATACACGCCCTGATCGATCACGGCCTGCCCCGCCTGACGGCCGGCCTCGATCAGGTCGGCGCGCATCAACGCATCATAGGGCTCAGTGAAGTCGACGTGCACCACCTCGCCGCCCTCTCCGTCGTGAAACGTCGCATCCCGGCCCCATGTGTAGTCGATCAACTGATCCGGAACCACCAATGCGGCCGGGACGCAGTCCGTGGCGATCCCGCCCACTGCAGCAACGGCGACCACCGCGCGCGCCCCCGCTTCGCGCAGCGCCCACAGGTTTGCACGGTAGTTGATCCGGTGCGGTGGGATCGCGTGAGGGGTCCCGTGACGCGGCAGAAAGAGCACCGGCACGCCGTGCCACTGGCCCTCCAGGATGGGCCCCGAGGGGGCTCCCCAGCGGGTCTCCAGATGCAACGAGCCCTTGAGTTCCAGCCCAGGCAGCCGACCCAGCCCGCTGCCCCCGAGCACAGCAATCATGGCCGCTCCTCGCTCAATTGAAGACCCGCCGCGCGGCCGCCGACCCCGCTCGAAGCCCGACCGCCTCAAGCGCCAAGGCACGTTGGCGCACCTGGCTCGAAATATTGTCAAGAAAGCGTTCGGTCAGGGCCTTGCCACTGTCGTCGACCAGTCGACCGGGCAGGCGTCGAGCCGCGATCCAGGCGCACTCGACCATCTGATCCCAGGCCTCGATCGGACCTTCGACCCGAGGAAGATCGAGCAGAAAGGTCAGGCGGTTCGGGCGCTCGCCCAGAAAAACCGAGAAGACCGGGTCACCAAACTCATCCAGACGCGCGTACCGATTGCTGCCCCGCTCGGTGATCACCAGAGGAGACGCAAGCGCCGCGAGCTGCGCCGGCCCGAGCAGTTCGGCCGCGTCGACATTGAGGCCCGCCGTCCAGTCGAGCTGCGCACAATCCGCATCCAGGCGCCGGGCGGCCTGAAGGACTTCTGAGAGCGTTGGTGCATCGAAGCGTGCCCCCAATCGATCCGCAATTTCCTGGACGCGGGCGATGAACTCCGAAAACTCCATGGCGTTCAGCGGGCCGCTGCGGTTATCGAGCAGGATGCCGATTCGTAAGGCGCGACACCGATCATCGAGCCGGGGGGCACGCCACAAGCGCTCCCCTGCGCCCTCTGCGACCAGGACCGGCACTTCGAACAGGACCGGCTTTGTGCCACATCGTCGAAAGGTCTGCGCGAGCGGGACCAGCTTTTCACCCTGAACGATGCCCGCACAGGCCAGCTCGATGATGCAGTCTGTCGCCGGGCTGAGCAGCCCCTCGGCGAGCGCAGCGGGCGCGAGCGGCCGTTGTGCCGCCTGCGTGACGCTTCGAATGGACGGCAACGAGCTCGGGACCGACTGTGGAGGAGCCGAAGCCGCGCCCGGTGCGGGACCCCGCGCGTTGGGCTCGGGCTCGGCCTCCGGCGGTGGCCTCGGACGGTCAGCGGCGACCGCCTCGATCACGAATGGGTCACGCACGGACGGGGCCTGCGGCATCCCCTCAGAGCGGTCCTGTGCCGGGACCGCGCTGGAATCGGAAGATCCCGCCGGGAGAACAGCATCGAGGACAACGGGTATGGACGCCTCCCCCGACGGCTCGGGCGGCCCAGGCGCTCGCGCGACAGACGACTCGCTGCCCCGTTCGGCGTCGCTCGTGAGGGAAACCTCGGGGGGCGAGCCTGCGGGACGGGCCATCGCCTCGGTGACAGCGGGGTCGAGCGCGAAGTCCGGCTCACGCCGGGGCACCGGGCTGACTTCGAAGGACTCAAACCCTGGTTCACGACGACTCACTCGATCGGAAGGGGTTCCTCTGCCCGACGGGCGGGCTGCAAGCGCACGGGGATCAAGGCGGATGCGATCCCGACGCAACTGCCATCCCCTCCAGAGCTCCCGTGCGAGAACCAGAAAGATCAGGAGCGCACACAGCAAGACCAGACTGAGCGTCAGACTGTTCGTCACGCGGCCTCCGCCAACCGGGTTGCAGCCTGAAGATCGACAGCGACGATTCGTGACACGCCTTTCTCCTGCATCGTGACGCCGATCAATTGCTCGGCAATCTCCATCGCAATCTTGTTGTGCGAAATGAACAGGAACTGCGTCTGCTTGGACATGGCCTTGACCATGTCCGCATAGCGCTCTGTGTTGGCGTCGTCGAGCGGCGCGTCCACCTCGTCGAGCAGACAAAAAGGCGCCGGATTGAGCTGAAAGAGCGCAAATACGAGTGCGATGGCCGTCAGGGCCTTTTCGCCGCCGGACAGCAGATGGATCGATGAGTTACGCTTGCCCGGCGGTTGTGCCATGACCTGGATTCCCGCATCGAGGATCTCTTCCCCGGTGAGGATCAGCCGTGCCTCCCCACCCCCGAACAGACGCGGGAACAGCTCACCGAAGTGACGATTGACCGTGTCGTAGGTCGCGCGCAGCAATTCGCGGGTCTCGCGATCGATCTTGCGGATCGCATCCTCAAGCGTCTGAATCGCCTCGTTCAGGTCATCGGATTGTGACTGGAGATACTGCTGACGCGTCTGAGCCTCGGTAAGCTCCTCGAGTGCGGCGAGGTTGACCGCTCCCAGGGCCGCGATCGCCTGACCGAGCCGCGTCACCTCAGCGTGCAGCACGTTCGGACGGGGAGATGACGCAGCGAGTTCCGCGGTGAGCGCCTCCTCGGTGGCCGGGTCAATGCCCGCCTCGGTCAGCTGAGCAGCGTACTGCTCGGCGTTCAGGCGCGCCGCCTGCTCCTGAAGCTGCACGGCGGTCAAACGGTCGCGAAGCGGCTGCTGGGCACGCTCGATTCGCATACGCGCGTCCTCACGCGTACGGAGCTCCTGCGTCGCCTCTTCGAGACGCATGCGTCCGGCGGCCAGGGCGGTCTCGGCTACAGCACGTCGCTCAAGCGCGCCATCGAGCGCATCACGGATCTCAACATCGCTCGAGGCCGCGATGCGCGCCTGGAGTGTCTCGCGTTCGGCTGCGAGCTGTCCCAGCTGGTTTTCGCTCAGCTCGATCTGCTCAGTCAGACGCAGCACCTGCGCCTCAGTTGAACGCAGCTCGAACACGGCTTCCTGAGCCTGACGCTCGGCCTGACGCAGCCGCTCCCGGTACTCAGACACGAGTGCCTCGGCCTGTTCGAGCTCGATCTGGCACGTCTCCGCATGGTTTTGCCGATCAGCCAGATCCTGATCGAGTGTCTCGAATTCCTCGTCGAGCGCGCCAAGTTCGCCCTCCAGTTCGCGAACCTGGGACTGCAATTCCGCAATGTCGGAATCGAGGCGCTGCTGATTGGCCCGCGCTCGCCCAGCGAGCTCTTCAAGGCTCTGAACCGCAAGCCGCTCCCGAGAAAGCTCGCGCAGGGCTTGCGCATGCTCTTCGCGCAATCTGGACAGTGAATCGAGCGCCTCGGCCGCCCGTCGCTCGATATCGACCGCACGCGCCCGGGAATCGTCCACCAGCAGTTGCTGCGCGCGCTGCTCGCGAGTGAGGTTCTCGATCTCGTGCTGTCGGACCAGTACCCCTTCCTGCTCCGAGTCCGCGGCGTGAAACAGAAACAGGCTCCGCCCGACCTGGTGCCCCTGCCGGACGACGAACCGCCCTCCCGCAGGCAACTGGTCGCGGCGCGAAAGGGCATCCTCGAGCGAGTCCGCCACATAGCAGCCGGACAAGGCTTCGGCGAGCGCGCCTTGGACTGCGCGGTCACCCGAGTGCACCTTGCCCAGCAGAGGTGAAAGATGCGCCCATGAATCAGGGACCGGGGCACGCCCAGCCTGGGCATCGAAAAAGGCAAGCTTGCCGGGGGGCAGGTCGGACCCAAGCGCAGACAGCAGGGTGGGACTGGTCAGCTCGAGCGCGGACACCTTCTCGCGGAGAACCGCCTCGACGGCACCTTCCCAGCCGGATTCGATGGTCAAGCGCGCCGAAAGGCGGGTCAAACGCTCGAGCCCGTGGCGGGCAAGCCAAGGGTTGACCTTGGACTGCGACTCAATGCGCGCCTGCAACTGGCGGAGCGCCACCAGACGCGCCTCGACCTTCGCGAGCTGCGCCTCGCTTTCACGAAGTGCCTGCTGTGCAGGCAGACGCAAGGCGTCCGCTTCTGCCCAACAAGCCTGCTGTTCGTCCAGCGCGCGGGCGCCCGCCTCTTCGCCGGCTTCCAGACCCGCCAGGCGCTCGCGTGCGTCCATCAGCGCGTCTTCGTCGACGGCAGCCAACCCGCTACGCTCGGTCTGAAGGCGAGCGCGCCGGCTCACCAGCGCTTCGAGCCCAGTGCGGGCATTACGCTGGGACAGCGCGTTCAATTCGATGCGCCGGCTCACCTCGCTGGCTGCCGCGCGCGCCTCATCCGCAAACAGCCGCGCCTCGCGCTGCTGTTGCTCGATCCCGGGGAGCTCATCGGCCAGCTGCGCCGCAACCGCCGCAGTAGCCTCTGCCTGCTCCTGCTGCTCGGCCTGACGATACCCCCCCTCTTCGAGCGCCGCCCGGGCACGCTGGAGTTGGTCCGCCTCGCGTTGAGCTTGCTGCTCGAGCGACTGAAGCCGCTCCCGATTCTGACCCAGAAGGCTGGAGACCAGCCGGATCTCGGCTTCGATTCGGGCGACTTCAGCGTTCGCCTCGTAGAACCGCCCCTGAAGACCATGGACCTCATCGCTGGCCGCCTGCTGGCCGACCCGAACCCGCTCGATGTCTGCCTCGGCCGAACGCAGGTTCGCTCCCTGCGCATCGATCTCGAGCACAAGTGCAGCGGCGTCCCTCGAAAGCCCACTTTGTTCGCGTACCGCCTCATCACGACGCAACACCCACAGCAGGCGCTGGGCATGATCGCGTGTGCGCTCGAACTCGCGATACTGGCGCGCGAGTTCGGCCTGTCTGGACAGCCGCTCGATCTGGGTTTCGAGCTCTCTTCGAATATCGTCGACGCGATTGAGGTTCTCGCGGGTCGTCGATAACCGGTTCTCGGTTTCGCGGCGACGCTCGCGATACTTCGATACCCCGGCAGCCTCTTCGAGGAAGACCCGCAACTCCTCGGGACGCGACTCGATGATCCGGGAAATCATCCCCTGACCGATGATTGCGTAGGCGCGCGGACCCAGTCCGGTCCCCAGAAACAGGTCGTGAACATCACGCCGACGAACGATCTGGGTATTGATCGAGTACGTCGACTGCCCATCGCGCCCCAGAACGCGCCGAACGGAGATCTCGGCGTACTGCGACCAAGGCCCCCCCAGACGGCCCAAGGCATTGTCAAACACCAGTTCCACCGACGCGCGCGCACTGGGCTTGCGATCGATCGAACCACTGAAGATCACGTCCTGCATCGACTCGCCGCGCAGTTCAGACGCCTTGGTTTCGCCCAGCACCCAGCGCACGGCATCAATGATGTTCGATTTGCCGCATCCATTGGGCCCAACGATGCCGACCAGCTGCCCCGGCACCTCGAACGCCGTGGGGTCGACAAAGGATTTGAAGCCGGAGAGCTTGATTTGCTTGAGGCGCACCAAATATCCCGAGAGGAGGCCCGATCAGGCGGGGCCCCGGAAGAGGTGAGCCCTATAATAGCACCGCAGGTCGAGTCGACCGAATTTAACAACCTACTATTCAACCTGAAAATGCCTTCGCAACCCACTAAGAAACTTGAGGTTTTTGAAAACCCTTCACCCAAACGCGATTACCTGGTTCATCTCGAGATCCCTGAATTCACCTGCCTGTGTCCACTCACCGGTCAACCCGATTTCGCGCTGATCGTCATCGATTACGTCCCCGACCGCAAAAATGTCGAACTGAAGGCCCTCAAGCAGTACATGTGGTCATTTCGGGACGAGGGAGCGTTTCATGAGGCTGTGACCAATCGGATCCTGGACGAGCTGGTCAGCGCACTCTCGCCTCGGTTCATGCGGCTCACCGCCCGGTGGTACGTCCGGGGGGGAATCTTCACGACGGTGGTCGCAGAACACCGTAAGCGCGGCTGGAAGTCGAGCCTTGCGATTGCCGAACCCAGCTTTGCAACATCGAACAACTCATACAAATAAACAAGCACTTGTGGCGTTGTGTGAATCCTAAACTCAAGCTTCTTCAGCCCTACCCGTTTGAACGGTTGCGGGAACTGTTCGCCGGCGTCAACGGTCCGGCCGAGCTCGAGCCGATCAATCTATCGATTGGCGAGCCCCGGCACCCGACGCCCGCGTGCGTGACGGACGCCCTCTGTTCAAACATCGGAGGACTGGCGGTTTATCCTGCAACCGCGGGGACGCCGGCCCTGCGCGAGGCGATCGCTGATTGGCTCAAGCTTCGATATGGCGTTTCAGCGATCGACCCGGCGACTCAGATCCTGCCGGTCAATGGCTCGCGCGAGGCCTTGTTCGCGTTTGTACAGGCAACGCTCGACCCCGTCCCGGAGGCGCTGGTTCTGTGCCCCAATCCGTTCTACCAGATCTATGAGGGCGCGGCGCTTCTGGCGGGCGCGCAGCCCTGGTTCATCAACCAGGTTTCAGAGGCCGGATTCAAGCCGGACTGGCGCGCCGTGCCTGAAGCGATCTGGAAGCGTTGCCAGATCCTGTTTGTCTGTTCACCGGGCAATCCGACGGGACAGGTCATCGGCCTCGAGGACTGGCAGCTGTTGTTCGAGTTGTCCGACCGATATGGATTCATCATTGCGTCGGACGAGTGCTACTCGGAGATTTTCTTCGACGAAGCCTCACCGCCTCTTGGGGGCCTGGAAGCAGCCTCGGCCTGCGGACGGGATGATTTCCGGCGCCTCGTCGTGTTTTCAAGCCTGTCGAAGCGATCAAATGCGCCGGGCTTGCGCTCGGGGTTCGTCGCGGGCGATGCCGCGTTGCTTCGTTCCTTTCTGCTCTATCGCACCTATCACGGCGGCGCAATGAGTCCAACGGTCCAGGCGGCATCGATTGCCGCCTGGCGCGATGAGGCGCACGTCCGAGCGAACCGTGCCCGCTACCGGGAAAAGTTCGATGCGGTGGTGCCCGTGCTGTCCGCAGCCCTGGCGGTCAAGCGTCCGGACGCCGCGTTCTACCTCTGGGTCCCCGTCCCCGGCGAGGACGACCTGAGCTTTTCCCGGAATCTGCTCGCTCAGTACAATGTTACCGTCTTGCCGGGCAGTTTCCTCGCCCGCACTCATCTTGGCATCAACCCCGGGTCGGGTCATGTGCGGCTTGCACTGGTCGATACGGTCGACCGTTGTGTCGAGGCCGCACGACGCATTGCAGCGCTCGCCCGCGCATCCTGAGCGCCAAGCCCTCCCCATCCATAACCTCTGAATTAACATGAATAAACATCAGCAAATTATTGAAGAATCATGGGATTCACGATCCGAAATCAATCCTGGAACGGCATCAGCCGCCCTGCGAGAGGCCGTGTCGTCTGTGATCAACGATCTCGATCGGGGCGCCTTGCGGGTTGCCGAGAAAATCGATGGTCAGTGGGTTACGCATCAATGGCTCAAAAAGGCGGTGCTCCTGTCGTTCCGTATCGAGGACAACGCGCCGGTCGAGGCCGGTGCGCTTCAGTTCTTCGATAAGGTCCCCACCAAGTTCTCCGGCTGGACTGCCGCCGATTTTGCGGCGGGCGGCTTCCGCGTTGTGCCGCCCGCAGTGGCCCGGCGGGGCGCCTTCATTGCGCGCAACGTCGTGCTGATGCCGTCCTATGTCAACATCGGGGCCTGGGTGGGTGAAGGAACGATGGTCGACACCTGGGCCACGGTAGGCTCCTGTGCCCAGATCGGGCGAAATGTCCACCTCTCCGGGGGCGTCGGGATTGGGGGAGTCCTCGAGCCCCTCCAGGCCAACCCGACGATCATTGAGGATAATTGCTTCATTGGTGCCCGCTCCGAAGTGGTCGAGGGCGTGATCGTCGAAGAGAACTCGGTGCTGTCCATGGGCGTGTTCATCGGTGCCAGCACCAAGATCATCGACCGGCAGACGGGCGAGATTTTCTACGGTCGGGTTCCGGCCGGCTCGGTCGTCGTGCCGGGCAGCCTGCCTTCGGGCGAAGGCAAGCCCTCCCTCTATTGCGCGGTGATCGTCAAGCGCGTCGACGCCCAGACCCGCGCCAAGACCGCGATCAACGATCTATTGCGCGGGGACTGATGACCGCTGCGTCCGACCCACTCGCCGCGCCCGGCCAACCGCGGCCCGTCCAGGCTGTGCTGTATGGCATTTCCAATTGTGATCAGGTTCGCAAGGCGCGACTGTGGCTCTCCGAGGCGGGTGTGTACTACCAGTTCCACGACTTCCGCCTCGCGGGGCTCGCCTCGGATCGGCTCGACGTCTGGTTGCAGCGTCTCCCCTGGGACGCACTCCTCAATCGCCGCGGCACGACCTGGCGATCTCTTGATCCCGCGCGCCGGGACCAGGTGACAGATGCTCGTTCCGCCGCGCAGTTGATGCTCGAAGACCTGCGACTGATCAAGCGACCGGTGCTGGAATCGGGAAACGACCTGCTGATCGGGTTCTCTGCGTCTCGCTATCAGTCTCTGTTCGGGCGTACAGACTCTTGAATCATAAGCACTCAGCGACCGACCCCTTGCCCGCGACGCCCGCGATTGCGTCGGCGGCCGAGGCGGTTACCGATCTCCGGACGGTTCGAGACCTGGTGCGATGGGGCTACTCGACGCTCGCGTGCGCTTCGCTTGCCTTCGGGCAAGGCACCCTCGATCCCAGACAGGACGCCGAGGCACTGACCTGTTGGTCGCTTGGCCTTTCGCCGGAGAACTTTCACGATTGGCTGGATTGCCGTCTCACCCTGCACGAGCGTCAGGCGATTGTCCGTCTGATCGAGCGGCGTCGCACTGAGCGGATTCCCGTGGCCTACCTGACGGGGGAAGCCTGGCTGGCAGGCGTGTGCTTTCGCAGCGACTCCCGGGCGCTGATTCCACGCTCCCTGATTGCCGAAACCCTGTCGGAGGGCTTTTCAAGCGTTCTCGATGCCCGAAGGGTCCCAAGCGAGAATTGGCCCGGGTCGGTGCTCGATCTCTGTACCGGAGGGGGCAGCCTCGCCATTCTTGCGGCACTCGCTTTTCCCTCGGCCACCGTGACCGGAGTCGACCTGAGCGAGTCCGCGCTGGCTCTGGCGGCCGAGAACGTCAACCTCCAGGCAGTAAGCGAGCAAATCACGCTGCTGCAGGGCGACCTGTTCGATCCAGTCGCCGGACAAAAGTTCGACCTGATTCTCTGCAACCCGCCGTATGTCAATGATTTGTCTATGTATAATTTGCCAGACGAGTTCCTCGCGGAGCCTCGAACGGCTTTGGCAGGTGGCCCCGATGGTATGGATCTCGTTCGCCAGATTCTGAGCCGCGCGGCGGCCCACCTGAGCGCCGGGGGGGTTCTGATCCTTGAGATCGGCCATGAGTGCGCGCACTTCGAGGCAGCGTTCCCGACCCTCGAGCATCACTGGCTCCCGGTCAGCGCCGGCGAGCACATGGTCGCCCTGATCGAACGCAGGCAGTTGATCCGCGCCTTCCAGCCGGCGCGCTGACCCCTGCCCCGGAGGCCGCCGTGATCCGAATTCAAGGACTCGTCCTTTCTCGGGGAAGTTCGACCCTTCTCGATGAGGCCGATGCCGCGATTTCGGCGGGCGAGCGGGTTGCGCTGGTTGGACTGAACGGCAGCGGCAAATCCACGCTTTTTGCAGCACTCGCCGGCGAATTGAGCCCGGACGGCGGGCAGATCGAACAACCCTATCGTCAGGTGACGCTGCTCCGGCAGTCCGCGCCGTCGGGGGCTATTCCAGCCTGGCGCTACCTGCTCGACGGTGACCACCGCTTGTGTGCGGCCGAACAGGCGCTGGAGCACGCGCAGCATCATGCGGACGGCCTCGTCCTTGCTCAGGCACACGCCGACTGGCTGGACGCCGGCGGTCACGATGCGCGCCCTCGGGCGATGGCCCTCCTTTCAGGCCTGGGTTTCGACACGACCCAGGCCGAACAATCGGTCGATGCACTCTCAGGCGGATGGCGCATGCGCCTGAATCTGGCGCGCGCCCTGTTCAGTCCGGGCGACTTGCTGCTGCTGGACGAACCCACCAATCACCTGGACCTTGATGCAATCGTATGGCTGGAGCGCTGGCTGCAGCGTCTTGACTGTACCCAGATGATCGTCTCCCACGATCGCGATTTCCTGGACCGGGTCGCTCAGAGCACCTTGCACATCGACCAGGGCAAGCTCGTGCGCTACGCCGGTGGCTACAGCGAGTTTGAGCGCTTGCGGGCCGAGCGCCAACAGCAAGCGGTGCGCGAGCAGCGCGCGATCGCCGAGCAGAGCGCCCGCCTGCGCGCGTTCATCGACCGGTTCAGAGCCCAGGCCACCCGGGCACGCCAGGTACAGAGTCGGGTTAAAGCGCTCGAACGCATGGCCGAGGTGGCTCCGATCCGGGCCATGCGGGGTGTAGATATCCGGCTGGAGGATCCGGGCGATTCGCCCGACCCGCTGATGAGCGTAGAAGACCTGAGCGTCGGTTATGGCGCGTCGGCCATCGTGAAGGGCGTGCAGCTGCAGGTTCGCCGAGGCGCGCGGCTGGGTATCCTGGGTCGAAACGGTGCCGGAAAGAGCACGCTGATCCGGACGCTGGTCGGTGAACTGTCCACCCTGGGCGGGGAGATCCGGTCCGCGCGGAATCTGCGGATTGGATACTTCGACCAGCAGACGGTCGATCGGATGGACCCGCAATCCACGCCGCTGTCCCTCTTCGTCCGGATTGCGGGAGACACCCGGGAACAAGCCCTGCGAGACGTGCTCGGTCGTTTAGGCTTTCGGGGGGAAGACGTCACCCGACCGATCGCGACCTTATCGGGTGGCGAGCGAGCGCGCCTGTCCCTCGGCCTGATTGCCTGGCAACGCCCCCACCTGCTGATCCTTGACGAGCCGACCAACCACCTGGACGCGCAGACGCGAGACAGCCTTGCTGACGCGATTGCAGCGTTCGAGGGCGCCGTCCTCCTCGTTTCTCATGATCGATACTTGCTTCGCGCCAGTGTCGACCAGCTGTTGTGGATCGATCGCGGGCGCATGACCGAGTACGAGGGCGATCTCGATGACTATGCGCAATGGGTCCTGAAGAGCCGCGAGACGTCGTCCGATGAGCGCGATCCCGCCGCGCACGCCGAGCCGGGGCCCGCCGGCGCGGTGGATCGTCGCAGCGAGCGTCGACGGGCCGCTCAGCGGCGGACCGAGCTCGCCGCCGCCACCCGAAGAATCGATGAGCGCCTGAAAGTCATCGAGACGCGTCTGCACAGCACGCAGGCCGAGCTCGCCCAGCTCGACGCGGCCCTCCAGGACGAATCCGCGCGTGACGGGAGCGGTCGAGCGGAGCGTTTCGAGCAGCTTGGCCGTTCGCGAAGCGCGCTGACGACCGAGGCCGAGCATCTCGAATCGGAGTGGTTCGAACTGCAGACCGAACGCGAGGCGATCGTGGCGGCGCATCCCGACTGAGCACGGCACGCTGTGTTGCACCCGGGATTGCCCGAGTACAATCGGGCCCATGAGCACTCTTCCATTCAAACAGCTGGGCGTCGTGGGTTGCGGCGTCATGGGGCGCGGCATCGTTCAGATCTTTGCGCAGTCGGGCGTGCCGGTCCGTCTGTATGACGCACAGCCTCAAGCGGTCGAGGCCGCCCGGGAGTCAATCGCCGTTGTACTGGCCAAGCTCGTCGAGAAAGGCCGTCTGACGGCCAGCGACGCCGATGCCACGCTGGCCCGCATCACGCCGGTCGAGCGTCTCGAGGCACTCGCCGAATGCGACCTGATCATCGAAGCGATCATCGAGCAGCTCGAGCCCAAGCGCGCGCTGTTCGCGGCTCTCGAAGCGCTCGTCCCTGCCCAGACGGTGCTGGCAAGTAACACCTCGTCGCTGTCGGTCACAGCGATTGCTGCAGGTTGTCGGCACCCGGA
>JBDLRB010000130.1:0-4253 GCA_039800205.1 Pseudomonadota bacterium | reverse complement strand
TTGTGAGCGGGCTCCCGTACGGCGTACGCAAGGTCGTCGAACTGGGGCGGGCGCTCTGCGCGGAACCCAGTCTGCTGCTGCTTGACGAGCCCTCGTCCGGGCTCAATGTGGAAGAGACCGACGATATGGCGTTCTGGATCGAGGATATCCGTCGGGAACTGGGTATCACGGTACTGATGGTCGAACACGACATGAGTCTGGTGTCGCGGGTGTCCGATCGCGTGCTGGCGGTCAATCAGGGCCGCGTACTGGCTGAAGGGACGCCGGCGCAGGTGCAGGCTCACCCTGAGGTTATCGCCGCCTACCTCGGAGACGCGTTGCCATGACGGTGCTTTTGCGTCTCTCCAACATCGAGTCCAGTTACGGTCCGGTTCAGGCGATTCGGGGGGTGAGCCTGGAGGTCCACGAGGGCTCGATCGTCACGGTGCTGGGCGCAAATGGGGCCGGCAAGACCACGATCCTGAAGACGATCTCGGGCATCGTCGACCCCCAGAAGGGCAGCGTCTGGTTCGATGGCGAGGAGATCGCCGCGCGCGATCCGGACTGGATTGTCCGGCGCGGAATCAGTCATGTGCCGGAGGGGCGTGAGGTGTTTCCGCTCCTGAGCGTGCGTGAAAACCTGCTGATGGGGGCGTTCACTCGTCGCGACCGCGAGGCCATCGCAACCGATCTGGCGCGCATGTACGGCTATTTTCCGATCCTGCGTGAACGGGCCGCACAGGAGGCCGGGCAGCTTTCGGGCGGGCAGCAACAGATGCTTGCCATTGCGCGGGCATTGATGGCGCGCCCCCGACTGTTGTTGCTCGATGAGCCGAGCCTGGGACTCTCCCCCAAGCTGACGGGCGAGATCTTTTCCATCATCCGGCGAATCAATCAGGAAGAGGGCGTGACCCTGTTGCTGGTCGAGCAAAATGCGCGGATCGCCCTGTCGACCGCGGATTTTGGTTATGTGATCGAGACCGGCCGGGTGGTGATGGAGGACCGCTGCGAGCGCTTGTTGCAGCAGGACGATATCCGGGAGTTCTATCTCGGGGTCAAGGCCGATGCCGTACGCGGTGAGCGTCGCTGGAAACGGAAGAAGCAATGGCGCTGAACCACACCCGGGCGGCCGCACGGGCTCGCCCGTCTGCTGAGACGCTGGGCGCGCGCTTGCTCGAGGCGGTTGCGCTGCGTGGCAACACCTGTGCCCTGAGGCAGAAATCTTTCGGGCTCTGGGAGGAAGTCACCTGGACCGAGCTTGGGGCACATGCCCGCCGGATTGCCATGGCCCTCGCGGCCGAAGGGCTCCAGCCGGGCGAGACGGTTGCGATTCTCGCCAACACGCGCCGCGAATGGACCTATGCGGACTACGGCATTCTGCTTGCCGGTTGCGTCAGTTGTGGCGTCTATCCGACCGATTCGCCGTCGCAGGTCCACTACCTGTGCCAGGACTCCTCCACCCGGTTGATTTTTGTCGAGGATGAGGAGCAACTCGACAAGGTGCTCCAGGTTCGCGATCGCTTGCCGCGATTGTCCCGGGTGGTGGTGTTCGACATGAAGGGTCTGCGCGACCTCGACGAGCCGATGGTGGTCAGCCTCGATGCGTTCGAAGCGGCCGGCGCTGCGTTTGATGCGCGGCATCCGGGCCAGTTCGATCAGCGGGTGGCTTCGCGAAGCGCTGACGATCTGGCGATTCTGGTCTACACGTCGGGGACGACGGGTCCGCCCAAGGGCGGAATGATTGCTCATCGAAATATCTGCTCGGTACTCGATCAGTTTTCGCCCGCTTTCGATGCGAACGAGCGAGACGACAAGCTGACCTTTCTGCCGCTTTGTCACGTCGCCGAGCGCGTGATCGGTCAGTTTCATGCCCTGCAGACTGGGGCTCGGCTGAACTATGTGGAGAATCCCGAGACCATTGCGGAGAACATCCGCGAGATCGCGCCCACGGTCATTCTGTGCGTACCGCGGGTATGGGAAAAATTCTTTTCCGCAATCTCACTGAGAATGCGCGAGTCCACTCGACTGCAGCGGTCGGCCTACGCACTCGCACTCGGGATCGGTCAGCGAGTCGCTGAGTGCCAGGCCGAGGGTCGCGCCGTGCCCGCCTGGTTGTCAGTGACCTATCGATTGGCCCGTTTCGTTGTTCTCGACAACATACGGCGCGCGATCGGCGTCCACCGATTGCGATGGGCAATCAGCGGTGCGGCGCCGATTTCCCCTGAACTGATCCGCTGGTACCGGGCGCTTGGCGTGCCGCTCTACGAGGGCTGGGGTATGACCGAAACGGCGGCCACGGGCGCGCTGAATGAGCCCGGTGCGGATCGGATCGGCACCATCGGTCGGGCTCAGCCGTTCTGTGAAGTGAAAATCTCCGATGCGGGGGAGATCCTGATTCGCGGCCCGAACGTCTTCATGGGTTATCTGAACCTGCCCGACAAGACCGCCGAGACGATCGATGCACAGGGCTGGCTGCATACCGGCGATGTGGGTCACGTTGACGAACAGGGGTTCATCCGGATCACGGATCGGATGAAGGACATCATCATCACGGCAGGCGGGAAGAACATTGCGCCGTCCGAGATCGAGAACGAGCTCAAGTTTTCGCCGTACATCACCGATGCGGTCGTGATCGGTGACCGACGGGCGTATTTGACTCTGCTCATCATGATCGACCATGAAAATGTCGAGCGTTATGCGCAGGAACAAAACGTTCCGTTCACCAGTTTTCAGAGCCTTTGTCGCACTCGCGAGGTGCTCGACCTGATCCAGGGGGAGATCGACCGGGTCAATGCAAAATTTGCACGTGTCGAGCAGATCAAGAAATTCCGTCTGATTGAGCACAAACTGAGCGCTGAAGACGAAGAGCTGACCGCGACCATGAAGCTCAAGAGAAATCTGGTCAACCAGAAATACAGTGAGCTGATCGAATCGATGTACCGTTCTGCAATGTGATCCCCGACACCCAGGAGACAATGATGACGACCCGTAGAAACATGCTCGAACTCGGTGCCGCAGGCGGCACACTCGCTCTGATACCCATGACCGGCGCGCAGGCCCAGGCCACCCAGGGCGTCAGCCGCGACCAGATCGTACTCGGCAGCATCCAGGACCTGTCAGGACCGTTGGTGACACTCGGCAAGCCTATCCGGAACGGCATGGCGATGCGTGTCGCGCAGATCAACGAGCAGGGCGGTATTCACGGGCGCTCGCTGAAGCTGGTGGTCGAGGACTCGGGCTATGAGCCGCGAAAGGGCGTCCTGGCGGCGCAGAAGCTCCTGACTCAGGACCGGATCTTTTCCATGGTCGGCTCGCTGGGGTCCGTGGTGTCTCTGGCCACGATGCCGCTGGTTCTTGAGAAGGGGGTCACCCACCTTTTTCCCGTAACGGCCCATCACGGGAATTTCGATCCCTTCCACAAGTACAAATTTGCCTTTGCGACGCCGTACCCTGACAGTACCCGGCTGGGTCTGAAGGAGGTGATTCGGCTGACGGGCGCCAAGCGGGTGGGCATTCTCTATCAGGATGACGAGTACGGCCTCGAGGTGCTGCGAGGGACTGAGGCAGGCTTGAAAGAGCTGGGGATGAAGCTGGTCGAGCGCACGACCTACAAGCGCGGGGCCACCGACTTCTCCTCACAGATGCAGCGTCTGCGAGCGGCCAATCCGGACTTGATCGTGCTGGGCACCATCGTGCGTGAAACCATCGGCGCGATGGTCACCGGTCGGCGACTGGGCTACAGCGGTTCTTTTTTCGGGAGCCAGGCCGCCTACATGCCGGCCGTCGCCAAGGCCGGCGGCGCAGGGGTCGAGGGACTGTTTGCGATCATGGAAAATCCCACGCCCTATCGCGACGACCCGGGCAATTCCCGTGCGCTGAACGAATGGATGGACGACTACAAGAAGCGCTTCAATGAGGATGCCGATCTGTGGTCGGCGACCGGGTGGATGATCATCGACATCTTTGCTCGGGCTGCCGAGCGGGCCGGCCCCCGGCTCAGCTCGGACACGCTGGCGAAGGCGCTCGAGGACGCTGCCTACCCACGGGGCTTCCTGGGCAACCCGGAGTACACCTGGGGCCCGAAGAAGCGACTGGGTAACGATCAGGTCCGGCTTGCGCAGATTCGCGGCGGCCGCTGGAAGACGGTCTCTGATTTCATGCGCTGATCAGGCGCGTCGGACCAGACGGGTTGTTAGTGTCTGGTCCGAGTCGGCCAACTCGATCAGCCGATCAATGTTCGGATGGCTACCGGGGTGCGCTCGGGCATCAGCGGT
>JBDLRB010000129.1:0-2947 GCA_039800205.1 Pseudomonadota bacterium | reverse complement strand
GGCGTCGTGTCGAAGTGCGATGGGCGTCGGCCCAGCGTGGGCATCCTGGCCTTCGAGCGTGACGTCGAACCAGCGCTGCCCCAGGGCGCCCTCCACCACGCCGATCACCCGGCCGGCGTTCTCCAGGACCGGCCCTTGCTCGATGTGAGCCTCGAAGTAGGCATCGAACTCGGGGGCGGGATCGGTGCCGGCAGCACCAATGGCCTGCAGTGCTTGCCCGACAGAGATGCCCTCGCCATCGGTCTGGGCCAGACAGTGTTCGAGACTGAAGGCGCCTGCATACACGCCCGAACCCATCATGACGGGTTGAAACCGGGTGCCTTCCTCATTGGTCCAGATGGCGACCGCCACCGGATGGCGGGTGGTCACGCCGGCGTCATTGAGCGTCCGGATGATCTCCAGACCGGCCAGTACGCCGTAGTTCCCGTCAAAGCGTCCGCCGGTGGGCTGGGTGTCGATGTGACTGCCCATGGTCACTGGACGCGCCTGAGGATCCGCGCCGGGTCGAATGGCGTAGAGGTTACCAATCGCATCGGTGCGGATCGAGCATCCGGCCTCACGCAACCAGCCAGTGACCAGTGCACGCCCCTGGGCATCCCGTTCGGTGAGTGCCAATCGGCACACGCCCCCTGCGGGTGTGGCGCCGATGCGGGCCAGAGCCATGAGCGATGACCACAGGCGTTCAGACGAGGTGGACAGGGCGGGCGGGAAGGGGGCATTCATGGTCAGGCCGTGGGATGATCGTTGCGAGACAGGCAAGCTGGGTCAACATTCTGACGCAGTCGGCGCCCTCAGGTGTGTTCTTCCAGAAGGTGATTCATGACGCGGCGCGTCTTCCTCATCGGGTGCTCGGCTCTCGCGATTCTGGCGGGCTGCGTCCTGGGTCCGCCGGCTCCGCCGAGCCCATCGGGTTCGATGAGTGTGTCGGGTTCGCTGAGTTCGCTCAGTCCGGGGAGTCCGCTCAGTCCGGGGAATCCCTTGACGGGGCCCGGTTCCCGGTCGACCGATCCGCTGCGCGTACGGATCATCGCCTTCAATGACTTTCATGGGCAAATCGAGCCCGGTGGTTTGAGCCTGCGTCTGAACACCTCGGAAGCAACCCTCTCCGTGCCCACAGGCGGGGTCGCCTGGCTCGCCGGTCTGATCGAGCGCTTGCGCGCTGAGGTACCGCACAGCGTGACGGTATCAGGCGGCGATCTGGTGGGGGCCTCACCCCTGGTGTCCGCGCTGCTGGACGATGTGCCAACCATCGAACTGATGAACACGCTCGGCCTCGATCTCGGCGTGGTGGGTAATCACGAATTCGATCGTGGCTTGAGCCATCTGCGGCGGCTGCAATCGGTGGCCCGCTTTCCGATGATCGCGGCCAACGTGGTCGATGCCCAGGGCGAGTCCGTGTTTGCACCCTCGGTGGTTCGCGAGTTCGAGGGGCTGCGGATTGGCTTCGTTGGCGCCGTGCTGCGCGGCACGCCGGAGATTGTCCGGCCGGCAGGCGTGGCGGGGCTGCGTTTCCTCGATGAGGCCGAGAGCATCGATCGCGAGGTGCAACGTCTGCGGGCCCAGGGCATCGAGACCTTCATTGCGGTGATCCATGAGGGTGGCCGGATCCGAGGGGACTGGAATGACCCCACCTGCCCGGGTGCCGAGGGGCCGATTTTTCGAATCGCCCAAAGTCTGCCGCCGCAGGTCGATCTGGTGCTGTCGGGACATACCCACCAGGGCTATCACTGCGTCCTTCAGAAGCCGCCTCACCAGGGCTTGCGCATTGTTCAGGCCTTCGCCCAGGGGCGCGCGGTGTCCGTGATTGACCTGATGATCGATCGCCGAACCGGCGATGTCGATCGCAGCGCCACGACTGGACGGAATCTGCCGGTCGCCAATGGCATCGATGCGAGCGATGCTGCCCGACGCGCTTTCCCGCCGGAGCGTGCTTCATCCCAGGCGCAGGCTCAGGTGCAGTCGCTGGTCGCACGGATCCGTCCCCTGACCGAGCGTCAGGTCGGCTGGGTCGCGGAGTCGGTGACCCGTGTGCCCGGCCCGGGCGGTGACAGCGCCCTGGGGCGTCTGGTGGCCGATGCACAGCTGGCTGCGACTCGAGAGACGGCTCACGGGGGCGCACAAATCGCACTCATGAACCCCGGCGGACTGCGCAAGGATCTTGACTGTCCGCGCGCGCTCGCACCCTGCGGGGTCCGGATGGAAGATGCCTTTGCGGTTCAGCCCTTCGGCAATTCACTGGTGGTGATGACGCTGACCGGGGCGCAACTTCTGCAATCGCTCGAGCAGCAGTTCACCGGCCTCAACGCGGGCCGACCCCGCATGCTGCAGCCGTCGGCCGGCTTCGGCTGGGCCTGGCGCGCGCGTCCTCGCGAGGGGCGACATGTCGCACAGGCGTGGCTGCACGGCAAACCGATCGAGCCAAACAGCCGCTATCGGGTGGTGGTCAATGATTTTCTGGCTGAAGGGGGCGATGGATTCACGGCCTTGACCGCTGGCCAGGATCGCCTGGGCGGCCCCATCGACCTCGAGGCGCTCATCACGGCACTGGGGCAGGGCGAGCCCTTGCGCGCGCCTTTGCCTGCACGCCTTCAGCGATTGCCTGAAGACTGAGCGAAGGTCTGGGTGCGCAGTTCGTTCGTGATGGCGCTGGCCAGGGACTTGACGCCGTGCTCGAGCTCGCGCCGACGGCGGGCGCTCAGACCGGCCTTGATGACGCTGACCGCCACCGCGTGTCGGGCCGGTGCCATGCCTGGGTCCGACTCCGTGCGGTCGGGCGCCTGGAGCGAGCCTTGGATGGCCGCCCCTAGGCAGAGCATGCCTTCGGCGGCTTCTTCGTCATCGACCGCCAGACCGGTGGCGCGGCACTGCCGGAGCTGTTTGAGCAGGGCGCCCAGGCTGCCGACGCTGTGCCGAGTGACCCGCTCGAATCGGTGTCCCGCCAGGCTGT
>JBDLRB010000128.1:0-10588 GCA_039800205.1 Pseudomonadota bacterium | reverse complement strand
TGAGCCCTGGGCCACGGCCCCCGCTGAATACTGAAAGGCCAAAAATGAGTACGGTCCTGATCGGGGAAATACTCTCCGGACTGATGTTCGTGGGGGTCATCGCGACACTCCTTATCGGCTTTCCCGTTGCCTTTTCACTCGCAGGCACTTCGCTGGTCTTTGCGCTGATTGGCTGGTTGTTCGGCGCCTTTGATCCGAGCAACTTCGGGGCGCTCGCGTCCCGCTATGTCGGATTCATGACCAACGAGGTGCTGGTGGCGGTGCCACTCTTCATCTTCATGGGGGTTGTCCTCGAGAAATCGCAGATCGCCGTCCAGCTGCTGACCACCATGGGTCGGGTATTTGGCTCGATCCGGGGGGGCCTCGCCTTTTCTGTGATTCTGGTTGGAACACTGCTCGCCGCGTCCACAGGCGTGGTGGGTGCCACAGTCGTCACCATGGGTCTGATCAGTCTGCCGGCCATGCTGAAGGCGCGCTACGACCCCAAACTGGCTTGTGGCGTCATCTGCGCCTCGGGCACGCTTGGGCAGATCATCCCCCCCTCAACGGTGCTGATCTTCATGGGCGACATGCTGGCCGGCATCAACGCCCAGGTCCAGATGGCCAAGGGCAATTTCGCGCCCGAGCCCGTCTCAGTCGGCGATCTGTTCGCTGGTGCGATGCTGCCTGGGCTGTTGCTGGTGCTGCTCTATTTGCTCTACACCATCTACAAGGCCATCACCGACCCCAAGAGCTGCCCCGCCACGCCGGTGCCGGAGGCCGAGCGGGCCGGGCTGCCACGCGAGGTCATGGTGGCATTGGTGCCTCCCCTCGCCCTGATCATCTGTGTGCTGGGATCGATCCTGGGTGGCATTGCAACGCCCACGGAATCGGCTTCGGTCGGTGCGGTCGGCGCGCTGATCCTTGCGGTGATCCGCGGTCGATTCAACCTGCAGCTCCTGCGCGACTCTGTGATGGGCACCGCAACGGTTACATCGATGGTCTTCGTCATCCTGCTCGGCGCGTCGGTCTTTTCGATCGTCTTTCGAATGATGGGCGGGGACGCCATGGTGCACGAGTTCCTGTCGGCGCTGCCCGGGGGGATGTACGGCGCGCTGATTGCAGTGATGCTCGTCATGTTTGTGCTGGGATTCATTCTCGACACCTTCGAGATCATCTTCATCGTAATCCCGATCACGGCTCCCGTTCTGCTCAATCTGGGGGTGGATCCGGTGTGGCTGGGGGTTCTGGTGGGCGTGAATCTCCAGACGAGTTTCCTCACGCCCCCGTTCGGTTTCGCGCTCTTCTACCTGCGAGGCGTCGCGCCCCCCGAGATCCGAACCGGCCAGATCTACAAAGGCGTGATCCCCTTTGTGGGTCTGCAGATGACGGCGATCGCCATCGTCCTCTCGCTCCCCTTTCTCGCGACCTGGCTGCCGGGCGTGCTTTATCGCTAAACCGTCGATCCGCTTCGCTTGCGGGCGGGCGGTAGATCGGTACAGACGCCCTCGAAGACCTCGGCAGCCATGCCGATCGACTCGCCCAGCGTGGGATGAGGGTGGATCGTATGCGCAATATCGACCGCGTCGGCTCCCATCTCGATCGCCAGCGCAATCTCGCCAATCATGTCACCGGCATGCGTGCCAACGATGCCGCCCCCCAGCACCCGGTGCGTGTCCTTGTCGAACAGCAGTTTCGTGAAGCCCTCATCCCGGCCATTTGCAATCGCACGACCTGACGCGGCCCACGGGAAGACCGACTTCTCGATGGCGAGGCCCTGACGGGCCGCCTCCTCTTCAGTCAAACCCACCCAGGCAATCTCGGGGTCCGTGTAGGCCACCGACGGGATCACCCGGGCATCGAAGAACCGCTTGTGCCCGACCGCCGCCTCAGCGGCGACGTGGCCCTCGTGCACCGCCTTGTGAGCGAGCATGGGTTGACCGACGAGATCCCCGATCGCAAAAATGTGGGGGACCGATGTCCGCATCTGCCGATCAACGGGGATGAAGCCCCGCGCGTCGACCGTTACACCCGCTGCCTCAGCGGCAATCTGCCGACCGTTGGGGCTGCGCCCCACTGCAGACAGGACCTTGTCGTACCAGACGGGCTCTGCGGGCGCATTCTTACCTTCGAACCGCACCTGCAAGCCCTGATCGCCTGCATGCACTTCGACCGCACGGGTCGACAGCATCACGCGGTCAAAGCGGGGCGCGTTGTACTTCGACCAGACCTTGACCAGATCGCGATCGGCACCGGGCATCAACCCGTCCGACATCTCGACCACGTCGACGCGCGCCCCCAGCGTCGAATAGACCGTCGCCATCTCCAGACCAATGATCCCACCGCCGATGACCAGCATTCGAGCAGGGATCGACTCGAGTTCGAGCGCACCGGTCGAGTCGATCACGCGCGGATCATCGGGCAGGAAAGGCAGGCGGATCACGCTGGAACCTGCGGCAATGATCGCCTGGTCAAACCGGATCACTTGCCGGGTCCCGGTGGGGGCGCGCCCGGGCCCTTCGGTCAGATCCACCGCAAGGTGATGGGCGTCCAGAAAACGCCCCTCGCCTCGGACGACACACACCTTGCGTGCGCGGGCCATCCCGGATAAGCCGCCTGTGAGCTTGCCCACCACCGCCTGCTTATGGCTGCGCAGTCGGGGGAGATCGATTGATGGGGTACCGAAATCAACGCCGAGCGCAGAAAAATGACGGGCCTCATCGATGACGGCAGCCACGTGCAGCAAGGCCTTGGAGGGAATACAGCCGACGTTCAGACAGACACCACCCAGCGTGCCAAAACGTTCGACGATCACAGTGTCTTGCCCAAGATCAGCGCTTCGAAATGCAGCGGAGTAGCCGCCCGGCCCCCCGCCGAGTACGAGCATCTGGCATTGCTGATCGACCGGCCCCGTGTACGCACCCGATGGGGTCGGGCGCGACGGCGCAGGCCCGGACGCGGGGGCCACAGCGGACGGCGCGGCCGGCTCGGCGGACGGCGAGCCCCCCGCGCCAAGGTCAGTCGTTGGCGCCACCACACCATCGGCGCTGGCCTCGATGACGGCGAGCGGGCTCCCCCGTGACACCCGGTCGCCCAGTGCCACACGTAATTCGCGCAGCACCCCGGCCTGTGGGCAGGGAATTTCCATCGACGCCTTATCGGACTCGACGGTGATCAAGCTCTGATCCGCAGCGAGGGTATCGCCCGGCTTGACCAGGAGCTCGATCACCTCCACTTCGGAGAAGTCGCCGATGTCTGGAATGACGATGTCGATCAGATTGCTCATGGTGCGATCGCCTCAGAGCATCACGCGCCGGAAATCGGCGAGCAATTGAGCCAGAAACACGTTGAAGCGGGCCGCCGCCGCGCCATCGATCACCCGGTGATCCCAGGACAGCGAAAGCGGAAGCATCAGACGGGGCGAGAAGGCCTCACCATTCCAGACGGGACGCATCGCAGACTTGCACACGCCAAGAATCGCTACTTCGGGCGCATTGATGATGGGCGTAAAGGCTGTGCCCCCGATCCCACCCAGGCTTGATATGGAGAAGGTTCCACCTTGCATGTCGGCTGGCCCGAGCTTGCCCTCGCGCGCCTTGCCAGCCAGTTCGGCCGTCTCGCGTGCGATCTCCAGGATGCCCTTCTGATCGGCATCGCGAATGACCGGCACCATCAAACCATTCGGCGTATCGGCGGCAAAGCCGATGTGCCAGTATTTCTTCAGCACCAGGTCGTCGCCCTCGAGCGAGGCATTGAATTCGGGGAATTTCTTCAGTGCAACCACGCAGGCCTTGATGAGGAAGGCAAGAAGCGTCAGCTTGACACCCGCCTTGCCCTGCTCCTGGTTCAACTGCACCCGAAAGGCCTCGAGCTCGGTGATGTCGGCTTCGTCGTGGTTCGTGACGTGCGGAATCATCACCCAGTTACGGTGCAGGTTGGCCGCGGAAATTTTCTTGATGCGGGCCCGGGGCTGCCGCTCGATGGGTCCGAATCGCTCGAAGTCCACCTTGGGCCAGGGGATCAGGCCCAATGCGGCCCCCGAATCGCCCGGCTGCGCAGGAGAGCCCGCAGGCCCACTGAGTCCCGCTGCGCCACGCTGAGCCAGCGCCGCCTTCACGTAAGCCTGTACATCCTCGTGAACGATGCGCTGCTTGGGTCCCGTGCCACGGACCCGCCCCAGATCGACACCCAGTTCGCGCGCAAAGCGTCGGACGGACGGCGATGCGTGCGGCTTGACCACATGCGAGTCGTCTTCCGCTACGGGCGGCACAGGGGCTGACGCAAGAACCGGCGCAGGCGGCGGTGGGGGAGCAACCGAAGCCGGCGGCGCGGCGCTGGCTGGAGCGGCCACGGGGGCTGGGGCGGCAGGTGGCCCGGCAAGCGGCGCAGCAGACGTCGTAAGCGAAGACTTCGAGTCCTCGGGCACGAGCATCAGGATCAGGCTGCCCTTGGCGACCTTGTCGCCGAGCGCGACCCGGATCTCGTGCACGACGCCCGTCGCCGAGCAGGGAATCTCCATCGAAGCCTTGTCGGACTCGACGGTGATCAGCGACTGTTCGGCCTGAACCCGATCGCCCGGCTTGACCAGAATCTCGATGACTTCGACCTCGGCGAAATCACCGATGTCCGGAACGTGTATTTCTCGCAGATCACTCATGCTGCAGTTCCTTCTCAAACCGGGCCTGACCCGCAGGCCCCATCGACGCCAGAACGAACACTCTGGGCTCAGGACACGCGATGTCTCACGCCGTCATCGGATTGGCTTTCGTCGGATCAATCCCGTACCGAGACAGTGCCTCGGCCACCCGTTTGACGGGGATCGCACCCGAGTCGGCCAGAGACTTCAAGGCGGCCAGCACGACAAACCGGCGGTCCACTTCAAAGTGCTCACGCAAACGCGCACGGAAATCCGATCGCCCGAACCCATCCGTGCCCAGCACGCGGAACGACCGTCCCGCCGGAATGAAGGGCCGGATCTGATCAGCGAAGAGCTTCATGTAGTCGGTCGACGCAACGATCGGACCCTCGGTCGCCGCCAGACGGGCCGTGATGTACGCCTCACGCGGCTTTTCGGTCGGGTTGAGCAGATTCCAGCGGTCGGTCTCAAGACCGTCACGCCGCAACTCGGTGAAGCTGGTAATGCTCCAGACGTCGCCCGCAATGCCCCATTCGCTTTCGAGCATTTCGGCGGCAGCGATGACTTCCCGCAAGATGGTGCCGGAGCCCAGCAACTGCACGCGGGCTGTGGCGTCCGCCAAACCTCGCCGAAGCAGATAGCCGCCCTTGATGATGCCCTCCTCATCGCCAGGACGAAGCCCAGGATGAGCGTAGTTCTCATTCATTACGGTCAGGTAATAAAACACGTTTTCCTGCTGCGCCACCATGCGACGCAAGCCATCATGAATGATCACCGCGAGTTCGTGAGCGAAGGTCGGGTCGTAGGACACGCAGTTGGGGATGGTTGAGGACAGGATGTGACTGTGCCCGTCCTCGTGCTGCAGGCCCTCGCCGTTCAGCGTGGTTCGGCCGGCCGTGCCGCCCAGCAGGAATCCGCGCGCCTGCATGTCGCCCGCCGCCCAAGCGAGATCGCCAATTCGCTGAAAGCCAAACATCGAGTAGTAAATGTAGAACGGCACCATCACCCGGTTGTTGGTCGAGTACGAGGTGGCTGCGGCAATCCACGAGCTGAAGGCACCTGCCTCGTTGATGCCTTCCTCGAGGATCTGTCCGGCCTTGTCCTCGCGGTAGTACATCACCTGGTCCTTGTCCTGCGGTGTGTACTTCTGCCCCTCGGGTGCGTAGATGCCCAGCTGCCTGAACATGCCCTCCATGCCAAAGGTGCGGGCTTCGTCCGGCACGATCGGGACGATCCGGGGACCCAGCGACTTGTCACGAATCAGGGCGGTCAGCACACGCACGAAGGCCTGGGTGGTTGAAATTTCACGGCCTTCGGGAGTGGCTTCAAGAACGGGCTGAAAGACCTCCAGGCCCGGCACCGGCAGTCGCTCTTCCGACTCGCGTCGGCGCGACGGCACATAGCCCCCCAGCGCGCGACGGCGCTCATGCATGTACTGCATCTCGGGCGTGTCGTCCGACGGCCGGAAAAAGGGCAAGGACTCGAGTTGATCGTCTGGAATCGGAATGTTGAAACGGTCGCGAAACTCACGAATGCTGCTCGAGTCGAGCTTCTTCAGCTGATGGGTGGGATTCTTGGCCTCGCCGGCCCGCCCCATGCCATAGCCCTTGACGGTCTTGGCCAGAATAACCGAGGGCTGGCCCACATGATTGACCGCGGAGTGGAAGGCCGCGTACACCTTGTGCGGATCATGGCCACCGCGGTTGAGTCGCCAGATGTCCTCGTCGGTCATCCGCGACACCATCTCGAGCAGCTTCGGGTGCTTGCCGAAGAAGTGCTTCCGAACGAAGGCGCCATCGTTGGCTTTGTAGGCCTGATACTCGCCATCGACCGTTTCCTCCATGATGCGCTGGAGAATGCCCTCACGATCGCGGGCCAGCAACGGGTCCCAGTAAGAGCCCCAGATCAGCTTGATCACATTCCAGCCCGCGCCACGGAAATCGCCCTCGAGCTCCTGGATGATCTTGCCATTGCCCCGCACGGGCCCATCCAGGCGCTGCAGGTTGCAATTGATTACGAACACCAGGTTGTCGAGCTTCTCGCGCGCGGCCAGTCCGATGGCGCCCAGGGATTCCGGCTCATCCATTTCGCCGTCCCCGCAGAACACCCAGACCTTCCGTTGGCTCGTGTCCGCAATGCCCCGGGCGTGCAGATACTTGAGAAAGCGCGCCTGATAGATGGCCATCAAGGGTCCCAGCCCCATCGATACCGTCGGGAACTGCCAGAAATCAGGCATCAGCTTGGGATGGGGATAAGAGGACAATCCCTGCCCGTCAACCTCTTGCCTGAAGCGCTCGAGCTGGGCCTCGCTCAGACGCCCTTCGACGAAGGCACGCGCGTAGATGCCCGGTGCGGCATGTCCCTGAAAGTAGACCAGATCGCCACCATGACCCTCATGCGGCGCATGCCAGAAGTGGTTCATCCCCGCGCCGATCATCGTGGCGAGCGAAGCGAAGGTGGCAATGTGCCCCCCCAGATCACCGCCGTCAGGCGGGTTATGTCGATTGGCCCGTACAACCATGGCCATCGCATTCCAACGGACGTACGAGCGGATCCGCTCTTCAAGCTCGGCATTGCCCGGCGACGGGACTTCCAGGTGCGAGGGGATGGTGTTCAGGTAGGCGGTATTCGGCGAAAACGGAATGAACGCACCGTTACGACGCGACAACTCCACCATGCGCTCGAGCAGATAGTGCGCGCGATCCGGCCCCTCACGGTCGATCACGGCTTCGAGCGCATCAAGCCACTCCTGGGTTTCGAGCGCGTCAACATCACGTGAATCGGAACGGCCTGGGATCGAACTGGGCACGGCAGACATGAGGGCTCCTCGGCTTTAATCGATGCAGATCTGCCGAGCATTCTAAGAAGCACACCCGGGCAGGGCAAGTTTTTTTTCACTTCGAGAAAAATGATTTCACATAATGAAAAAACGGCGCTTGCATCGCCCGGACTTGCATCCTCGTCAACGCGCGGTAGACTCCAGCGCATGAAGCCGAAACGCCTCTGGTACGTGGATGACCCCATTGCCCTGCGCGCCGTACGGTGGTTCTCGATCACCCACGGAATCGCCATGGTGATTTTCGTGCTGCTGGTTGCGACCTTTCTCTGGTTCGCGCGCAGCACGGGTCTTGAGACCACCGGTGACGGGACCCTCGAGCGCCCCATGCAGGTGGCCGTCATCGGCCTGTCACTGCTGGTTCTGATCACCCTGTTCATGCTGGGGCGTAATGCGCGACGACGTCTGGCCGCCGAGATTGCGCGGGATCGACTGTTCACGCTCTCCCCTGACCCACTGTGCGTGATGCGCACGGACGGGGTCTTGATCCGGGGCAACCCGGCCTTCGAGACCTTTTTCGCGCCCGTCCCTGACCGTAGCCGGATCGCGGATCGTGCGCATCCGGACGATCGGGCTGAGATTGCCCGACTGATCGATGCAGTCGCGACCGACGGCGCACAAGGGGTCAGCTTCGAGGCCCGCTTCCTGCCCGCCCCACGCCTGCCCCTCGAGGCACCCGACGGGGTCGGCTGGCGTTGGTTGCAGTGGTCGATCCGGCGCGATCCGCAGACCTATCCCACGATGCTTTACGCCATTGCGCGCGACACCACGCAACGTCGTGAAGCCGAGGCTGCGCTGGCTGCCGAAACGGCGTTCAGGCAAGCCATGGAAGACTCGATGATCACCGGGATGCGGGCCCTGGATCTCGAGGGGCGGATCACCTATGTCAACCGCGCTTTTTGCGAAATGGTCGGCTTGGCCGAGTCCGACCTGGTGGGCACGCTTCCGCCCTTCCCGTATTGGCCCGAGGCCGACCACGCCTTGAACCGTGCCAATCTGGATCGGGTACTGGCCGGCGATATCGTCCGCGGTGCAGTCGAGACGCGGATGCGTCGCAGCGATGGGACACTCCTGGACGCCAAGATCTATGTCTCGCGTCTGGTCGACCGAAATGGCCGCCATACGGGCTGGATGACCTCAATCAACGACATCACCGAGCCGCGCCGCATCCGCGCCGCGCTGGCGGCCGCCCACGAGCGCTTCACGACGGTCATGGAGGCGCTTGACGCCGCGGTGTCGGTGGTCGGTCATGACCCGGCTGAGGCTTCAACCGGTCATGCACTCTTGTTCGCCAACCGGATGTATCGGGAATGGTTTGGCGATGCCGGCCAGAGCCACGAGGCGCTCAAGCGCGCCCAACTCGACTCAGCCAACAGCGAATGCTTTTATCCGCAACTGAATCGCTGGTTTGAGGTGCGCGCGCGAACCATTCGCTGGGTCGACGGCCGTCCCGTCGAGATGCTGGTGGCCACGGATATCACAGTTCGTCGAGAAGCCGATGAAAAGCTTCGCCGAAAGGAACTCAAGTTGCAGCACAATGCCCGACTGGTGACGATGGGCGAGATGGCCTCGTCGCTGGCGCATGAGCTGAACCAGCCCTTAACCGCCATTGCCAATTACTGCAGCGGCATGCGGGCGCGCATTCGCCTCGCGAGCGGGTCCGGGCGCAGCCTCGACCCCGCCCTGCTCCTCGATGCACTGGACAAGACCACCGCACAGGCGGGGCGTGCCGGCGAAGTCATTCGACGCATCCGCAATTTCGTCAAACGGAGCGAGCCCGAGCGAACGGTCTGCTCGGTGTCCGATCTCTTGAGCGAGGCCCTGGGTCTGGCTCAGATCGAAGCCAAGCGCAACCGGGTGCGGATCGCCACCGAGCTGGCCGATGCACTGCCGCCCGTCGAGGTGGACCGCGTTCTCCTTCAGCAGGTTCTGATGAATCTGCTGAAGAACGCGGTCGAAGCGTCCCGTGACCTCAGCAGTGCCGCACAGCGCGTCGTCACACTCAAGGTGGAGCAGCACGGCGAGACCCTGCAGTTTTCGGTGATCGACCAGGGCGCGGGCGTGCCCGAGGATGCGAGAATGCGCCTGTTCGAGCCCTTCTTCAGCACAAAGCTGGAGGGTATGGGCATTGGACTGAACATCTGCCGCTCGATCGTCGAGGCGCATCACGGTCAGTTGTGGCATGAGAGCGGCGAAACCCGCGGCACGCACTTCATCTTTACCTTGCCGGTGGCCAGCGAGGGCGTCCTCGCGACCGCCGCCTGATCCCGACCCCTACACTCTCCGGACCATTGCCCATGCTACCCACACCGCGCAACCCGGTACCCGCTCCCGCCGGCAGCGTTCCAGCGGCGACGGTCTTTGTGATCGATGACGATGAGGCGGTCCGAGACTCCATCCGGTGGCTGCTGGAGGGGAATGGCTTCAATACCCTCTGCTTCGACAGTGCCGAGGCCTTTCTGGCCACCGATTTCGGATCGGCCTCGCTCGGCTGTCTGCTGGTAGATGTGCGCATGCCCGGGCTATCGGGTCTGGCCTTGCAGGATGAACTGAATCGCCGCGGCTGCGTCCTGCCCCTGGTCTTCATTACGGGTCATGGCGATGTGCCAATGGCGGTCGACACGATGAAGAAAGGCGCCGTGGATTTTCTGCAGAAGCCGTTCAGCGAAGAACGATTGCGGGCGGTGGTCGAACGCTGCCTGTCGGAATCGCGCGACCGCAGCGAAAACCTGCTGGGCGAACGCGAGGCCCGCGAACGCATTGATGCCTTGACCACCCGTGAACGGCAGGTGCTTGAGCGCATCGTCGCGGGCCGCCTGAACAAGCAGATCGCGGACGATCTGAACATCAGTATCAAGACCGTCGAGGCCCACCGCTCCAACATCATGGAAAAGCTGCTTGCGCGGTCGATGGCCGACCTGATGCGGGTCGCCATCCGCGCGGGCTTCACGGACATGCGTCTCGCGACCCGACCCGCCCGACCCTCGCGCAGGCCCCGTCCGCTGGCAGGCATTGAACCCAACAGGGGTGACGCAACCTGATATACTCTCGTTTTTCAGCGCGCCCGTAGCTCAGTTGGATAGAGTACCTGGCTACGAACCAGGGGGTCGTGGGTTCGAATCCTGCCGGGCGCGCCA
>JBDLRB010000127.1:0-20387 GCA_039800205.1 Pseudomonadota bacterium | reverse complement strand
ATGATTTTCGCGGGCGTGAACGGCACCGCGGTGGGTGACATTGCAGGGCTCGGGCAACTGGAAGTGAAGGCCATGCGCGAGCGCGGCTACCCCGCGGATTTTGCAGCGGCGCTGACGGTGGCCTCCGCGATCGTCGGACCCATCATCCCACCCTCAGTGGGACTGGTCGTCTATGCCTACCTGTCCGGTACTTCCGTTGCGCGACTGTTCCTGGCCGGACTGGTACCCGGGTTGCTGGTGGGCTTGTCCTTGATGATTTTCAATCGTTTCTATGCGACGCGCTATGGCATTCCCGTCGAACCCCGGGCCACGCTGCGCCAGATCCTGCATGCCGCGCGCGATGGAATCGCAGCGCTGGTGGCGCCGGGCATCATCATGTTCGCAATCATCACCGGCTACACCACTGCGACCGAAGCGGGCGTGCTCGCCTGCGCCTACGCGTTGCTCATCAGCATCGTGTACCGCCGCTTTACCTGGGCCAAGCTCTGGCACGCCCTGACCGAAACCATGACGATGACTGCGGTCGTGATGGTGATCATCGGGTTCTCGACCGTCATGGGATGGCTGCTCGCGATCGAACAGGCCCCCCAGCGACTCGCGGATACCATGCTGTCGCTGACCGATTCGAAGCCGGTTTTTCTGGGGCTGCTAATCGTCTTTTTTCTGGTCATCGGGTGCTTTGTTGAAGGGGTCCCAGCGAAACTGATCCTGGTCCCTGCCTTGCTCCCCCTCATCGACAGTTATGGGATCGATCGGGTCCACTTCGGAATCATCGTACAACTCGCCCTGCTGCTTGGCATCGCAACCCCACCGATGGGAATTGGGCTTTACGTTGTATCGGAAGTCGCGCGGGTCCCGTTCGAAAAGGTCACGATCGCGATTCTGCCGCTCCTGATCCCCCTGCTGATCATGCTCGTATTGATCACCTATTTTCCCGCGCTTTCACTGGCCCTGCCCGATTGGGTGATGGGCAAAGGATGAGCGGACAAGCGGTCCTTTGATCCCTGCTATCCACTGCTTCAGCCTCTCCGGAGAATCCGAACATGTCCTTCGCCGTCAACGACCTCCCCCGACAACTCGACCCAGCGCTGGTCGCCAAACTGGCCCGCTGCGAAACAGCGACCATCGGCCATCTCCGGCAACAGGGTTTTGCCGATCGACGGATTCAGTGCATTCAGTCGGGCAAGCGCGTCGCCGGCACTGCGGTGACGCTGGCTCTCCCCGGTCAGGATTCTGCGCTGTTGCACCATGTCCTGGGATTGTTGCGCCCGGGTGATGTCCTGGTGATCGATCGCCTGGGCGACGACAAATACGCCTGTCTGGGAGGGGGCGTTGCGGTAGCGGCCAAGGCATCGGGGGCGCTCGCTGCCATCATTGATGGCCCGGCGACCGATTTCTCGGAAATTCGCGCCGAAGACTTCCCCGTCTGGTGCAAAGGCCCCGCGCCAGTCACCACCCGCATCTACGCCATCGGAGGGGCCTTCAATACACCCGTCAACTGCGGTGGGGTCACCGTAAACCCGGGCGACGCGGTCATCGCAGACGAAAGCGGCGTGCTGTTCCTGCCGCCCGATGTGGCCGAATCCTGCGCAGACTGGGCGCTTGGGAAGCAAACCGCCGAACCCGCCATGCATCGCAGGCTGCGGGCGGGCGAAAAACTGGGCGATATCAGCGGAGCGAGCAAACTGGTGCTGGCCAAGCTGGCCGAACAACGGTCCGTTTAAGGGACGGGGACACGGTGCGTCATCATCGGCGCACCAACAAAAAGGGCCTGGTCATCACGTGACCACGGCCCCTGATGTGAATCTGCTGGACCGCTCTTCAGCGCCTCTCAGCGTGACTCGTTTCAACGCTTTTTTTAGCGACCGACAACAGACTGGTCGATTACGCCAGGTGACTGGCGTCCCGTAGGGGATTCGAACCCCTGTTACAACCGTGAAAGGGTCGTGTCCTAGGCCTCTAGACGAACGGGACGGTGTACTACCTGCCCACCGAACAACTTCACTGAGTCAGTCTTTTTTGCAGCTTTGAGCGCCCGCACACTCTCGGACCCCCAACCCTGCACCCCCGAATCATACCTGATTCACGAAGGCTTCAATCGACCGACCCACAATCTCGAACAACACAATCTCGTGCCACCACAACTACGCAAAACCGCTCAAGTGCCACAAGCTTTTTTGGTGGAGGTAAGCGGGATCGAACCGCTGACCTCTTGCATGCCATGCAAGCGCTCTCCCAGCTGAGCTATACCCCCGAAAAGCCCGTCACTATAGCCGATCCTGAAGCGAGCTGCAAGCGGGCTGGGAGCCCATGATAGACTCAGATCGAGTCGATCGATCGGGTTGGCGAGGAGGGCAATCGATGAGCGCGACAATCATTGACGGTGCGGGTCTTGCCCGGGACATCCGGGGTCAGCTGGTTGAACGCATCCGAGTCCTTTCGGCCCGATCGCGACGCCCCGGACTCGCCGTGATCCTGGTGGGCGAAGACCCCGCCTCTGCGGTTTATGTCCGCAACAAGGTCAAGGACTGCGAAGAAGTCGGTATCCAGTCCACGCTCATCCGAATGCCGGCTGATACGGCCGAGGTCGAGTTGCTGGCCCGGATCAACGCGCTCAACGCCGACCCCGCCGTTCACGGCATTCTGGTCCAGTTGCCGCTGCCCGCGCAGATCGATGCGCGCCGAGTGATTGAATCGATCTCGCCCGAAAAGGACGTCGACGGCTTTCATGTGGCCAGCGCCGGTGCATTGATGACCGGTCAGCCGGGGTTCCTGCCGTGCACGCCATATGGCGTGATGCGGCTGCTCGAACACGTCGGCTGCAACCTGAAGGGCGCCGAGGCCGTCGTGATCGGCCGCAGCAACATTGTGGGCAAACCACAGGCGCTGCTGCTCTTGCAAAAGGATGCGACGGTCACCATTTGCCACAGCAGAACCCGCCAGCTCGCTGATCATTTGCGCCGCGCGGACATCATCGTTGCCGCAGTGGGGCAGCCGAGAATGGTCACGGGCGACATGATCAAACCGGGTGCCGTTGTCATCGATGTCGGGATGAATCGCGATTCGGAGGGCCGTCTCTGCGGTGACGTCGACTACGATAGCGCGGCGCCCGTGGCCGGCTGGATCACGCCCGTGCCGGGTGGCGTCGGGCCCATGACCCGCGCAATGCTCCTCGTCAACACCGTCGAGGCCGCCGAGCGCACCCCTTGAACGAATCGGCAAAACCGTACCGGACCTGTCACCATGACGATGCGCCCCTCTGAACCGGACAACCCCGTACTTGATTTTTCCGGGCTCCCCCGCTTTACCGATTTCAGGATCGATGACGTCGCGCCGGCGATCGAGCAACTGCTCACCCAGGCGCGCGGCGCACTCGAAGCCGTTTGTACGTGCTCAGCGCCCGCGGGCTGGGACACTGTCATTGTGCCGCTGGAGGCCGCCACCGAGCAGCTCTCGCGCGCCTGGGGTATGGTCAGTCACCTGAACGCAGTGGCTGACTCGCCCGAGCTTCGGGAAACGTACAACGCCTTGCTCCCCACCGTGACCCAGTTCTGGACTGAACTGGGTCAGGATCAACGTCTGCATTCGCGCTACCAGGCCTTGGCCGCCAGCGCCGAATACAACGCCCTCGACGCCGCTCGCCGGCGGATCATTGACAACGCATTGCGCGACTTCCGGCTGAGCGGGGCCGAGTTGCATTCCCCAGCACGCGAGCGCTTTGCCGAACTGCAAGAGCGTCAAGCGGCCCTTTCTCAGAAATTTTCCGAGAACGTGCTGGATGCCACCAACGGATGGTCCACGCTGGTGACGCAGCCCGAACAATTGGCGGGGCTGCCTCAGGATGTCATCGACGCGGCCGAGGCCGAGGCGCAGGCCGAAGGACAACAGGGCTGGCGTTTTTCCTTGCGAATGCCGTCCTATCTTCCGGTCATGCAGTATGCCAACGACCGCACGCTCAGAGAGGCGCTGTATCGGGCCTACGTGACCCGAGCGTCCTCTTCAGGCGCTCCCGAACAGGACAACACCCCAATCATTGACGAGACGCTGCGTCTGCGCGCCGAGGAAGCAAATCTCCTTGGCTACCGAAGCTTTGCCGAGGTATCACTCGAGCCCAAGATGGCGCAATCTCCGGCTCAGGTCATTTCGTTCCTGCGCGATCTCGCTGCCCGGGCGCGGCGCTTCGCAGAGCGTGACCTGGACGAGTTGCGCGCGTTCGCACGAGAATCGCTCGGACTCGAAGCACTCGCAGCCTGGGATATCGCGTTTGCCAGCGAACGTCTCAAGGAGGCGAGGTACAGTTTTTCGGATCAGCAGGTCAAGCAGTACTTCCAGGCGCCACGCGTCCTGGCCGGCATGTTCGCGCTGGTCGAGCACCTGTTCGGCATCCGGATCGCCGAGGACGCCGCCCAGACGTGGCATCCGGATGTGAGCTTCTTTCGAGTCGAACGCGATGGGGCATTGATCGGGCAGTTTTATGTCGACCTCTATGCGCGAAAAACCAAGCGCGGCGGAGCCTGGATGGACGACGCACGGGGTCGCAAGCGCATCGGCGAACGTGTTCAGACACCCGTTGCCTACCTGAACTGCAATTTTCAGCCACCCGTCGGTTCACGCCCAGGGCTGCTGACGCACGACGATGTGATCACACTGTTTCACGAATTCGGTCATGGCCTGCATCACCTGATGACCCGTGTGGACGAGCTGAGCGTTTCGGGCATCAATGGTGTCGAATGGGACGCCGTTGAGCTGCCCAGCCAATTCATGGAGAACTTCTGCTGGGAATGGGACGTGGTGCGCAAGATGAGCGCGCACGTTGACACCGGCGAAACGATCCCGCGTGAGCTATTCGACCGGATGGTCGCCGCGCGAAACTTTCAAGCCGGGCTGCAAACGCTCAGACAGGTGGAATTCGCCCTGTTTGACATGCGCCTGCATGAAGAGTCCCGAGTCGATGTTCCGCCGGTTCCGGTGCAGGCGGTGCTTGACCAGGTTCGGGCGGAGGTTGCAGTGATCCACCCCCCGCCGTTCAATCGCTTTCAGAACAGCTTCGCGCACATCTTCGCAGGGGGCTATGCCGCAGGCTACTACAGCTATAAATGGGCCGAGGTTCTCTCTGCGGATTGCTATGCGGCGTTTGAAGAAGTCGCGCAGGATCCCCAGGCCCTGATCGACACGGGCCGACGCTTTCTCGCCGAAATCCTGTCGGTCGGGGGCAGCCGACCCGCACTTGCGTCGTTTCGCTCGTTCAGAGGCAGAGATCCGAGTCCCGACGCCTTGCTCCGACACCACGGCATGGCCGAAGCGGCCTGACACACCGCCCTTTGAGCTGTAGCGGGACGTTCACCACGACCCGCCGTATCCAACTCAGCGAGCAGCGTGTTCCGCAGAAACCGGGCGGGTTTCTCCGGTTTCGGTGATGGTGCGAGTCGCCTGCGTCGACGCATAAATCCAGAGAATCTTCATCCCCTGGGTACTCGACAGGTTTCGAAACCGGTGCGAGACGTTGGGTGGAATCCAGGTGGTCTCAAACGGTTTGACCGGGTATTCCTTGCCACCGATGTCGAGCATGGCCTCACCCTCGAGCAAGACGACGCTCTCTTCGCAGTTATGGCTGTGAAAGGGGATCGCGGCGCCGGGTCCGAATTCAGTGATCCCGTTGATGAAACCCCGCGCGCCGATTGAGGGCCCCACAAGCGGAATCGTGCGCGCGCCACCGCCCCGGTCATGCGCCTTGATCTCGGACGGACGAAGCACACACGGTTCGAGGGTTTGAACATTGCTCATGCTTTGCGAACTCCTGGATGACTCTTGATGACAGGCTGGGCTGACCGTGCGCCCGGAGGCGCGCACGGTCAGCGGGGCGCGTTCGACTTACTCGGGTCTGATGTTGTTGTCCTTCACCGCTTTGGCATACCGCGCAAGCTGTGCACGAACCAGATCACTGACCTGCTCGGGACTCGTCCCGTCCGGCCGCAGGCCAAGCGCCGCATAGCGACCCTTCACGTCCGTATCCGCCAGCGCCTTGACCACCTCGGCGTGCAGTCGGTTGACAATCTCGGTCGGTGTCCCGCGCGGCGCGCTCAATCCGAACCACGTGCTGTATTCAAACCCCTTCACACCCGCCTCGGCCAGAGTTGGGGTCGCGGGGTATTCCGGATGGCGCGTGCTACGCATGACACCGATCAGTCGAAGCTTGCCAGCCTTGGCCAGCGAGGAAACAGTCGCAATACCGTTGAGATTGACATCGACCTCGCCGGAAGCCGTGCCCTGCGCGGACTGGCTGGCCCCTCGATAGGGAATATGCTTGATCTCAATACCAGTGTGCGAGGCAAACAGGGCACCCGCCAGATGTTGTGGGCTTCCGATTCCGCCTGATCCGTAGGTGATTTTTCCAGGCGAAGCCTTAGCTGCGGCGATCAGGTCTCCGATCGACTTGTACGGCGAGTTGACCGGGACGGCAACACTGAACTCGATCGTCGCGACCTGACTGATGTGGGTAAAGTCGCGCACTGTATCGAAGGGCATGCTCTTGTTGAGGTTGGGCACCATGGTGAGGATGCTGTCGTTAAAGCCTCCGATCGTGTAGCCGTCCGGTGCGGCTTTGGCAACCTGACTTGCGCCAATGATGCCTGCAGCACCCACGATGTTTTCGACAACGATATTCTGGCCCATGCTTGCCGACATCTTCATTGCGAGGCGACGTGCCGCCACATCGACCGCACTGCCTGCAGCCAGCGGCACGACCATTCGGATGGTACGGCTGGGATACGCGGACTGGGCCTGCGAGGCCAACGGAATCAGGGTCGCGCCCGCCATCGCGAGCACGGTTGCGCTCAAGGCCAGACGACGGGGGGTGGACAGGGGTTTGCGTACCATGATGTCTCCTTTGTACAAGCAATGAAAAATGAAGGTTCCGCTCAAAGTGGTCTTAAAGCTCGAGTCCCAGCACCCGGATGGCGGTCTCCCCGAGAATGGCCAGGCGGTCATCGTTACTCAGCTCGGGCGTGTTCAGCACATGATTGACCGGGTCCTCTTCCCAGGGGATCGGGTGGTCGGTCCCGATCATGATCTGGCCGACGCCGACCTCGGCCGCCAGATGCCGCAAGGCCTCACCCGTGAAAACCAGTGAATCGAAATAGATTTGCCGAATGTACTCCGTGGGTCGCTTTCGGAGCTGGATCGACGGATCACAGTTCTGAGGAGAAACGTAGCAACTGCGATCCATTCGAGGGGCATAAGACCCCAGGAAGCCGCCGCCGTGCGCGCCCAGCACTTTCAAATTGGGGAACCGGTCAAACACCCCCTCGAAGATCAGCTTCTGCAGCGCAATCGTCGTGTCCAGGGGATTGCCGATCACATTGGACAGCCACCCATTCCCCTTGAATCGGGCAGCCAGCTCGGGAGTACTCTGGGGATGGATGAAAAGCATCACTCCGAGCTCCTGCGCCTTGGCCAGCACGGGATGGAATTCGGGCAGTGCGAAATCCCGCCCGGCAACGCTGCCCCCGATGGCCGCGCCCTTCAGCCCGAGCACGCGGACCGCGTGCTCCAGCATGTCGACTGCGAGCTCGGGATACTGCATGGGCAGCGACGCAAAGGCCGCCAGGCGCTTGGGCGCACGCGCGCAGAGTTCTGCGAGCGTCTCGTTGTGAATACGGCAAATCGCCTCGGCCGTCTCCCGATCCTTCTTGTACCAGAAGGGGTTGATGCTGAGAACCTGCAGATCGACGCCCATCCGATCCATCGCAGCAAAGCGGGCGTCCAGTTGCGCATCGATCTGAAGAAAATGTTCCGGTACGCCCTTCACCGGAGGCAGGACGGCACGGGCTTCCTCGCCCATGAGGTCGAGTGCCGCCTGAATGTAGCAATGCGCATGCACGTCGACCACCCGGGCGCGCCGGCCGGACAGCACCAACGGGGAACGCGTCGAAGGCGTGAGCCCCGCGGGACCCTCGGGTACGATCGGCAAGCCACTACAGCCACAAAACCAGAGACGGCACGTTCGAGCCGCTGAAGAGGACAGACTGGAAAAGGACAGGCTCATGGCTACGGGATCCGAATATAGGCTGCGGCACGCTCGACGGCGCGAATGATGCGAGGATGAGCCCCGCATCGGCAAAGATGGGGTTCGAGTGCGTCGATGATCTGGTCTCGCGAAGGGTTCTCATGTTGACGCAGCAAGGCCACCGCCGAGGTGATGATGCCCGACAGGCAGTACCCACACTGGCCCGCCCGCTCCTCGATCACTGCGCGCTGCACCGGGTGCGGCCGCTCGGGCGTTCCCAGTCCCTCGACGGTCTCGATCGAGCGATTGCGGACTGCACCGACCGAGATATTGCATGCGGTCTCTGGGCGACCATCGACCAGGACCATGCATGCGCCGCACTCGCCCTGACCGCAACCGAAGCGCGGCCCCGAAAGCCCCAGTGATTCACGCAACACCGCCAGCAAAGGCGTCGATTCCTCATCGGGGATACGATGCATGGCACCGTTAACTTGAAGATCGATCATCGTCTGAATCTCCGGTTCAGGCAGACGCAGCCGCATGAACGGCCCGCAAGAGGTTGTCTGGGTCCAGCGGTAACTGGCGAACCCGGAGACCGAGCGCATCGCTGACCGCATTGCCGATTGCGGCCGCAACCGGGCCCTGCGCGGCCTCGCCCGCACCCAGCGGGGGCTGATCCGGACGGTCAAGCAGATGGACACGCACCCGGGGCAGTTCGCTGAATCGAAGAATCGGATAGCTGTCCCATCCGGTGCTCAGCAATGTGTCTCGATCGAAGCGCACCTGTTCCTTCAGTGTCCAGCTGGTACTCTGGATGGCGCCTCCCTCGATCTGATTGATCACGCCGTCGCGATCAACGACCATGCCGACGTCCACGGCAAGCTCGAGATCAAGCACTTTCACCCGATCGGTCACTTCAACTCGGGCGATGGCCGCGCACCAGGCCCCGGAGTTCTTGTACCGCGCCCAGCCCATGCCCTGTCCGGTCCCCTCTTCGCGAGGCTGGGACGGGCTGCGCCACCAGGCCGAGCGCGCCACGACCTGATCGATCACCTCCAGTGCGCGGGGGTCATCGAGGTGTCGACGCCGGAATTCGATTGGATCCAGACCGAGTGTCGACGCAATTTCGTCGATGAAGGATTCAATTGCGAACACATTCAGGTATCCGCCCAAGGCACGCATCGCTGAGGTTCGCAGCGGCATGACGGTCAGGCGGTGGTTGACCACCTGATACGTCGGAAACGCATAGCCCGGAACGGCGTTGCGCTCAGAGCCGCCGCCGGTGGCCAGCGGCGGATTGACGGGTAACGGTAATTCGGTGGCCCGCGCACGCTCACTGGCCGCCAGCAGCGTGGGCGTGCGCGCGCGCCCAGGGCGCGAGCTGTAACCGTTGGACCAGACCGAGTGGGTCCAATGCGTGATCTGCCCGTCCGGCGCGACGCGCGCCTCCAGACGCGCCAGTTGAGCGGCACCCAGCGGGCTGTGCGTGAGCTCATCGGCCCGCGACCAGCGCACCCGAACAACCTGCCCGGGGCAGGCGCGGGCGAGCACGACCGCGTCAAACGCAACATCGTCTGCGCCGTTGTGCCCGTAACATCCCGCCCCCTCAACATGATGAATCGTGATGGCGCTTCGAGCGGGCGCGTCCGGTTCTTGCGAGAGTGCCAAAACGAGGTCATCGCGCAGATTCTGAATACCCTGACTGTGCGTCCATACTTCGAGCCGACCGTCTGCCCAGCGGGCCAGGGCGCACGACGGGCCGATCGACGCATGAGCAAGATAAGGCTTCAGGTAACTCGCGACGAAGCGGTGCCCCGATTCAGGCCAATCCTGAGGCGACTGCGGTTCGGAGCCATCAACCGAACGCTGGGCCGGGATCGTCTGCTGGTGGGAGGCACTCTGAAGGAACCCAGCAAGATCGCCCCCGTCGGGAAGGGAAGACTCGACCTGCCATTCGAGGCGGCTGGCCAAGCGCTCTGCGTGACGCTCGACGAGATGCTCGCATTCGCCCAGAAGCGCCACGAAGCGCCCATCCACAACCAGGCGCACGCTGTCCGGAAGGTCTGCCGCCCGAACCCGCGGATCGGAACGCAACGCCGCTCCCAGTCGAGGGGCGCGAAGCACCCGGCCGTGCAGCATCCCGGGCATCCGCACATCGTGGATGAAGCGAGGCCGACCAAACACCTTGTCCGGCAGGTCGATCCGGGCTGCCTCTTCCCGACCGATCAGGCGGCGCGCTGCGGGGGGCTTGGGCTGAGCGATGCCCTGATACTCACGCTCGAGGTCAATGTGCGGCATGACCGACGCGTAATCGCCCAAGCGTTCTCCGCTGTACCGATCAATCATGACGCCCCGGTCGATGACAATCCGGTCGACGGGTACCGCACAGGCCGACGCCACCCAATCGAGCGCAAGGGCCCGGACTTCTGCGCAGGCATGGCGCAGCGCCCCTCCGCTGTCCTGGATCGACAGGCTGCCTGATGTGACCGCCTCGTCGGGACCACAGACCGTGCTCGCGGGAACGATCTCAACGGTATCGAGATCCAGATCGAGCTCGTCGGCGACGATCAGGCGGAGAGCCGTCAGAATGCCCTGTCCGAGTTCAGCCTTACCGGTGTACGCCCGAACCGCGCCGGACGCCTCGAAGGACAACCAGCTCGACAGCACGCGATTGGTGTGGAGACTGCCCGGCAACTGAGTACGGCCATCGGAGCGGTCGATGACAAAGCCGCGGGGCGCGGGTGCCGCCCCCCCTGCCGGCCGCTCAGACGGCGTCATCCGTTCGACTCCCGACCGAACAGGGGATCGATCCCCAGTTCATCCGAGAGCACATCCAGGTCGCGGACCACGCCCGGCGAGACCGGAATACCCTCCGCCGCGTAACGGACTCGTCTCAGATGGCTCTGCTCGCCAGGCAGCCAGATCCGTTCGACGCCATCCAGCCGTTCGCTCGATCGAATATCCCGAACCAGACGATCCACGCGGTCCTTGAAAGACTGCGGGTCCCCGAACGCCCGCAAATCGATGACCAGAATCGCCTGGCCCGTATTGGTCTTGGTGACATGGTCCTTGTTGAAGTCAACGACCTCACGCCCCATCGCTGCACCCTGCAAGGTTCCGGCAAGTAAACCAACAATGAGTGCGAGCCCGTACCCCTTGTGATCACCGATGGGCAACAGGAATCCTTCATCTGCCCGGCTGGGGTCCGTCAGGGGCTGGCCTTTTCGATCGATCATCCAGCCCACCGGCATCGACTGCCCCGCCTTGGCCTTGGCCTTGACCTTGCCATATGCAGCGACGGTTGTCGCCATGTCGAGCACGACCGGTGGCTCGACGCCTGCCGGAATACCCGCTGCGATCGGGTTGGTCGACAACAGCATGTCCGAACCGCCCCAGGGCGGGAGATGATTGGCATTGCCCACAGCGAAGTAGAGACCAATCATGTCGTGCGCGATGGGCATTCGCGCGTACAGCGATGCCGGGCCGGCATGATTGCTCGACCGTGCGCCCACCCACGCCACGCCACACTGGCGCGCTTTCTCGATCGCAATGTCGACCGCTCTTGAAACGACCAGATGGCCCATGCCGTTATCGCCGTCCACGACGGCGCTGCCGCTCCGCTCGTGCACCACCTGAATGCGGGGCTTCAGGTTGATCCCGCCCGCCTTGATCCGTTTCACGTACTGGGGCAAGCGAATCACACCGTGGCCGTCCGAGCCTTGAAGATCAGCCTGTGCCATCAATTCGGCAACCTGGGTGGCATCGTCCTGCGGCAGGCCCACGGTGCGTAGCGCACGGGCGATGAAGGACTTGAGGGCATCGAAACCGATTGTGGGACGGGCGGTCGCGTTCATGAGGGCGAAGGGATCGAAAACAGATGAGTCGGACTCTAAACAAGGACCCTGAAGGAATCCAATGCCGAATCGATCGTTTACCATAGCATTTTGAGATGGCTTGATCCGGAAATACCCGATGGAATTCCGCGCACTTCGCTATTTCGTCGCGGTGGCCGACGCCGGCAGTTTCACGGCCGCCTCGGCGGCCATCCACATCGCTCAGCCTGCACTGACCCGGCAGCTTCGCGAGCTCGAGCGCGAGCTGGGTGTTCAGTTGCTCATTCGTCTGCCCAGAGGCGTCAGGCTGACGCCCGCGGGCGTCACGCTGTACCAGTCCGCGCAAATCATGCTTGCCGAAAGCGCTCGGGTCCGGCAGGTGCTGGCCCGCGGTCGCAACGATCATGATGGGGCGGTGACTCTGGGCGCATCGCCCACCCTGACGCGTATTCTCCTTCCCGGCATCTTCGAGCGCTGCCTGCAGACCGTGGGCGGGCTGCAACTGCGGGCACGCGAGGCGTTTACGCCCCAGTTGCTTGACTGGCTCGACAAGGGCCTCATCGACATGGCAATCGTCACCAATCCGCCTCCCTCGAGAAGCCTGTCGCTCGCTCCCTTGGTCGGCGAGCCCTTCGCCCTGGTGTCCCACCCTTCGATGAAGATCGAACGGATCGTTCCCGCTCGACGCCTGAGCGATTTTCCACTGCTCATGACTGCGCTTCACCGCCGACTGGTTGAAAGCCAGTTGGCTCCGCTCGGAATCAAGCTCGAGATCCGCGCCGAAATCGACTCAGTCGACTCGATCAGGGAGATGATCCTGAAGGGCTCGTGGGCAACCTTAATGCCCATCTCGGTCTTCAAGGAGCCGAGCGTGGCTCGTGCGGTTCGAATATCAGAGGTCTCGGGGGTCCAGCTCAACCGCCTGCTGGTCCTCGCCAGTCGACACGGATCACTGGACAATCCGTCTCGACTGGCCCTGCGGGAAATCATCGAAAACGCCTGTAACGAACTCGCTGCGCGAGGCCTGTTCAGCATCACGCGATAATACGAATTGAGACCGCGCGCCCCAATCAACCCGACCCCATGCCCCCATGAAACTTGCCACCTGGAACGTAAACTCCCTGAAGGTCAGGCTGCCGCAGGTCGTCGACTGGCTTGCCGCGCACCCAGTCGACGTGCTGGCCCTGCAGGAGACCAAGCTGGTTGACAGCCGATTTCCAGTCACCGAACTCGAGGCGGCGGGCTACCATGCGGCATTCGCTGGCCAACCGACGTATAACGGCGTGGCGATACTGTCCAGAAAAGACACCGTCGGCCCGGCCCGATCGGTTGAAATCGGCAACCCCTGCTTCCCGGATGAACAGCAGCGGCTGATCAGTGCCGAGATCAAGGGCCTGAACATTGTCTGCGCTTACTTTCCGAATGGCCAATCGGTCGACAGCGACAAATACCGGTACAAGCTGCGATGGATTGATGCCCTGATCGAATGGTTGGCCCCGACCCTTGCCTCGCGGTCCGAACCAACGGTGCTGCTGGGTGACTTCAATATCGCCCCGCAGGACGACGATGTCCATGACCCTGCGGCCTGGGCGGGTCAGGTGCTGTGCTCAGAGCCCGAACGCGCGCGCTTCCGATCGCTGATCGAGGCCGGATTTCGGGATAGCTTTCGGCTCTTCGAGCAGGCCCCACGATCCTTCAGCTGGTGGGATTACCGGCAGCTCGGCTTTCGGCGCAACGCAGGCCTGAGAATTGACCATATCCTGGTCGATCGCCGGCTCGCTGAACGGGTACGCGCCTGCGTCATCGACCGTGCGCCTCGAAAACTGCCCCAACCCTCCGATCACGCGCCGGTCGTGGTCGAAATCGACTGACGGATCGTGTGCCGCAGGCCCTCGCGCTGCGGCCCCCCTCAGACATCGAGCTCAGCGTCGTCCTCCAGACGCAGATCCTGGATCTTCCGGGTGATCGTATTGCGGCCGATCCCCAACCGAAGCGCCGCATCGATTCGACGTCCCCGCGTGTGTCTGAGCGCTGTCCGAATGATCGACGCTTCGAAGGCCCGCGTGAGGCTGGCCATGAGTTCGCTCTCGCCGCTCGAACGCACTTCGGCGGACTGGGCGGCAAGACGCTGCGAAACCTCTCGCTCCAGCAAACGCTCCCAATCGGTCGTCCCCGAGAAATCCGGATTGGACACGCTGGGTTGTACAGGATGATCCGGACGCGTCGCGGGCTGCAACGCCCCATCCGATCGGGACGGCAGTGCTCCGACCGACCGGTCCGATCCGCCGTTTGCATGGGCGTCTGGAAACCCAGGAACCGATCCGCCCGCCAGACTCAAGTCGGTCGCCGAAGGCAACGGCAGACCCGTCGACTCCGCCGGAGAGATCGCGGATTCGAATTCACGCACCTCGGGCGGGAGATCCTTGAGTTCGATCACCTGGGTGGGCGACATCACCGTCAGCCATCGACAAACGTTTTCAAGCTGTCTGACGTTCCCCGGCCACGCGAACCGGCTCATGACCCGCATCGCGGGATCGCTGATCCGCTTGGGCTCACCGCCCAGCTCTCGTGCACTCTGCACCAGAAAATGGCGAGTCAGCAGCACCACATCCTCGGACCGCTCGCGCAATGCGGGCAAACGCAGGCGGATGACGTTGAGCCGATGGAATAAATCCTCGCGAAACAAACCCTGTCGAACTCGGTCTTCGAGATTCTGATGCGTGGCGGCGATCACACGGACATTGGCCTTGATCGGCTGGTGGCCGCCCACCCGATAGAAGTGTCCATCCGACAACACCCGAAGCAAACGGGTCTGCAGCTCGGCGGGCATGTCACCAATCTCGTCAAGAAAGAGCGTTCCACCATCGGCCTGTTCGAACCGTCCCCGCCTCATCTGCTGAGCGCCCGTGAAGGCGCCGCGCTCGTGCCCGAAGAGTTCCGACTCGAGCAGATCCTTCGGGATCGCGGCCGTGTTGAGCGCAACGAAGATCCGCTCGGCGCGCGGGCTGTGCTTGTGAAGCGCTCGTGCAACCAACTCCTTGCCCGTCCCAGACTCACCGGTCACCAGCACGGTCACGTTCGACTGTGACAAGCGCCCAATCGCTCGAAAGACCTCCTGCATCGCAGGGGCCTGCCCCAGCATGTCGACCTCGGTCTCCTGGATCAGCGACTCATTCGCCTCGGTCGCCGATTCCTCGACTGCGCGACGCAGGAGTTCGACCGCCTTTTGCAGATCAAAGGGTTTGGGCAGGTACTCGAACGCGCCGCCCTGGAAAGCCGACACAGCGCTGTCCAGATCAGAAAAGGCGGTCATGATGATGATCGGCAAGGACGGATGCCGGCGCTTGGCCGCCTGGAGCAATTCGATCCCCGACTCGCCGGGCATCCGGATGTCCGAGAGCAGTGCCGCGGGCCGCCCCGCCTCAAGCGCCGCCAGGCATTCGCGCGCAGACGGAAACAACCGAACCTCGAAGCCCTCACGGGTCAGGGCTTTTTCGAGAACCCAGCGGATCGACTGATCATCGTCAACAACCCAGACGGCATTCATGGATCAGGCACTCAGCGCAATGGCAGCAGGATTCGAAAATCGGTACGGCCCGGACGGCTGTCACACTCGATCAGCCCTCCATGCTGCTGGACGAAGGTCTGAGCGATGGTCAGACCCAGTCCCGTACCCCCGTCGCGCCCGGAAATCAAGGGGAAGAAAATCCGATCCCGGATGTCCTCCGGAATGCCGGGCCCGTTGTCAATGACATGCAAATCCAATGCCAGGCGCCAACGCTGCTTGGCGATCGTGACCTGCCGGGCAACGCGCGTCCTGAGGCAGATATGCCCTCCCCCCTGCAAGGCCTGTGCGGCGTTGCGAACGAGGTTGAGCAGAACCTGTATGAGCTGCTCGCGATCCCCCTGGATGGAGGGCAGGCTGGTGTCGTAGTCGCGCTCGATCGAGATACCGCGCCCATACTCGGCCAGCACCACGGCGCGCACGCGCTCGCAGACTTCATGGATGTTCAGTTCGCTCATGACACGAGCCTTGCGATGCGGAGCAAGCAGCCGATCGACCAGATCCTGAAGGCGATCCGCCTCCTTGATGATGACCTGTGTGTATTCACGCAGATCAGCCGAATCCAATTCGACCTGCAGAAGCTGCGCCGCTCCGCGAATCCCTCCCAGGGGATTCTTGATCTCATGCGCGAGGTTACGCACGAGTTCGCGATTGGCCTGCGCGGAACCGATCAGCTGTTCTTCACGATCAACCCGCCATCGCTTGTCATGCTCACGAAACTCGAACAGCAGGGCCCGGCTGGTCGGATCGCTCAGACTCACCGATGTCCAGAGAGACAGGGGTTCACGCCCAACCCGCTCCAGACTCAGATCGGTACGCTTTTGCTCGAACTCACGAGCGAACCCCTCGCGGATCAATGATTCCACCGGCCCGGGGTCGGCGAACAGGCGGGCAAACAGGTGCCCCACCGACATCCGGCTGGATACCTCGAACAGAAGCTCTGCGGCCGGATTGAGCCCGAGAACCCGACCGTCCTGATCGACCATGACCACTGCGGTCGAGAGCAGCTCATATCCCTCAGCCAGAACAGCGTAGGGATTCACGGACCGGGAGGGTGCCGAGATGGCACTCGCATTCACTGACGCACCCCTCAATGAAACAGGGCGGTTGCCCGCCCCGTTGTCAAACACATCGATCGGAGCCCGCGCGGGCGCGGACTCATTCCACGCGCTTAGAGCGAGTAGTACATGTCGAACTCGACCGGATGCGTGGTCATGCGGAAGCGCGTGACCTCTTCCATCTTCAGCGCGATGTACGCATCGATCATGTCGTTACTGAACACCCCGCCGCGGGTCAGGAACTCGCGACCCTTGTCAAGATGCTCGAGGGCCTGATCCAGCGACGAGCACACGGTCGGGATCCTTGCATCCTCTTCGGGCGGCAGATCGTAGAGATTCTTGTCCGCTGCCTCACCGGGGTGGATCTTGTTCTGAACGCCATCCAGCCCGGCCATCAGCATGGCCGAGAACGCCAGATACGGATTGGCCGTGGGATCCGGGAAACGGACTTCGATCCGACGGCCCTTGGGACTGGCCACATAGGGAATGCGAATCGACGCCGAGCGGTTGCGGGCGGAGTAGGCCAGCTTGACCGGTGCCTCGAACCCAGGGACCAGACGCTTGTACGAGTTTGTGCCCGGGTTGGTGATGGCGTTCAGCGCGCGCGCGTGCTTGATGATCCCGCCAATGTAGTAAAGCGCGAATTCAGAGAGACCGGCGTACTGGTCACCCGCGAACAGATTTTGACCGTCTTTCCAGACAGACTGGTGCACGTGCATGCCTGAGCCGTTGTCACCCACAATCGGTTTGGGCATGAAGGTCGCCGTCTTGCCGTAGCTATGTGCCACATTCAGGACGACATACTTCAGGATCTGCAGCCAGTCGGCACGCTGCACCAGCGTGGAAAACTTGGTACCGATCTCGCACTGACCTGCACCCGCCACCTCATGGTGGTGAACCTCGACCGGCACACCCATCTGCTCGAGAATCAGGCACATTTCCGACCGAATGTCCTGGAACGAATCGACCGGAGGCACCGGGAAATAGCCGCCTTTGACGGCCGGACGGTGCGCCAGGTTGCCGCCGTCGAATTCCTTACCCGTTGACCAGGACGCCTCTTCAGAATTCACCTTCACGAAGCAACCGGACATGTCAACGCCCCAGGTCACGGAGTCGAAAATGAAGAATTCGGGCTCGGGACCGAAGAAGGCGGTGTCGCCCAGACCGGTGGACTTGAGATAAGCCTCAGCACGCTTGGCAATCGATCGGGGATCACGCGCGTAACCCTTGCCATCCGACGGCTCAACGACATCGCAACTCAGGATCAGCGTGGGTTCTTCACGGAACGGATCCATGTTCGCGGTGCCCGCATCGGGCATCAACAACATATCCGAGGCTTCGATCCCCTTCCAACCGGCGATCGACGACCCGTCGAAGGCATGGCCCGAGGTGAACTTGTCCTCGTCGAAGTGCGACACGGGCACGGACACATGCTGCTCCTTGCCACGGGTATCGGTAAATCGCAGATCAACGAACTTGACTTCGTTGTCAGCGATCATCTTCATTACATCTTTGCCGGAGGCCATGCTCGAATACTCCTGTCGAAGAAGGACATGTGGGTGAAACTGCGTTGCGAGGCGGATTGCAGTTTTCGTGCCAAGCCCAAGGGATCGAGGCTCGGCACGCAAAGCCCTGAATTGGCGGGGAACACCGCAATGAACCCAGACTCAGCCTGTGCACTTATTTGGTGCAAACCAGGATTGTACGGACTAATTTGGTGCGTTTTGCACCAAGACCGCCTATTCTTGTAGAAAAATCGCCTGCAAATCGTTCAGGTAGCGCCATCCATGATCAGTCGCCTGGAGCCGGCTGGGATGCGCACTCAACAGACCGCGCCGTACAGCACGCTCGATCGGCTGAGCGACCTGGTTCAGCGTCATACCCGTTCGTTCAGCAAACAGGCTGCTGGGCACGCCCTCGCGCAAGCGAAGTGCGTTCAGCATGAATTCGAAGGGCAGATCTCCGGCCCGCACGACCGAGGACGTTTCGATCCAGGGCGCGCGGGCTGGCTCATCGTCCCGGTCTCCAGACGGCAGGACCGTTGGCCGGTCCTTCATCAATGCGTCCATGTAACGCCGAGGCGAACGGACCTTGGCTTGACGGATGATCCGGTCGTGGAAGGACAGCTTGCCGTGCGCGCCGGCGCCGATGCCGAGGTAGTCCCCAAACTGCCAGTAGTTGAGATTGTGTCGACACTCGTCACCCGGACGGGCCAGGGCGGACACCTCGTAACGGCGCAGCCCCCAGTCAGCCGCCCGCGCATCGATCAGCTCCTGCATGGCCTCGGTCAGCCCCTCCTCCGGAACAGCGGGCGGCCTGCGCGCAAAGAGCGTGCCCTCCTCCAGGGTCAGATGATAGGCCGACAGGTGCGTGCATCCGATCGCCGCGATTTGTGCAAGATCGTGCTCCAGTTCATCGAGCGTCTGTCCCGGCAGGGCATACATCAGGTCGGCATTGACCCGTGGAAAAAGGGCCTGTGCGGCTACGAGCGCGGCGCGGGCATCCGCGCCATCGTGAATGCGACCGATGGCGGCAAGGGCCCGGTCCGAAAAGCTCTGGATCCCGAGTGAAAGCCGATTGACCCCCGCTCGGGCAAAGCCTCGAAAGCGCTCCAGTTCGAATGTCCCGGGATTGGCTTCCATCGTGATTTCGGCATCGGCCGCGAGACGCAGGCGCGCGCGAATCATCGCTATGAGCCGGTCAATCGACGCCTCTGAAAACAGGCTGGGCGTTCCCCCACCGATGAATACGGTCTGCACGGTTCGGCCCCAGACCAGGGGAAGCGATGTGTCGAGATCACTCTCCAGCGCGCGCAGGTACTCGTCTTCAGGCAGGTCGGCCGCCCCGCTCCGCAGTTCGTGCGAATTGAAGTCACAGTAAGGACACTTCCTGACACACCATGGAAGATGCACATACACCCCGAGCGGCGGCGGGGCCGACACGCCAACAGGGGCGTCATTCCGGGGTGCGGTCCGCCGGTGCAGTCGAACAAGGTGTCCGGGCTCTGCGGTCATTCGGACGCGACCTCGCCCAGCCACGCGGGCAAGCGCTCCATCAGCGCTCGGACCGCACGGCCACGATGGCTGAGCCGATTCTTCAGTTCGGACGATAGCTGGGCCGCCGTACACCCCTGTTCGGGCAGCCAGAAATGGGGGTCATAGCCAAAGCCGCCCTGACCGAGTGCCTGATCGACCACGCGGCCCGTCCAGTCCGCCTCGACGACCAGAGGCATGGGGTCGTCCCAGCGGCGGAGGAGGACCAGCACACACACGTACCGAGCCGAGCGATGGGTCAGACCGGACAGCTCGCGTATGAGCCGCGCGTTGTTGGCGTCATCCTGTGAGCTCCCGCCCGCGTCCGGCGCATAGCGCGCGGAGTGAACGCCCGGCAAACCGTTGAGCGCATCAACGCAGATCCCGGAGTCGTCGGCGAGCGCAGGCAGCCCGCTGAGCCGGCTGACATGACGCGCCTTGGCCAGAGCGTTTTCAATGAAGGTCGGATGCGGCTCCTCGGCGTCCTCGATCCCCAGCTCGCGGTGTCCAACGAGACGGACCCCGCAGGGCGCGAGCAGGCTTGTGAATTCGCGCAACTTGCCTGGATTGCCCGAGGCCAGCACGAGACGGGGCATCCGTCGCCCGAGGATCGTATCGTTCATCGCGTCCACGGCATACTCCAATCGCACCCCTCGAGACGAATCCAACCGGCACCGCTCATCCCGCCGCCCGCGCCGCGCCTGCAGCCGGGTGACTCGCCCCCAACGCCGCGCGCTGGTGGTCGATCAGACTGCGGATGCCGCGATCGGCCAGCGCGAGCAGCGCGTCGAGCTCGGCCCGATCAAAGGGCGCGCCCTCCGCCGTACCCTGCACTTCAATAAAGCCACCGCGCCCGGTCATCACGATATTGAGATCCGCATCGCAGCCCGAGTC
>JBDLRB010000126.1:0-2508 GCA_039800205.1 Pseudomonadota bacterium | reverse complement strand
CTCGAACAGTTCGGCCATTTCCTCGGCGCGTACGGCGACCCCCAGCGACTGCCAGGCTGCCCGATCGCGAATGTCGGCCAGTTGTCCGTCGAAGTGCTTGAGCACGAAGCTGGAGGCGCGGCTTGCGATGTTCACGTACTTGCCGACGAGATCACTGTTGACCCGGGCAACGAAATCGTCCGGGTTGAAGTCGATGTCCTCGACCCGGGCGTTGAGCTTGGCCGCGATGTAGTAGCGCAGCCACTCTGGATTGAGTCCGATTTCGAGGTAGCGCAGCGGCGAGATGCCGGTGCCGCGCGACTTGCTCATTTTTTCGCCGCTGACCGTGATGAAGCCGTGGACAAACACGTTGGTGGGCGCCTTGCGGCCCGAAAAATGAAGCGTCGCGGGCCAGAACAGGGTATGGAAGTAAATGATGTCCTTGCCGATGAAGTGATACTGCTCGACGGCCGGGTCGTTGACGAAGGTCTCGTAGTCCTGCGTGGTCCAGGCACGCGCCTGTCCCTTGTCGAAATGATTTTTCAGGCTGGCCAGATAGCCGATCGGCGCATCCAGCCAGACATAGAAATACTTGCCGGGCGCGTCGGGAATCGGGATGCCGAAGTAAGGCGCATCGCGCGAGATGTCCCAATCCGCGAGCCCGGATTCGCTGTCGAGCCATTCGAGCGCTTTGTTGGCGACCTCGGGTTGCAGTCGGCCCGACTGGGTCCAGTCGCGCAGAAACTCGATGCACCGGGGGTCCGAGAGCTTGAAGAAGAAATGTTCGGATTCACGCAGGACGGGCGTCGCGCCCGAGATCGTCGAGTACGGGCGGATCAGATCCGTCGGTGCGTAGACGGCTCCGCAGGCCTCACAGGCATCGCCGTACTGGTCTTTCGCACCGCACTTCGGGCATTCGCCCTTGATATAACGGTCGGGCAGGAACATCCCCTTGACCGGATCGAAGAACTGCTCGATCGTGCGGCTCGTGATGAGCGCCTGCGCCTTGAGTGCGCGGTAGATGTCCTGCGAGAGCTCGGTATTTTCAGGCGAGTGGGTCGAATGCCAGTTGTCAAACCCGATGTGAAAGCCATTCAGATACTGCGGCCGTTCGGCGGCGATCCGCGCGACCAGCTGTTCGGGACTCAAGCCCTCGGCCTGAGCTTTCAGCATGATGGGCGCCCCGTGGGCGTCATCGGCGCAGACGAAATGCACTTCATGCCCGCGCAGACGCTGAAAGCGAACCCAGAGGTCGGCCTGGATGTACTCCATGATGTGGCCAATATGGAAGGAGCCGTTGGCGTAGGGCAGCGCGGTCGTGACGAAGAGGCGGCGGGTCATGGGTCTTCCGGATGGGGGCGGCCGTGGGGGTGCCGCATGGGAGCGGGCGGTGCGCGCGGGGTTTGAATGATCGACAATTTTAGCGCCCCAGGCCGCGACCCGAGTGGCTTTCGGGCATACTCGGACGAACCGCTGCTGACCGTCATGTTCCGCCCCCTGAACGATCTCGACTACTTCCGCCTGCTGATCGCCGATCCCGGTTCGATTCCGCTCCTCGAAGCGGCGGCCTCGATCGGTTCCGATGCCTATCCGTCGCTCGATCTGCAGGGCACGCTCGCGCGCTTCGATCGGCTGGCCAGTCGCCTGGCCGAGGCCTGTTCGGGAGCGTCGACCGAAACGGATCGCCTGCGGGGCCTGATGCAGTTCTTCCGGGTCGAGCAGGGCTTTACCGGCAATCTGGTCGACTACTACCACCCGGACAACAGTTACATCCATCGCGTACTGGAGACCCGACGGGGCATTCCGATCTCGCTCGCGGTCCTGCTGGTCGAGCTGGCTCGTCACATCGGGCTGGATGCGTATGGCGTGAGTTTTCCGGGGCACTTCCTGGTGCGGGTCGATCTTCACGACGGCATGGTGGTGATCGACCCCTTCGCCGGCACCAGCCTCGACCTCGAAGAGCTCGAGGCCCGTTCGGCGCCCTTCGGGAGCGAACTGCACGAATTGCTGGCGCCCGCTTCAGCCGCCCAGATCCTGACCCGGATGCTCAACAATCTTCACGCCATCCATGTCGAGCGCGGCGACACCGATCTGTTGGCCCGCATCCAGTCGAGGCTGCGTTATCTGTCCGAACTGCCTGCAGGCTGAGCCGTTGCACTCTGGCCTTCAGGCGTCTTCCCTGCTCACCCAAAAGGAGACCTTGTCATGTTTTCTCACATCATGGTTGGAACCCGCGATCTCGAGCGTTCCAAGCGCTTCTATGACGCCGTTCTGGGCGCCCTGGGCATTGCGCCTGGCGTGCTCGATCGAAATCGTGTGTTCTGGCGGACACCTACTGGCGCTTTTGGCGTCACCCTCCCGATCAACGGCGAGCCGGCGACGGTCGCGAACGGAGGCACCATCGGCTTTCCGTGTCAATCCGGCGAACAGGTCGAAGCCTGGCATGCGGCGGGTGTGGCAAACGGTGGCATGACCTGTGAAGATCCCCCCGGGGTGCGTGAGCGCCCGACGGGCAATATCTATCTCGCG
>JBDLRB010000125.1:0-28327 GCA_039800205.1 Pseudomonadota bacterium | reverse complement strand
GCTCGCTGGCCAGTGTCTGGATCACCCGATCGCCCTCGATCCCAGGCCCTGAAACAACCGCCCAGCCATGCCAGTTGAACAATTCGGCCGCAATGAATGAGCCCAGCGTGTGGTGATTGCCGGGGGCTCGTGTCAGGAGAATGGAACGCGCCGTCCCCCCGGCCGCGCTGCGGCTCAGATACTCATCCGCAATTTCGAAGACCAGTTCCTCGAGACGCTCGGTGGCCCTCGCCACCGCATCCAGCCCAATCTGGTCCTGCTCACACCAGGTGCCCAGAGCCATGGCGGTGCCGCTGATGCCTTCTTCGAGGAACTGTTCGGCATCCCGGCACTGGGTGAGCAGGCGTTGCGCCGCTCGCCGGAACCGAACGGGGTCCGGGTCCAGCGCGGCGTTGGCCAGCACCTGCAGGCGCGCACGCGGAATACCCGGGTGCACCCGGTCGGGCGGCACGGACGAGGCGTAACGCTCAGGAAGGCGAAGTCGCTCAGGCCGTGGGCTCTGCGGGGACTTCTCGGACGTGGAACGGTTCAATCGGCCCTCCACATGGGCACTTAGGGGCACACGAATGTGTCAGCATAAGCTTACAGTAGACGGCGTTACTGATCAATGACAAAGATCGGCGGATGGGTCGGCTTTGATGGGCTCTTGGATCAATCCGCCTGCACCGGCCGGTCAGTCGTGCGGCCGGCGATCTCACAGTACGCATGCCAGCTCGCCAGCCCGACCAGGGGGCCCGTCACGATCAGGCCGACAAAGAAGCTGGCCAGGCCCGCAACGACCAGGGTGACGATCAGGGTCGCCCAGAGCAGCATCACCGGAAAGTGGGTGAACGTGGCCGAGACGCTCGCCAGCATTGCGGTGATGGCATCGGTCCCGCGGTCGAGCATCATGGGAATGGCGATCACCGTACAGGCGAAGACCATCCCGGCGAACAGGGCGCCCACACCCAGCCAGGCGATCGCGAATTCAAGGTGCTGCCCAGCCAGGATGTCCTTGATCAAGGCGCCCGTCGTCGGGATCTCCAAGGTGAAGCTGACCGCAATGACGAGCATGCTCGAGCGAGCCCAGAGGGCGAGGATCACGCCCAGCGCCACACCCATGACGGCGAAATTGGCCCGATTCCGGCCCCATGCCGTGGTCGTTGCGAACAGGTCGCAGGCTTGACCCGCCGCGCGACAGCGTGCAACCTCGTACAGACCGATCGCCATGAACGGCCCCACCAGGAGGAAACCCGCAGTGAGTGCCATCATCAGACCGGGCGATGTCCGCAGGCTGTAGGCGAGAAGCCAGCCCATCGCAGCAAAACACAGTCCGTAAAAAAGCGATGGCCAGGGGCGTGCGGCCAGATCGGACGCGCCCTGTCTGAGCCAGCGAAACGGGGCGAGCAGACCGGGCGGCGGAGGGCGGCCCGACCCATTCGTCAGGCCGGACCCTGGGGAGGGTGGGGACGAATTGGAATCGGGCGGTGTGGCGACCATACCCGAATGGTCTGCCCTCTGCCAGACTTTGACAAGCCGTCCCAATCTGGGCCCTGCGCACCGGACCACCGGCCGCTCGAGCGAGATCAAACTTTGACTTGAGGCTCGGCCGGGTGTCGCCGATACTTCGGTCTGGTTCAAATACGGTCGGAGGGGGCGAATGAATCATTTCACCAATCGGGACGGTCTGAGGATTGCCTGGCAAAGCGACTCGTTTGCGGCCCCCTGGTCGAACCCCGATACGGTGCTGCTGCTGCACGCGGCGATGGGGTCTTCGGTCCGCTGGTTCCGCTGGATGCCGCCGCTTGCCTCACGTTATCGGGTGCTGCGAATGGACCTGCGTGGCCACGGGCAGTCCGAGGTGCCGCGCCCGGACCAGGCGTTTTCGCTGGGGGCACTGGTCGGTGATGTCATCGAGTTGCTTGATCAGCTGGGCATCGATTCGGTTCATCTGGTGGGTAATTCAGCCGGGGGCTACGTATCCCAGCGGCTTGCGATCGAGCATCCCGAGCGCGTTCGAACGCTCGCGCTCTACGGCTCGACTCCGGGACTGAAGCACAGCCATGCACCGACCTGGGTGCCCAAGATCAAAGAGCGGGGCCTGGCGACGTTCCTCGCTGAAACGATTGATGAGCGGTTCGACGAGTTGGCTGATCCGGATCTGGTTCGGTGGTTCGTTGCGCAGGCGGGATCGAACGATCCTGCCTTCATTGGCCGTTTCGTTCTGCACATGTGCGAGCATGACTTCATGGACGAACTCAGCGCGATCCAGGCGCCCACGCTGATCGTCGCAGCGGGCCGGGAGCGCATCGGCCATGCCAGCGCCTATCCGGCCATGCAGTCGCGCATCCGGGGCAGCGAGCTCGCGATGATCGACACCGCCGCACACAACATCTGTGATGGCTACGCCGACCGCTGCGTGCAGATGTTGCTCGACTTTCTTGATCGTTCGGGCGCCCGCTCGGGCGATCTGGGGCGCGGTCAAGCCTGAGTTTTGCCGCGTATTCCGTCCGTTTTTTCAGCAGAGGAGACCGTTCCCATGAGCACACTGAGCCCATCTTCGACGATTCGTCGCCGGGTCATCGCCGGCGGTGCAGGGGCCGCGGCCGTTCTGTCCCTGGGCAGCGCCCGAGGCCAGGCCGCGTTCCCCAGTCGTCCCATCCGCATCGTGATTCCGTACGGTACCGGTGGTGGCACCGACATTCTGATCCGCTCGCTGGTCCCGTCTCTGTCGCGCACCCTTGGACAGAATATCGTGGTCGAGAACAAGCCCGGCGGCGGTTCGGTGCCCGGAACCGAAGGTGTCGTGCGGTCGCCGGCCGATGGCTATACGCTGCTCGCGATGGATAGCGCGATCCTGACCAACCCAGGCTTGCGTCGGCTGCCCTACGACACCGTCCGGGACTTGACCGGGGTCAGCATGGTGGCTAGCGGGCCGGTGCTGCTCGTTGTGCATCCCTCGGTGCCGGCGGCCAATCTCAAGGAACTGATTGCGCTCGCGAAGTCCAAGCCTGGTGCACTCAATTACGCGTCGGGCGGGAATGGCACCTCGACGCATCTGGCGGCCGAGCTGATGAAGCTCTCCGCCGGCGTAGACATCGCGCATATTCCCTACAAGGGGACGGGGCCCGCCATGGTCGATCAGCTGGCCGGACATGTCCAGATGCAGTTCGCCGGCATCAGTACCGCACGCCCCCATGTCGAAGGGGGCAAGCTCAGGGCGCTGGCCGTGACCGGTGATACGCGCAGCCCCGCGATGCCCGCCGTGCCGACCTTCAACGAGCAGGGCCTGAAGGGGGTGGATGCCAGTTCCTACTGGGGGATCTATGCGCCGACCGGTACGCCCGCCGCAGTGCTCAAAGTCCTCAGCGAGCATTTCGCTCGCGCGCTCAAGGATCCCGAGGTCATGGCTCGACTGGCCAAGTCCGGCTTTGTGCCGATCGGTAATTCGCCCGCCGAGCACAGCGCGATGATGCGTTCGATGATCACCAACTGGAGCGCGCTGACGGCCAAGGTGGGGATCCGCCTCGATTGATCGTTCGGTGCCCCGCCGGCCGGATCAGGCGATTCGGCCGGTTCGGGCCAGCGACAACGCCGCAGCAATCAGGATCAGGACGGCCGCCGCGGCGGCCAGCAGGCCGGTGATTTCAGTCGTTGCGCGACGCTCGAATGCAATCCGGGCGCTCAGTGACTGGTAGATTCGGCCCAGCTCCCTGGCTGAATCGGCCGGAAAGTACTCTCCCAGCGTGAGGTCGGCGATCTGTGTCAGGGTCGCATCGTCCAGCCGAACCCTCATCGACATGCCCTCGGCGCGCAGCGTGGTCCCCTCCCGGGTGCCGATTCCAACCGTATGCACCCGGACGCCGTGGCGGGCTGCGAGCGCGGCCATCTCAAGGGCTTTGGGGCCGACATTACCCTCTCCATCGGTCAGCAGGATGATCATCGCACTGCGATTCGACCCCGGTTCGACCTCCGCGGGCTCCGCGGCACTGCGTTCTCGGCGAGCGTCCAGTGCCTGGCCTTGCGGTCGTCCGGCCCGGTTCGGATCGGTCACCGAGTCGTTCATGATTTTTTGCACATCGATCCCTGCGCTGGGAAGCAGTTCGGCGAGGCTGACCAGGATGGCTGCCCCCGGCGCCGAGCCTCGCTGAAGCGTCAGGGCGCGAATCGCGTTGAGCAGCTCATCCCGGTCGTGCGTCGGGGCCTGCAACAGCGCCGCGGTACTGGCAAACCCAACCAGTCCAATTCGAACGCGGCTGGGCATCTGCTCGATGAACGTCTCGGCCGCCGCGCGCGCCGCTTCGATCCGGGACGGCTGGATGTCGTCCGCCTTCATGCTGCCCGACGTGTCAATCGCGAGCATGACGGTCTGGAGCGCCGTCGGGACCTGAAGCATGGCGCGGGGTCGGGCCAGCGCGATCAGCAGCAGTCCCAGTGCACAGGCCATCAGCACGATCCCACCGTGGCGGGCAAGCACGCCCCGCCCGCCGCTCCGCTGAGGGCCCGCGCTGAGCAGCCCCGGATAGCGCGCGCGCTGACGTCCGAGTCGGTAGAGATGGGCCAGATAGGCGAGCACGAGTACCGGCAGTGCCAGGAGGCTCCAGAGCAGCGTCGGCCAGATGAAGCTGAGCGAATCGAAGGACATCATGGCGGCGCTCCGAACCGCTCTTGTGCAGGCGCCCGCCCTGCGCCACGTTGCAACTGGCGTTTCCTCATCTGGATGAAGCGCGCCAGGGCATCGCCCAGATCCTCTTCAGTGGACAACTCCACGCAATCCACACCCGCTCGGGCGAGCGAAGTCCGCAGTTGCTGCTCGTGTTCGTCCGACAAAGCCTTGAAGCGGGCGCGAAATTGGGCGTCCCCGCTGTCGAGCCAGATCAGTTCGTCGGTCTCGGCATCGCGCATCGCCATCAATCCCAGGTCCGGCAGGGCCTGCTCCAGCGGATCGAAGAGCCGGATCGCCACCACGTCGTGGACTTGGGCAAGTGATCCGAGCGCCTGCTCCCAGCCCGGCCGACTGACGAAATCCGAGACGATGAAGACGGCCGATCGGCGTCGGATGTTGCGGCGGGCGTCGTTCAGGAGCTTTGACAGATCCGTTTCAACGGGATCGCCGGGCGTCGGCCGCGCGCGGCCCACCCGGTCAATCAGGTGCAGGAGATGACGACGACCGTTTCCCGGTTCGATGACCGAGACGGGGTGTTGCCCGTCCGTGAGCAGTCGCGCGCCGATCCGGTTACCCCGGGCGCTCAACAGGCGGGCCATGACCGCACAAAATCGAGTCGCAACCCGCCGCTTGCTGACGAGTCCGGACCCGAAGTCGACCGAGCCCGACAGATCCATCAACATCCAGACGGCCACTTCACGGTCTTCCTGATGCTGCCGGACATAAGGTGCCTGGAGGCGGGCCGTGACATTCCAGTCGATGAAGCGGACATCATCCGCGGGCTGATACTCACGCAGGTCCGCCAGATCGAAGCCGTGCCCGCGAAACAGTGTGCGGAAGTCGCCCTGCAAGAGGCCGTCGAGTCGTTTGACCACCGTCCACTCGATCCGGCGAAGGAGGGCCTCCGGTTCCGAGAGTGACTGCTCTGCCGCCGTGTTTCCCCGCTTGACCGCCGGCACCGGACCGCCCGAGCGGAGAGTTACCCGCGGGGCCGCAGGGACGGAGGCCTCGGCTGCGGGGGCGCGGCGCCGCAGCGCCCGCTCAAGCAATCCGAACATGGCTGTTCAACGGCGTGTCCGGTGGACGGATGGCTCCCAGCAACTTCATGATCAGGGCGTCCGCAGTCAGACCATCGGAGAGCGCCTCGTAGGACAGCACCAGTCGGTGTCGCAGCACGTCCGGCACCAGGTCGATCAGATCGGCCGGCAAGGCGTAGCCACGGCCGCGCAGCAGAGCGAGCGCTCGGGCGCCTTCGATCAGCGCGATGGTCGCCCGTGGGCTGGCCCCGAAGCTGAGGTATCGGTCGAGTTCTTCCAGTCCGTCCCGGGCCGGACGCCGTGTGGCCGACACCAGACGGACCGCATACTGGACCAGAGCCGGGTCGACGTAGACGTCTCGGCATTCCGCCTGCATCGCGGCCAGTTGATCGGTTGTTGCGACGGCTGAGACCTGGACCGGCAGACCCGTCACGCGTTGCACGATCACGAACTCTTCGTCTTCGGTCGGATAGCCGACGAGCACTTTCATCATGAACCGGTCGACCTGGGCCTCGGGCAAGGGGTAGGTCCCCTCTGTCTCGATCGGGTTCTGCGTCGCCATCACCAGAAACGGATTCGGCAGTCGGTGCGTCTCGCCGGCGATGGTCACCTGACGCTCCTGCATGACCTCGAGGAGCGCGCTCTGGACCTTGGCGGGCGCACGGTTGATTTCGTCCGCAAGCAACAGGTTGGCGAACACCGGACCCAAGGCCGTACTGAATTCGCCGGATTTCTGGTTGAACACCCGGGTGCCAATCAAGTCCGCGGGCAGCAGATCGGGCGTGAACTGGATTCGCTTGAAACGACCCTGAAGGGTTTTGGCGAGCGTGTTGACCGTTAGCGTCTTGGCCAGGCCGGGCACGCCCTCGACGAGAAGGTGACCACGGGCCAGCAAGGCGACCAGGACCCGTTCCAGGAAGGCGTCCTGACCCACAACGACCCGCTTGACCTCGTAGAGCACCTGCTCCATCAGCGCCCGAATGGCGGGTCGTGGGCTCGCCGAGGACCCCCGGTTCCAGAGTTCGGTGCTTCCTTGATCGTTCATGACGCTCCCCCTCTTGAGCGGGTCAGAATGGCGGGACGCCCAGGGCGCCGCCCGCGTCCTCAATGGTGACGGCAAACCCGATGCCCAGAAAGGTGCGCGCGGGCGTCGGATTCAGGATGGCCGTGACAATCCCGACCACTTCTCCGCTGGCATTGATCAGCGGGCCCCCTGAGTTGCCGGGATTGGCGGCTGCGTCGAACTGGATCAGGCCCTTCAGCGCGGGTTCTTCGTCACGCGTGCGAAACTGACGGTTGAGCCCCGATACGATCCCGGCACTGACAGAGGGACCCACTCCGAATGGGAAGCCCACAACGACGACATCGTCGCCGGGCAGCAGGCTGCGGCTGGAGCCCAGCGTAGCGGGAGGCAGATCGTCGGGGATCTGTGCGGGCTTCAGGATCGCCAGATCGTTGTCGGGGCGGGCCCCTTTGATCGCAGCCGTTGTTTCGGAACCGTCCGAAAAAGTCACCCGCAATTCGTCCGCGCCGGCGACGACGTGGAGGTTGGTCAGCAAGGTGCCGTCCTCCATGACGACAACCCCGGTCCCGACACCGCTTTCCTCGAGATACGGTGCGGGCGCGGTCTCGTCCGTTGACAGGGCCTGAATCCGCACGACAGAAGGCGCGATGCCCAGCGCAGCGCGGACCGCACGCGAGGGCAGGGTGCGTGTTTCGAGGGTGTGAAGGACCGCGGCATCGATGTCCTCCTGGGTCACAGCCGCTGGTCGGGGGCGCCATGACTCCCAGGCGATCATCGACGCGATCGCGATCACGATACCCGCGACGAATGCGAGTGGCGCAGACCAGCGGAACAGTCGGGGGCGGGTGCGCTTCGTTTGGGTGCCGGTGATGGCCGGAACCGGACGCGAGTCGGTCTCACCGCCACGGTCGACCGTGGCGGGGCGAGCGCTGTAAAACGCACCACGTTTCATGACCACCAACTTATCACGGCTTCGTCCCGGTGATACATTATTCGTGGCTTCGGGTGTTGCTCACAGGGAGCATTGCCGTGCGATTCATCTGGCCTGAGTGGCTCTGGGCGCTTGTTCTCCTGCCCCTGGCGGTGGTGGTCTACTTCTGGATCCTGCGGCGGCGCCGCAGGAGCGCGCTCACCTTTGGTAGTCTGGTGCGTGTCCGGCAGGCCCTCGGTACCCAGTCAAGATGGCGTCAACATGTGCCACCGGCTTTGTTGCTGACGGCGCTGGCGGCGGCCTTGCTGGCGGCGGCGAGGCCCGCGGCTCGGGTGACGCTCCCGGCCGACTTCATGACCTTGATTCTCGCGATCGACGTCTCGCGCAGCATGCTGGCCGAGGACGTCGAGCCCAGCCGGATTCAGGCGGCTCAGTCGGCCGCGCGGGCCTTCATCCAGGACTTGCCCGACAACGTGCGCGCGGGGATCGTCACCTTTGCGGGTACGGCGCAAGTGGTTCAGGCGGTGACCGACCGGAAGGAGGACCTGCTCGCGGCAGTGGACCGCTTTCAGTTGCAGCGTGCCACGGCAACCGGTAGCGGCTTGCTGATGGCGTTGGCAACCCTTCTGCCCGATGCCGGCATCAACGTCGAGCAGGCGGTGTTCGGTCGGGGCTTTGGTCGCTGGGGAGAGCCGCCCCCTGCCGCGCAGGCTCCCGCGCTCGGCGCGTCCGAGCGGGGGCGGGGGGCTCCGGCCCGTCCTTCGCCGGCTGCTCCCGTCGCACCGGGTTCGTACACGGGCGGGGCGATCGTGCTGCTGTCAGACGGGCGTCGTACCCACGGCCCGGATCCTCTGGCGGCGGCGCGCCGTGCGGCCGATCTGGGGGTTCGGGTCTACACCGTGGGCTTCGGAACACCCAACGGAACCATCCCTGGCTACGAGGGCTATTCGTTTTATGTCCGGGTCGATGAGGAGACGCTCAAGTCTGTCGCCCGGATCACTGAAGCCGACTATTTTCATGCCGCGAGTGCGGACGACCTCCGGAAGGTGTACCAGGGCTTGTCGTCCCGGTTCGCACTCGAGCGGCGCGACACCGAGATCAGCGTACTGTTCGCCGCGGCCGCTGCGGCATTGATGCTCCTCGCCGTACTGCTGTCGCAGTGGTGGTTTCGCCGGACGGTTTAGGTCGTTCGGCGCGACCGGCCCCGCCTGCGCTCAGTAGAGGCCCGCGCTCAGTTTGCGGCGATAGGCGCTGACCAGTTGAGGGTCGTTGCACAGTTCGAAGAGCGCGAGCATCGCCTTGCGGGCCGCATCGTCCCTGAATTTGCGATCAATCCGGATGACCTCGAGCAGTTGGTCCATCGCGGCCTGCCACTGCTCGTCGAGCGCGAGCACGCGCGCCAGGTCAAATCGTGCCTGAGGCTCCTCGGGCGAGGCCCCGACCGCGGCGTGTGCCGCAGCTGCGTCGATTCCGGATGCGGCCCATTCGCCGGCATCGATCAGGAAGGCGAGGGCGGCTGCGCTGAGATCGAATCCGGCCGAGGGGCGAATCGGCTCGAAGGCGTGACGGGCGTCTGCGATCCGCCCCAGTCCAACGAGCGTCCGCACGTACGTACGACGCGCAGCCTCGTTGGCGGGATTGAGTGCGAGGGCCGCAGAAAAGTGCTCGGCCGCACCGGAACGGTCTCCTGCGGCCAGGGCTTCACGGGCCGCCTGCAGAAACGGGTCTTCGGGGCGAGGCAGATGGGGCTGGAGAAAGTCCTTGATCTGGCCAACACTACGCGCGCCAACAAACTGGTCGATCGGTGCGCCGTCACGGAACAACAGGACGAGTGGAATGCTGCGCACCTTGAACCGTGCGGATAACTCGGGGTTCTCGTCTGAGTTGATCTTGACCAGGGTGACTCGGCCGGCGTAATCCCGCTCGACCTGCTCCAGCGCCGGTCCGAGCGCTCGGCAGGGCCCACACCAGGGCGCCCAGAAGTCGACCAGCACGGGTTGCTGTCGCGAGGCCTCAACGACGGCCTGCTCGAATTGCTGTTGGTTGATTTCAATCATGTCCGAAACACTTTGTTGTCGATGTGAAGGGCAAATGTTCAGGGTGGGTCAAGATCGGGGCGTCCGTCTCCCGCCGAGTCGCGTTCAATTCGAGACATGGGGTCCGCTAGCCCTCACTTCAAGCGGTGGCACGCGTCGCCTGGAGCCCCGGCCGAGGGAGCGGTTTTCGGCTTTCGTTATAGAGTCGCCGGTATGAATGATTGGACAATGTCACTGCGTTTGACTCGGCGCGATTGGCGAGCCGGCGAACTTCGCCTGCTCTTTGGCGCACTCTTGATCGCCGTGGCGGCCCTCTCGAGCGTGGGCCTGCTGGTCGATCGAATGGAGCGGGCACTGGCCCTGCAGGCGCGGCAGTTGCTGGGTGCGGATCTCGTCGTGGCCTCCCCGCGTGAGCCTGCGCCCGCCCTGGTGGAAGCGTCCCGCGCAGGCGGGCTCCTTCAGGCCAGCACCCTTGTCTTTCCGAGTATGGCGAGCGCCGATGGACGCCCCATCCTGGTATCGGTCAAGGCGGTGAGCGAAGCCTACCCCCTGCGTGGCGCGCTGCGCATCACCGAGTCCCTTGGGCAGCCCGATCAGGAGGCAAGCGGCATCCCGGCGGCGGGCGAGGCCTGGGTCGACGCCCAGTTGTTGCCGGCCCTGGGGATTCGGGTGGGCGAAGTCTTGAAGCTGGGCGAGCGCAGCTTTCGTGTGGCCCGGATCATCACGCTCGAGCCGGACCGAGGTGCCAATTTCATCAATTTTTCGCCCCGCGTGCTGATTCCGCTGGCCGATGTGCCGTCGACCGGACTGGTCCAGCCGGCCAGTCGGGTGAGCTGGCGAGTGCTGCTGGCCGGCGAGTCGGGAGCGCTCTCGGCCTTCGAGCAACGGGTCCGGGCGGGGGAGTGGGGCGAGGGCTTGCGGGTCGAGACCGTGGATAACGGGCGCCCCGAACTGGGCGCGACGCTTGCGCGGGCTGAGCAGTTCCTGTCGCTGGTGGCCCTCTTGACTGCGTTGATCGCTGCCGTGGCGATCGGGCTGGGTGCCCGCCGCTTTGCCGAACGGCACCTCGACGCGTGCGCGGTGATGAAGGCCGCGGGCGTCGGTCAGCGACGACTGCTTCGGCTGCTGCTGCTCGAGCTGCTCTGGGTGGCGCTCGCGGGCGCTCTGGGCGGGATCGTCCTGGGTGCGGTCGTGCATGGGGTCTTGATCGCTTTGTTGGCGCCCTTCATTCCGGTCACGCTGCCTTGGCCGGGCGGCGCGCCACTGCTTCAGGCTGCGGCGGTGGCCGTGCTGCTCCTGCTGGGCTTCGGTGCCTGGCCCTTCATGCGTCTGGCGGGCGTGCCCCCCATGAGAGTGCTGCGTCGCGACCAGGGGCCCGTTCCCCGACCCGCCTGGATGGGTGCCGCGTTCGCGGTGGCGGCTTTTGGCGTGCTCCTGGTCTGGCTGGCGGGTGATCTCAAGGTCGCGATGGTGACCGGTGCGGGTTTTCTGCTCGCCACGCTTGCTTTTGTGTTGATCTCGGCGCTGGGCACGCAATGGGTCGGGCCTGTGAGGCATCTGCCTGTCTTCGATCGCGTGCCCTTCATCCGCCTTGCCCTGGCTTCATGGTCACGTCGGCGGGCGCTGGCGGTTGTCCAGACGGCATCGCTGTCGGCCGGCATCATGGCCCTGCTGTTGCTGACCGTGACGCGGACGGATCTGGTTGAGGCCTGGCGTCAGGCCAGTCCGCCCGATGCGCCCAATCGTTTCCTGATCAACATCCAGCCCGATCAGCGCGAGGGGGTCGCGGCGCAGCTTGCGGGGGCAGGCATTGTGGCCGATCTGTATCCGATGGTTCGCGGTCGCCTGACCGAAATCAATGGGCGGGATGCAAGCGACCAGGCGCCCTCGGGCGAGCGGGCACAGCGCATGATTCAGCGCGAATTCAATCTGTCCTACACCGATCATCTGCCAGGTCATAACGATCTGGTCGCGGGTCAATGGTTTGCCGCCGACGCAATGGAGGTGTCGGTCGAGCAGGGCATCATGGACACGCTGGGTTTGACGCTGGGCGACCGGTTGGTCTTCGATATCGCGGGCGAGCCCGTCGAGGTCCGGATCTCGAGTGTGCGCAAGCTGTCCTGGGACTCGATGAAAGCCAATTTTTTCATGATTCTCTCTCCGGGTGCTCTGGCGGACAGTCCGCAAACGTTTCTGACGGCCTTCCATCAGATCGATGGCGCGGACGAGCCGATCGATCAGGCGCTCGTCCGGCGATTCCCCAATCTGACCGTCTTCGATACCGGCAACCTGGTGCGGCAGATCCAGGCCATGCTGGACCAGGTGGTGGCCGCTGTTCAGCTGCTGTTTGTACTGACGCTCGCGGCCGGGCTGGTCGTTCTGTGGGGGGCCTTGCTGTCCTCCAGGGATGAGCGGGTCCGGGAGGCGGCACTGATGCGCGCGCTGGGGGCCTCGCGGATATTTCTGCAGCGAGCCCAGCTGGTCGAGCTCGCACTCTCCGGGGCGCTGGCGGGCCTGCTGGGCGCGGCGGGCAGTATGGTTGTTGGCTGGGCGATTGCCACGATGGTGTTCGACTTTTCGTACACCCTTCGGATATCGATCCTCCCACTGACGGCCCTGGCCGGCGCATGCCTCTCTGTTGGGGTGGGCTGGTTCGGGTTGAGACAGGTGCTCCGCGCGCCGGCGCTGGCCAGTCTCCGCGCGGCTTAGGGCCAAGGGCAGCCGGTATGGGTGACGCTGAAACATCCGCCTTCGAGCAGGTCGGGGGCGAGCCCGCAGTCAGGCGGCTGGTCGATACCTTTTATGACCTCATGGATTCGGACGCTCGATTTGCTGAGATCCGCGCCCTGCACCCGCCCGATATGGCCGCGTCCCGCGACAAGCTGTTCTGGTTTCTGTGTGGCTGGCTGGGCGGCCCCGCGCATTACGTCGAGCGTTTTGGACACCCGCGCCTGCGGGCCCGGCACCTGCCCTTTTCGATCGGAATCATTGAGCGGGACCAGTGGCTCGGCTGCATGCGCGCGGCGATGCGGCAGATGGATTGGTCGCCCGCGCTGATCGAACGACTGGCTGAGGCATTTCAGGGCACAGCGGACTGGATGCGTAATCGACCCGGCTGATGGGTCGCCTCAGGGCGACGGGGCGGGATCAGTCTTGCGCGGTCGCCAATTGGTAGATCGTCGTGCTTCGGGCGCCTGATCGGCAATAGCCCAGAATCGGCCGGGGTAGGTTGGGCAGGGCCTCGCGCAGTTGATGGGCGGCGGCGTCCACCGGGAACGCCGCCCCAACGGGAATGTAGACAAAGCTCAGCCCGGCCGCCTCGGCGGCTGCGCGCATGACCGCGTGATCGGGCTGCGCAGCATCTTCGCCATCCGGGCGATTGTCGATGACCGAGCGAAAGCCCGCCTCGGCCAGTGCGGCCATGTCCTCGGGGCGCAGTTGCCCCGCGACGGCATAGTCATTGTCGATCGGTCTGTACATCAGGGCGGCTCCGGTCTGACGGTTGGGAAGCGACGTGCGATGCGGTCATTTTCTCACGCAAAAGATCGTTTCGCATTATGAAAATAAGGTGGTGCAGCGCAAGGTTATTATTTTCCATTGTGGTAAATCATATGCCGCATTGTGAAAATAGCAATTAAGCATATGTTTTATAAAACAAAAAACTGCCTGAAAAATTTTAAAAATAATGCTGCGGTGCCGCGTCAGCGCCTATTCTGACCGTGGATTCAAACCTTCCTCTTCCATTTTTTCAGGAGTCTTCAATGTCTTCACGCGAACAAGCCGCGCAGGCGCTGCAAAAAGAGTGGTCCGAGCGTTCACGCTGGCGGGGAATCAAGCGCGGCTACACCGCCGAAGATGTGGTTCGACTGCGCGGTTCGCAGCAGGTCGAGCATACCCTCGCTCAGCGGGGGGCCGACAAACTCTGGCAGATGCTCAATGACGAACCCTTCGTCAATACCCTGGGCGCGCTCACCGGCAATCAGGCAATGCAGCAGGTCAAGGCGGGTCTGAAAGCCATCTACCTGTCCGGCTGGCAGGTCGCCGGGGATGCGAACCTGGCCGGGGAGATGTATCCCGATCAGTCGTTGTATCCGGCCAATTCCGTTCCGGCGGTGGTTCGACGCATCAACAACACGCTCACCCGGGCCGATCAGATCCAGTGGATGGAAGGGAAGGGCCCGGAAGACGAAGGCTTCGTCGACTTCTATGCGCCGATTGTGGCCGACGCCGAAGCGGGCTTTGGGGGCGTGCTGAACGCCTTCGAATTGATGAAGTCGATGATCGATGCGGGCGCCGCAGGCGTCCATTTCGAGGATCAACTGGCTTCAGCCAAAAAGTGCGGTCACATGGGCGGCAAGGTGCTGGTGCCGACCCGCGAGGCCGTGTCAAAGCTGGTGGCGGCGCGCCTGGCCGCAGATGTGCTCGGCGTGCCCACCATCCTGCTGGCACGGACCGATGCCGAGGCGGCCGATCTGGTCACCTCCGATGTCGATGAGGCGGATCACGCGTTCCTGACGGGTGAGCGTACGGTCGAGGGCTTCTACCGTACCCGTGCCGGCTTCGATCAGGCGGTGTCACGCGGCTTGGCCTATGCGCCGTATGCCGACCTCATCTGGTGTGAAACCGGTACCCCCGACCTGGAGTTCGCCCGACGGTTCGCCGAGGCGATTCATCGACAGTTTCCCGGTAAGATGCTGGCTTACAACTGCTCACCGTCTTTCAATTGGCAAAAGAATCTGGATGCCTCGACGATCGCCAAATTCCAGCGCGAGCTGGGCGCGATGGGCTACAAGTTCCAGTTCATCACGCTCGCCGGTTTCCACAGTCTCAACTACTCGATGTTTGACCTCGCCTACGGCTACGCGCGCGACAACATGTCGGCGTTCGTGCGCCTGCAACAGGCCGAATTCGCGGCGGCAGATCGCGGCTTTACGGCGGTCAAGCATCAGCGTGAAGTGGGCACGGGCTACTTCGATGCGGTGACAACGACCGTTGAACGCGAGGCCTCGACCGCTGCGCTGCATGGCTCGACCGAGGATGAACAGTTCTTCGAGGACGCGCCCCGCAAGGCGGCCTGATCGATCGGCCGCTCGCTGCAGTCAATGTGGTCCGTTGTCTCAGTCTTCGTTGACTGAGACAACGATCTTGCCGACGTGCGTGTCGGCCTGCATGATTCGATGTGCCTCGGGCACGGCATCAAATCCAAGCACGCGATCGATGAGCGGGACGATACGACCACTCGTGACGTGAGGCATCACGTCACGAATGAACCCGGCGACCGTCTCCTCGCGTTGCGCGGCCGTGCGCATCGCGTTGCTGACGCCGAACACTTTCAGGCGTTTGCGGTGGACGGCCGCGAGATCGATCTCAGCCTTGAAGACGCCGTCAACATGGCCCACGATCGCCAGTCGGCCCATGTAGCCCAGACAGCTCAGGCCGGCCGCGAAGGGGGTGCCGCCGATTGAATCGATCACCAGATCGACCCCTGCGCCTCCGGTAAATTGCTGTACCGGGTCGACGAAGTCGACACTGCGGGTTGCGATCCCCAGGTCGAGTCCGAGCCCGCGCAGCCGGTCGAGCTTGCTGTCCGATCCCGAGGTTCCGATCACCTTTGCACCAAGCGCCTTCGCGATCTGAAGGCTGGCCACGCCAACGCCTGAGGCAATGCCGAGCACCAGCAGCGTTTCGCCGCTCCGGAGACCGCCTTCGGCGACGACCATGTCATAGGCGACCAAGCCCGCGATCGGCAAGGCGGCCGCCGCATGCCAGCTGAGACCCAGCGGCACCGGAACCGCGTCGCGGTGATCGATCACGGTAAAGGGCGCGAATCCGCCCGCCGCCCGCCCCGTGACCCGGTCGCCTGCCTTGAAACGCTCGACCCCCGCACCCACCGACTCGACGACGCCGGCCGCTTCGATCCCGGCGATCTTCGCCTGCGAGGCTTTCTTCGAACCGCTCAACAACTCGCCCCGATTCATTGCCGCGCTATGCACTCGAACAAGCAGTTGGCCCGGTCCCGCCTGCGGCAGAGGGGCGTCCTGCAAACTCAGGGACAGGTCCTTGGGATCAATCATCCAGGCTTTCATGAGGGGCTCCGCGATCGCTGAAGGGTGTTCTGAAGGGGAATGCTGAGTGAATTGTCGCAAACCTGATAACGTATACGAAATACGATTAACCCTCCAGAGTCACCGATGGCGTCGTTACCCTGGCTCGAAACACTCAACAGCGATCGTGCGACGGAAATCCGCTCGATTTCCCTGTCGAAGCTCGTTCGGGATGACCTCCTGACCCGGATTGTGGGCGGGCATCTGCAGCCCGGCGAGCGGATCAACGAACCCGACGTCGCGCGCCGCCTCGAAGTGTCTCGAGTGCCCGTCCGCGAGGCGCTGCGGGAACTCGAAAGCAGCGGTCTGGTGGTGTCACGCAAGCATGCGGGTGTGTTCGTTCGGGCCCTCGGGGCAGCCGAAGTACGCAACCTCTACGAAGTGCGGGGGGCCCTCGATGGGCTGGCGGGGCAGCGCGCTGCAGGTCTGCCCATCGATCAGCGACACGCGCTTCGGGATCGCCTCGAACACGCCATCGACCAGATGGGCGCGGCCGCGCGGGAGGGTGCGCTCCAGCGCTACTACCGCGAGAACCTTCAGTTCCACTGGGACATTGTTTTGGCTGCAGGAAATGCCGAGCTTGAATCCAGCTACCGCGCCTTGATCCACAAGCTACATCTGTCGCGCCTGCGCAATCTTGCTCAAGCCGACTCGATGCGCCACTCGATCGCCGAACATCAAGCGATCGCGCACGCCTTGGGGGAGGGCGACCCGGTGGTTGCCCGCCAACTGATCGAATCCCACGTCAACGACGCCTGGACGCGTCTCAACAAGGAGGCCTCATGAAACGACGTTCCCTGCTGGCTGCGCTGCCCGCTGCAGCGGTACTCCCCACTTCCGTGATCGGCCAGGGCGCCTACCCGTCCAAGCCGATTCGCTACATCGTGCCGGTCGCGGCCGGCGGCGGGAGCGACATGATCGGACGAACGGTCACCGAGCGCTGGGCCAAGCTGCTCGGTCAAAACATCGTCGTCGAGAATCAGGGGGGCGGGGGGGGTGTGATTGCCTCGCAGAATACGGTGCGGTCAGCCGCCGATGGCTACACCCTGATGCAGGGCTATGTCGCCACCCATGGCACCGCGCCCGCGACCCGCAAGCTGCCCTACGATCCGGTCCGGAATTTCACGCCGATCGGCATGATCGGCGGGACGCCGAATGTGCTGGTGGTGAACGCACAAGTCCCCGCATCGTCGACTCGGGAACTGATCGATTACATCCGCAAGAATCCGGGGCGGCTCAGCTATGGTTCGGCGGGGGTGGGCTCGCTGACGCATCTTGCGATGGAACTCCTGAAGCAGGAGGCGGGCCTTTTCATCACGCACATTCCCTACCGCGGCATTGCGCCCGCATTTCTGGATGTGATCTCCGGGCAGACCCAGGCCATGATGCCCGGCCTCGCGGCCGCCATGCCGCATATTCGAGCCGGGCGGGTCCGGCCTCTGGCGGTGACGGGGGCCCAACGGCACCCGGCGCTCAAGGACACACCCACGCTGGAGGAGGTGGGCTTCAAGGGCTTTGACGCCATCCAGTGGTATGGCGTGGTGGGCCCGGCCGGCATTCCCGGAGACATCGTCAAGCGTCTGAATGAGTCGCTTGCAACCGTACTCAAGGCGCCCGATCTGCGCGAAAAGCTCGCAGCTGAAGCGGTTGAGCCCATGCCGATGAGCCCGGATCAGTTTGCCCGGTACATCGCGGCCGATGTGGCGCGCTGGACTCAGGTCGCTCAGCAGCGGGGCATCCGGCTGGATAGCTGAGCTCCTGCCTGTCGCGTCCCCGTTTCCGTTCTCTTTCTCCTCTGCAGGACATCATGGCTCGTAATACTCAGGTCAACGCTGACCACAATGCACCGCCGATCACCCGGGCGCTGGCAGATTTCGTAGCAAAACATCCTTCGCGGGGCTGGTCCGATGCCGTTGAGCACGAGGCCCACCGGACGTTCCTGAACTGGCTGGGATGCGCCATCGGCGCTTCCCGGCATGAGGCGACGGATGCGGCGCTCGCGGCGGTTCGGATGCTGGCGCCCGCTTCGCAGGCCACCGTGACCGGGCGCGCCGACCGGGTCGATATTGCCAGCGCGGCCTTGCTGAATGGCATCAGTTCACACACCTTCGATTTCGACGATACGCATCTGAAGACCATCATTCACCCGGCGGGCCCCGTGGCGTCGGCGGTTCTGGCCCTTGCCGAACATCTGGATTTGTCCGGTCGGGCGCTGATCGATGCGCTGGTGCTGGGGATCGATGTGGCCTGCAGGCTGGGCAATGTGGTGTATCCCGAGCACTATGACCGGGGCTGGCACATCACGGGCACAACAGGAATGTTCGGTGCTGCGGCGGGGTGTGCCCGATTGCTCGGGCTGGATGCCGAGCAGACGGCGATGGCCCTGGGCATCGCGGCGTCTCAACCGGTGGGCCTGCGTGAACAGTTCGGAACGATGACCAAACCCTTCCACCCCGGAGGCGCGGCGCGCGCGGGTCTGATGGCTGCCTTGATGGCGCGTCACGGATTCACCTCGAGTGCCCGGGCAATCGAGGCCCCGCGAGGCTGGGCGCAGGTCGTTTCGCCCGCGTGCCGGTGGAACGAGGCCACGGACGAGTTGGGTCAGCGATTCGAGATCAGTTTCAACACGTACAAGCCCTTTGCCTGCGGCATCGTGATTCACCCGAGTATCGATGGCTGTGTGCAATTGCGCGAACAGGGTGTGCGCCCCGAGGAGGTCGAGCGAATCGAGCTCAAGGTGCACTCGCTGGTGCTCGAACTGACCGGCAAGAAAGAGCCCGCCGATGGTTTGCAGGGCAAATTCAGCGTCTACCATGGCTGTGCGGCGGGTCTGATTTTCGGGCGTGCGGCCGAAGAGCAATATGCGGACGATATTGTCGCCCGCCCGGACGTGGTCGATCTTCGTCGTCGCGTCGTCGCGACGGTCGATGATTCCATCGATGAGGCCAGTGCAGATTTGACGGCCATCCTGAAAGACGGCCGCCGAGTGCATGTCTTTGTCGAGCACGCCATCGGTTCCCTCGGGCGACCCATGTCCGATGGTCAGTTGGAAGACAAGTTCAGCAATCTGGCCGAACCGGTTCTGGGCGCATCTGCGACCGCGTCGCTGATCCAGGCCTGTTGGCAGCTGGGCGGGACGGGGAGCGCACGCTCGCTGGCGCAGATGACCCGACCGCAGACCTGAGTCGAACATACGGGGCAGGGGCCCGGCGAGCGCCGACCTGTTGTGCGGGGGGCGCTGAATGTGGGCCGGATGCCCGGATGGGCTCGAACGGCGGAGGTTATTTGTGCGGCAAAGGACCGAGTCGCTATGATGTGGCGATGGGGCGGGTCAATGCTGGTCGGTGCTGCAGTCATGTCCTCCTCATCTTTGACAAACAGGCCTCTCCCCCCCAGACCACGGTTCGCCGATGGGTTTTTTTCGCAAGTACATGCCGTCGCAGGACGCCTTGCAGCGCAATCGCTGGTTGCGCTGGCTGGGGCCGGCGCTTTACCACCCCCGCCTGTGGCGTTTCAGCCGCCGGGGTCTCGCCCTGGGGGTCGCGGTCGGTGTTTTCTTTGGGTTCCTGATTCCGATCGCGCAGATCCCCTTCAGCGCGGCGGTGGCCGTTGCGCTGCGGGCCAATATCCCCGCAGCGGTTGCCAGCACGCTGGTGACCAATCCGGTGACCTTCGGGCCCGTCTATTACCTGGCCTGGAAAGTCGGGTCGGTCATTGTCGATGATCCGGGGCCCCCGCCACCGGCTCCGGATACCGTGCAGGCGGTTGTGGACGAAGTCCAGCCCGATGAATCGTGGTGGCAATCGGCCAAGCGTCGGATCCTGGGCGTCGGAAAGCCCTTGCTGGTCGGGCTGGTGCTGTTTGCGGTCATCGGCGGCCTGTTGACCTATTTCCTGGTCTCCTGGATCTGGACCTTCAAGGTCCGGATGGCTCGGCGCCGCCAACTCGCCCGTCGGCAGGGCAGACCGCGCACCGACTGAGCCAGCCACTGCTCCATCGCACGCGCGAGTCAGCGATTCGCCAGGTTGCCGAAGTGGGTGTCGATCGGGCCCCAGGGCCCCGTGTGCTCGCGCGTTCGCCGAATCAGCAAGGCGAGTGTATCGATCTGCAGGCTCAGTTCGAGCACAGGCACATCGCGCCCCGCGATCATCGGCGCGTCTTCGCGTGCAATGCGCTTGACCGTCGGATTGTGATCAGGGCGCTGTTCGGGAAGAATCGGCAGATGGACGAACCCGCTGGGCACGGCGCGGTCGCGCAGATGGTGCTGCAGGACAAAAAAGCCGGCGTTGCACACGAATGTGCCCGCCGTATTCGACAAACTCACCGGCATCGCCGATTCGCGCAGCGAGGTGACCAGTGCCCGCCAGGGAAGGGTACTCAGATATGCGAGCGGCGCGCCCTCGACCACGGGCAGATCGATCGGTTGAGCGCCCGCGTTGTCGGGAATGCGGGCGTCGCGAACGTTGACGGCAATGCGTTCGATCGTGATGTCCGCCCGCCCCTCGGCTTGCCCGAGCGCGATGACACAGTCCGGCTGAACGTGATCGAGGAGGCGGGGGAGTTCGACCGCGCAGGCCTCAAAGGTACACGGCAGACGGTGCGCAATCCATGACTCGCCGTCCGGAGAGCGCGCGGGGAGCGCCCGCGCAACTTCCCAGGACACGTTGAGGCGGTGGCCGTCGAAAGGCTCAAAGCCGGTGATCAGGACGGTGCGTGGAGCCATTTGACTGTGTGTTGAGCATCTGGGCGGGTCAGCCTTCAGCTAGCTGCGGCGCTGAGCGAGGGCCATCCCCAGACTGACCAGACTCGACAGGGCGAGCGCTCCGATGAAGGGCGGGAGCGTCGGGATCGAGCCGGGGAAACTGGCGGCGAGCACCCCTGCGCCCAGACTTCCACCTGTGACCCAGCCGGGCAGGATCGCGCCCAAGAGGCCGGCGACGCAACCCGCCAGCGCGGCCCGGCTGCTCATGCGTGACCAGAGTCCGAGGAGAATGGGTACGATGGCTGTTGCGCAGAGCAGGTCTGCGATCAGAAAAAGACGCAGGACCGATACACCCTGAAGCGCAACGAGTACGACGGGCCCCATCAGCAGAACGGTGATCCAGCGTGCGCGAGTCAGCGTCGTGGCCTGAGTCTCCGACGCGATCAGTGAGGCGATGCCATTTTGCAGGGTATCGACCGATGAGGCCACGAGGATAATCGCCAGGACCAGGGTCACGGGCGCCAGCCAGGAGCCGGTCTCACGGATCATGGCGAAAAAAGGAAGGGGCGGCTGACCCAGCGGGACCCCGAGTGCGGCAGCATGGAGGCCGACCCAGCCCACCAGCAGGATGGCGATCGCGGTCGTGGCCGCTCCGATCCAGGCCCCCCGGCCGAGCGACTGTGAGTCGCGCGCCGCCCAGACCCGCTGCCAGTAGCCCTGATGGAAGAGATTGGCTGCGGTCACGGCAATCACCAGGGTTGCTGCGACCGACAAACCCACCGGCCAGGGCGGCTGGACGGGCGCCTGAACCGGCGCTGCGGGGCGGGGGGCAGACCCGATGGCGAACGCCATGGCGGCGAGCAGCGCGAGCAGCAGAACGCCCTGCCAGCGGTCGGTCATGATGCTGGCCCGAAGGCCACCCAGCGTCGTGTAGACCAGCGTTGCGCCGGCAACGATCAGGATGGTCAACGCGGGCGGGATGTCCGAGAGCAGGGCCGTGATGCCGCCGACCGCGGTCAGTTCCGCGGTCAGAAAGCAGGTCATGTAGAGCACGGACAGCGCCGCCACCCAGCGGCGAAGGGGCGTCCCGAAGCGGTGCCCGGCGAAATCGCCAATGCTGCGTCCATGGGGCAGGCGCGCGCGCAGAGAGGCGCCGATGCGGGCGAACACCAGAAAGGGCAGTGCCGCGCCGACGGCGTAGCCGCACAAGGCGAGGGGCCCGACCAGTGCCCCGATCTCAGGCGGTGCGAACAGAATCCATGCGCCCAGACCCGAGGCCAGGAACGACAGCCCCAGTGCCGAGGCGCCCTGCGTGTTGCGGGCGGTCAGATAATCATCGAGATCGCCCGCGTTTGCGCGGGCCTTCAGTCCAATGACAATGAACGAAAGCAAAAGGACGCCGATGGCGCCCAGAATGGCAGCAGACATGTCGCGCTTCCTCCGCCGGTATGAACCGGATCAGGTTCCAGGGTCTGCGTCGAAGGCCACGACGCACTCTCAGCCCTGCGGGTACCGACCTGAGTCAGGTCTATTCCGGGCGGGCTCCCCTGGCGACTGGATTGATCGGATGTGGATTGTAGGGGATCTATGCGACTTTTGCGCGTGAACTGCGTACGCGCTCGCGGTAGCGAACCAGTCGGTCGCGCAGACCGGGGCGTGCTGCCGATCGAACCAGAGCGGCGAGATCCCCATCGCTGCTGGCGTCGAACTGTGGATCCAGGGCCCGAAGGGTTGCCTTTCGAATCTGTTCGAAGCTTGGACGATCGACCACCGGCGGAGGCGGCAGATGAGCGGACCAGCGCGCAAGGCGTGCTGCTGGATCGGCTGGGGCCTCCAGGTCGAGCGGGGTCTCGATCAGCTCGGTCGCGAGACCCCAGTGCACGGCCGTTGAGGCATCCAGTTCCATTCCCCCGGCGATCAGTGCGCGCGCGCGCACGGGACCGACTCGGAGCGCGAGGCGCCTGCTCCCCAGCACGATCCCGAAGGCTGCGCCGGGAAAACGCAGCGTGGTCTGAGCGGTCAGGACACGCTGATCACAGGCGGCGAAGAGGTCTGCGCCGGCCCCCCAGCAGCGACCCTGCGCGATAGCCACCGTTTGCACCGGCGCGTGCCACAGCTTTTGCAAAAGCAATTCGATGCGGATGAATCGTTCCATCAGATCGGCATCGCTGGCCTGCTCCAGATCCGTCAGGTCGAATCCGGTACAGAAGTGCTTTCCGGCGGCCATCAAGACCAGCGTATGGGCCGTCGGATCGGACAGTGCGGTGTCTATCGCGTCATCCAGTGCCGCGACGAGTTCAGCCGACAGCGCGTGACCCACGGCGGGTCGGTCGAGGATCAGCGCCGTAACGCCTCCTGCCCGAGCGCACTGCAAAGGCGCGAGCGAGCTCATTGGTTGGAGGTCCTTGTTTTGGACAACGATCGATCCCAGAGGTTGGGCACCCACGCCGACGAATAGCCCGATACGAATTCCAGAATACGGTCCCGCGTGTCTCCAAGCCGGTGCCGGCGAATGGCCCCAATGTTTCCGCCGTACACATGGATACTGATCGAGACCTGGTCGGGTGACGCATTGCTGACCTGATGCCAGTCGCCGAGCGTGGGCGAGACCGGGTCGATCATGCCGGGGGTCATCAGATGTTCGCAGCCGGCGGCATCGATGCCTCCATCTTCGGCGACCCGATATTCGGTACAGCGTTCAGCGCCTCGGAGGATGCCGATCAGGCCCCAGACCGTATGGTCGTGAATGGGCGTGGTGGCGCCGGGGCCCCACGCAAAACTGACCACTGAAAATCGCTCCAGGGGGTCGCAATGGAGCAGGTACTGGCGGTAGGCGCCCGCCGGCGCGTGCGCACAGTCGGCCGGCAACCACTGGTCGTCTTTCAACAGCTGTGCGAGTTCACGGCGCGCGGCCTCCAGCAGGGTCGACTCGTCCGGACAACGATCGACGATCGAGGTCATGGCTTGAACGAAGGCGCGCAGGGGCGCAATCGATTCGAGGTCACTGAATGGGGCTTGAATCATCGCGGTATCTCCGGATGGATGGAGGGCGTCCGGCCTTCGTCGGCCTCGCCCAGGGCCGGCGGACGGGTATTGATGCGCACGATCTGTCCGTCGATGCGCACCGGACAGCCAACCGTCTGTGTTTGCACGCCGTTGGGCAAGGTCATCGGCTGGACAAGCCCCAGGTGACGGGCCTGCGGATCCGAAAGCGCTTCAGCGTAGCCATTGATCGGTGCGGCAGGCACACCTGCCCCGGCAAAGCGGCGAACCCAGGACGCGGCGTCGTCGTCCGCGAATCGGGTCTCGAGCATCACTTTCAGCGCGTCCTGGTATGCGGCACGCTGCGTCGGGTTCGCAAAGCGTGGATCTTCGGGCCAGTCCGGCTGACCGATCACCTCGCAGACCAGCCGCCACAGCCGGTTGTTGCCCGCCGCAATCGCAAACCAGCCGTCCCGCGCGCGGTAGGCCTGGTAGGGCGCGTTGCGTGGATGGGCCGATCCCAGCTTTCGCGGGTTCTGGCCCGTGCCGAAATACTCGCTTGTCTGGAGCGCTGACATCGCGATCGTGGTCGCAAACATCGGGACATCGATCTGCCCTCCGGGGCCGCCTGCGCGAACCCGGGCCAGCATGGCCGTGATCGAATACGCGGCGTACAAGCCCGCGCCAAAGTCGACCAGTGGCACGCCAGCCTTCACTGGAGCGCCGCCGGGCTCACCGGTGACGCTCATGACGCCCGAGGCGGCCTGGATGGTCAGATCGAATCCGCCCTCCGAGGACCTCGGTCCGTCCTGACCGAAGGCCGAGATCGAGCAGTAGATCAGCTGGGGCTTTCGCGGCGCAAACCAGGACCACCCCAACCCCAGACGCTCCATGACCCCGGGACGGTTGTTCTCGACCACGATATCCGCACCGAGTGCCAGCGCACGGGCCCGCTCCCGGCCTGATTCGGTCTTGAGGTCCAGGCAGATCGAGCGCTTGCCCCGATTGACGGAAGCGAAGTTTTCGCTGAACCCTTGCGAGACGGGCGGCCACTGCCGCATCGCATCGCCCTCGAGCGGTTCAACCTTGATGACTTCGGCGCCGAAGTCGGCCAGGAGCTGCCCACAAAAGGGACCGGCTGCGACCTGACAGAATTCGATGACGCGAACGCCCGCGAGCAGCGCGGTGGGGGAGGCGGCGGGCCGATCCGCGGCGGCACTCATGCTGAGCTCCTGCTGCGGCCGGGCGGCCTCGAGGCACTGAGGGACATGACGAGATCCTTGTTCTGGTCGCCCATCAACCAAGGGGCGAAGGCGTCATTATCGATTACTATTCGCCGAACGTTCAGTTGCTGCGGAGCACAAAGTGTCCTTCAAAAGTATTCCCGCCACCCTGATCGCGGGCGATGGCATCGGACCGGAAATCATGGATTCGACGGTCCGGGTGCTCGAAGCGCTGGGCGCGCCGTTTGTCTGGGAGCCCTGTAGCGCCGGGCTCGACGCGGTCAAACGATTTGGGGATCCCTTGCCGGTTGAAACGATCGATAGCATCCGCCGCAACCGCCTGGCCCTCAAGGGGCCTCTGGAAACGCCTTCGGGGGGCGGCTATCGCAGCATCAACGTTCGGCTGCGCGAGGCCTTCAAGCTATACGCCAACCTGCGCCCGGCCCGAACGATGGTCGCAGGGGGGCGCTACCAGAACATCGATCTGGTCGTCGTCCGTGAGAATCTCGAAGGCCTCTACATCGGCCACGAACACTACGTCGAGATCGACGGTGATCCGCATGCCGTGGCCATGGCGACGGGTGTCAATACCCGGGCGGGCTGCGAGCGCATCCTCCGCTACGCGTTTGATTTTGCCGTGCAACAGGGGCGCCGCAAGGTGAGCGTGGTCCACAAGGCCAATGTGATGAAAGCGCTGACCGGCATTTTCAAGGAAACGGCCGAGCGCCTCTACGAAGAACGCTATCGCGGCCAGTTTGAATTCGAGACCGTGATCGTCGATGCCTGCGCGATGAAACTTGTGCTCAATCCCTGGCAGTTCGATGTGCTGGTCACAACAAACCTGTTCGGGGACATCCTATCCGACCTGGTCGCCGGCCTGATTGGTGGGCTGGGGATGGCGCCTGGCGCAAACATCGGTGATGACGCGGCGATCTTCGAGGCGGTTCATGGTTCGGCGCCCGATATCGCAGGGCAGGGCAAGGCCAATCCGACCGCGCTCCTGCTGGCCGCGGCGCTGATGCTCGAGCATGTTGACCGAACGGATCTGGCGAATCGCTTGCGGCAGGCCATCGATCAGACGATCAATCATCGTGGGGTTCGTACCGGCGATCTGGGCGGTTCGGCCTCCACGAACGATTTCACGCTGGCCCTGATCCAGGCCGTCCAGCGCTGAGACCGTCGGCCTGTCCGGCTACCAGGGAATCGAGTGACCCCGATAGTCGATGAAGTGCGCTCTCGGGCCGGCGGGCAGCGTATCCAGTGCCCGGAGCAGGCCGTCCGCGCTCGATTGAGGGTCGGTCAGATCGTTGCGTGACGCAACGAATCGCTCGGAGAGCGCCGAGCGGACGGTACCCGGTTGCAGCGCCGCAATCACCCAGTCGGGGCGGCGGCGATGGAGTTCGATGGCCGTGGTCTGGAGCAGCATGTTCAGAGCGGCCTTCGATGCCCGGTAGCTGTACCAACCGCCCAACTGATTGTCGGTGATGCTGCCGACCCGGGCCGACAATTTCCCGTACAGGCAGCGTCCCGTGACCAGGTCGGGCATCAATGCGCTCAGCATCAGCAGCGGGCCCATCGCATTGATGTGCATGAGGCGTTCGAATGTCGCCGGGCGCAGGGCGGCAAGCGACTTTTCCGGTCCCGCTGAGTCGATCGACAGAATGCCCGTCGCATCAATGACGACCGAGTAGGGACCCATCGCTCGGATCTCCGGCATGAGCGTCGGCAGCTCCTCCGGCGCTTCATAGTTGAACGCGGGGTGGGTCCGGCGCGAGATCGAACAGACCGATTCGCAACCGGGCGTTTGCTCGAGCACCCGTGCAAACGCCGAGCCGATCGTGCCCGAGGCGCCCAGAACCAGGGCTCGAAACGAATGGGGAAGAGACTGCATGGTGATGTGCCCAGAAGAAGCGCGCCATTCTAGCGGTGCCGGAGTGCTCAGCAGGCTCGCTTGACTCTGACGCGAATCTGTATCAATAATTGCCGACAAATTGTCAGACAAAAAGCGCCATGACCCCAAACGCATCGTTCGTCTCGCCATCCGGATTGAGCTTCGACCCTGTCTCCGAACACATTGGTGCCGAGGTCAAGGGGATCGATCTATCTCAGCCGATCAGGTCTGAGCAATACCAGGATCTCAATCAGGCACTGGGCCGATATGGTGTGCTGGTCTTTCGTGACCAAGACCTGCCGCCCGCCCTGCATGTCGACTTTTCGGCCCGATTCGGTCCCCTGGTTGGCCATCTGGTCAGCCGTTTTTCGGTCGAAGGCTTTCCCCAGGTCACCTACATCTCCAACGTGCGTAACGATAAGGGGGAGATGATCGGGGCCGATCGGGCCGGCATGATCTGGCACTCGGACATGTCCTACTTCAGGCGACCGATGTTGGGTTCGCTGCTCTACGGCGTCGAGTGTCCGCCTGAGGGTGCCAACACCGAATTCGCCAGCATGTACGCGGCCCACGATGCGCTGCCGGACGTGCTCCGCGATCGTTTGGCTCAACTGCGTGGCGTGCATGACTATGCATGGCACTACTCAACCTATCTGACCCACCGGCCACCGCTGACGGAGGCCGAGCGCGCCAAGGCCCCCCCCGTGACGCATCCGGCCCTTCGGACCCACCCGGTCAGTCGGCGCCGGGCCGTCTATCTCAGCGAAGGGCTGACCCGGACCATCGAAGGCCTGCCCGAAGAGGCGGGCCGACAGCTCGTTGTCGAGGTCAGCGAGTTCGCGACCCAGCCCCAATTTGTGTACAGCCACGCGTGGCGCCCGCGCGACCTGGTTTTCTGGGATAACCGTTGCACGATGCACCGAGCGACCGAGTTTGACAATCAGCACCGTCGGGTGATGAGACGAACAACGGTCGAGGGCGATGAGCCCTTTCTCGACTGATCGCGTGCTCAAGCCGCAATTCACTCAAAAAAAGGGGAGACAAGATGATTCGACGCCGCGCATTCAGAGCACTCGCTGCAGTGACCGCCTCGATCGCGCTCTCGGGCCTGTCCAGTGGGGCCGGGGCGCAGACCTACCCAAGCCAGACGGTCAAGATCGTCGTGCCCTTTGCGGCCGGGGGAGCGACAGACATCATCGCCCGCCTCGTGGCCGAGAAACTCTCCCAGCGCATGGGGGGATCGTTTGTCGTCGAAAACCGCGGTGGCGCGTCCGGCATCGTGGGCACTCAGGTCGCTCAGCAGGCGAAGCCCGATGGCTATACGCTGCTGCTGACGGGAAATGGCCCGCACGCGGTCAATGTGGCCCTGTTCACCAAGTTGCCCTACGACCCGCTGCGCGACTTCGCGCAAATCAGCCTGACGGGCGTCTTGCCGCTCGTCCTCAATGTGAATCCCTCAGCCCCAATCCGCACGCTTGATGATTTTGTCCGATGGGCGCGCGCGCAGGGCGGAAAGGCGAGTTACGCGTCACCCGGAATCGGTACGCCGCCACATCTGTCCATGGAGTTGCTTGCGCAGGCGCATGGCTTGACCCTGCTGCATGTCCCGTACAAGGGCAGCGCGCCTGCCATTGCGGACTTGATGGCGGGCCATGTCCCGGTAATGTTCGACAATGTGTTCGCGTCGATCAAGAACGTCCAGGCAGGGCGGATTCGTTCAATTGCCGTCGGGTCACTTGAGCGCCTGGCCAG
>JBDLRB010000124.1:0-2942 GCA_039800205.1 Pseudomonadota bacterium | reverse complement strand
GACGTCGAGCATCACCGAAGCCATGATCAACAGCTTCAGTTCGGCCTGGGGTTTTGATCCGCTCAAGACCTTCCAGCCCACAGATAGCTCACCTTACTCGGGACTGTCGTCCAAGTGGGATGCCTACATCGATAACGTCAAAGGTTATGTCGATGGCAAGGACACTGCCAACCAGACTGTGCAGCAGAAGCTCGAGCAGATGACCAATCGCCGTAGCGAGGTGCTGGACGGTCTGACCTCGTTTGCCAAGGCCCAGACTCAGACCGGGTCGACTTTCGCCCGAAATCTGGGCTGAGCGCACGATGACTACCCTTCAGGTCCGCAATATCGGTTCGTACGGGTTCGACGTGACGCCGCTCGACGGGGTGGGCCTGTCTTCTGCGCAGGCCTCGATCACCCGTTCGCAGGTGGCCGACGCCCAGAAATTGGCGGACGCGATCCGTCAGGCCCTGGTGCAGGCGCGCGAGGCCGGCGTTCTGGCATTCAACCCGAGCGACGACAGCCTGCTCGATCTCATCGGCTTAAGCACCACAGCCATCCGGGACACGCTTTTCCATGAAGTGATCGGGCATGCGTATGGCGGCGGTCCGCTGACCGTGCAGGACTGGTCGCGGGCCATTAGCAAGCTTGAACACTGGGCGGGCGCGCAGGCGTCGATGTTGCCACCGGACGCCGGAGGCGGATCGCGCATGGTGCAGGGCGTGTACTACGTCAACGGCCTGCCCTGGAGTCTGTCGGAACTGTTCACGGTCAATCGCGTGAACACTTTGTCCGAGATCGATCGCCTGGTGGCCGACTCGCTCAATGTCATCGCTGCCAATAACGCGGCCGCCAAGGGCTTGACTTCTCTGATGAAGGAACTGATGGCCCAGTATTACGCGATGGCCGACTCCGACAGTAAGACCTGGTCGGATATCAATCAGGCGGGTTACAAGGATGCCGATTACCCCATCAGCTACGAACAACTGCTGGCCTACGCTGATAAGTACATCGGCTCCACGTCCATGATCAGGCAGGTGGCAACACCGCAAGCAGCGAAGGTTTACGCGGCTTGGGACTCTACAAAGAACTACGCCTTGGATGACCTCGTCACTTATGACGGCGGGAACTGGAAGTGCATCGCCTTGAACACCACGACCGCCGCCGATTTCGACCCAAATTATCGAGAGTGGACCGGTAACTACAACCAGTACGATACGGTTTCCTACGCCGGCGACCTGTGGCAGTCGCGAATTAACTTTGCGTCAACGACCCCCGGCAAGAATGAAGAGTGGACGATTGCGCCGCTCTACAGCGCGACCCAGATTTATGCGCACAAAGGCGAGGTAGTGCGCTTTGGTGACCACTACTACAAGAAGACGACATCCCGTAACACCACGGGGGTGGAACCTACCAACACCTCAGACTGGGAATACCACGAGACGCGGACGTCGCGAAGCTCTACACCGGGGAACGGCGACTGGTTGGCAATACCCGCCGACAGCGTGACCCGGAATGAATTCCGCAGCCTCGTTGACGAGTTGCAGACCATCATTGAGGCCTTCGGCTCAGATAATCAGGTGGCGCAGCTGCGCAACGAGACGCTGTTCAACAGCCGCTCCAATCTGCTCGAGGGTCTCAGCGCTTTCCTCAAGGGCCAGCAGACCACCCGGTCCGAGCTGGCGCGCAACGCCTGAGCATCCGAGATCGCTGCCATGCTGTCCTCCACCTCTGCTGTCCGGTTCGGCTTGTATGCGCAGTCGGTGGACGGTCTCGGACTGGATGGCGTGTCGCTTCAGGCGCTTCGCGATCATCGGGCAAATGTGGCTGCGCTGGGACAGGGGATTCGCGAGGCGCTTGAGCGCGCGCGCAACCAGGGCCTGAGCGCGTTTGCGCCGGACACGGGGACGCTGCAGGTGTTATCGGTCTCGTCATCGGCCCTGCGCGACCTGTTCACCTCGGTGCTGGAGGCTCCCTATTCCAAGGCAGACGAGGCGCCGGATGTTCCTGACTATGGCGCGTGGACGCTGGCGGAATGGTCCGAGGCTGAGGAGACGCTCGCCATCGAACAGGCCCGCCTGGATTCGATGCTTCCGCCTGGCCTGGGGGGCGGGCCGCAGCACGCTCGCGGGCGTTGGTATGTCAACGGTGAGCCCTTCACGATGGCAGAGCTTTTTCTCACCGTGCGTCTGGGCAATGTCGGCAATATCGACCAGGCGCTCGCCTCAGACCTGAACACGCTGATTGCCAATACCGAGCTGGCACGCTCCGTGATGGCGGTCATGTCGGACATGATGCGACGGCGGGATAAGCGCGAGGCCGAGGCAGCGGACGCAGGGGCGTCCAATCCGCATTACATCGCCATTCTCGACTTCACACCGTTTGTCGAGTCTGCCGGGCTGACACTGGACTATCTGCAGCGTCTTGCACTTCAGTTCAAGGGCGCGAGCAGTGTCCTGGCTGCCGTTTGCGCAGAGGTGCAGCAGAATTCCGGCGCCACCATTGTCAGCAGCAATTATGACGATGCGCTGACCGAACTTCAGAGCATGTTCGACAGCATCAACTCCCAGAACGACATCAAGAAGCTACGGGTGGATTCGCTGCACAACAACCGCATGAACATGCTTCAGGGGCTGTCGGATTACCTCAGTGGCGTGCAGCAGCAGGCCCAGATCGCCGAGCGGAACCTATGACGCTTCACCCCTGGCAAGCGGCGCCTGAGGCGAGTCATTCGCCGTCACGATTAACCCGCCACGATTAACTTTTGCTAGGCCTGACCCTGCTGTCTACATTGAATGACAGTTCGCATTCCACTCATGGAAAGGACGACGATGAAACCAGATGCCCAGCTCCCATTGCCCATGACCGATCTCGGTCGTCTGCTCGCTGGCCGGGATGCAGAGGCGAACCTGACCCGCTTAAGCCGCGCGCTGGCCGATGAGGAGTTGCGGGTGCGTTCACGG
>JBDLRB010000123.1:0-3141 GCA_039800205.1 Pseudomonadota bacterium | reverse complement strand
GAGATCGGTGCGTACCGTATCTCGATAGCGATCGCTTAAGCGCTCTTCGTCGTAGCCGCTCCGGCTGGCGTTCAGCAGGCTCGCGTCGTAGTCGATCGGGTCGGCGACGCCCAGATACCGGAACGGACACAACCACCCCATCGAAATGGCCTCGAACAACTGGATTTTGTAGGCGACGTTGCCATCGCACAAGGCGTACAGGTCGCGGTTGTCGCCTCGGTAGGGTGTAGCGGTGAGACCCAGCAGAAATTGCGGGCGTAGACGATCGAGCAGCGTTGCGTACGATGGTGCGGCCGCGTGATGGAACTCGTCGATCACTACATAGTCAAAGCCCGCGAGTCGTGCGTCTCCGAGGACTCGTGGTCGTGACAGCGTCTGAACCGTGCCGAACATCAGGTCGCAATCGAGGTCGAGCTGCTCGCCGATCGCAAAGCCGGTCGATTTGTCCGGATGCACCGCTGAGAAGGCTCGCTCGGCTTGATGAAGCAGTTCGTTGCGATGGGCGATGAACAATACCTTTTTGAAGCTGCGTGCATCGAATGCGGCAAGCCATGTCTTACCCAGACCTGTGGCTGCGATGACCATCGCGCGTTGCTCCCCGTCTGACCTGAGGCGGGAGAGTTCGGCAAGGGCGAGCAGTTGAACCGGGCGGGGTTCCGGAGGTGTGGTGACGGCGTTCGACTGTTCTGCGTCGGACTCGGTCCGTGGCGTTCGGCGCGCTTCGTATTGATCGATCCACGCGGGGCTGATGACCGTTGAGTAGCCTGACTCGAATAGTGCATCGAATTCGCCGAACAGCTCGTCCATCGGATGACCCAGGTCCGTCGAGCGGATCGCCCAGGTCCACTCAACGCCCGCACTCAGACCCGAACGCGACAGATTGGCTGAGCCCACAAATGCGCGTCCGTCGCCGTCGCCATGATCGAACAGGTATGCCTTGGGATGAAAGCTTTTGGCGGTGTGACTGAATGCGCGTACATCCAGGTTGCCGTGCAGCTGAATCAATCGACGAAGCGCGTTGGGGGAGGTGACGTCCAGGTAATCGGTCGTGAGCAGCCGGATCGGAACGCCCCGTAGCAATGCAGCACGGATCGCCCCCTCCAGCGCATCAAGCCCCGAATCCATCACAAACGACACGGCAAAGCTCGCGGCGCGACAGATCGACAGTTCGTGTCGCAGCGTCTCGAGCAGGATGGTGTTGCGACCCGCGTGCAAGCGGGCTGGTCGCGGCTGCGTCTCTTTCAGGACAAGGCGTTGGTCGAATGCGCCACGCTGCGCAAATTTGATGGTGGCCGCGTCGATGATTTCTTCGGGACCGATACCGGCGCGTGTAGCGATGGTGTCGATCAGCGTCTGAAGGTCGGCAAGCTCTGACACAAGCGCCTGGCGGTCGCGGGTGATCATCGCGTCGTGCACTTCGGCGCTTTCCTCGACGAGCTTGCGGGCGAGCAGCAAGTCGAATGCGGACTCGCCGAGCGCGGACTCGACATCAAGGCCTCGCCCTTCCCGCGATGCGATCTCGGGAATGCGGTCACGGATGAGCTTGCGATAACGCGGAGCCATTAGTCTCTGGCGCTGGTGGAAGTGGACTTACCGTCCGTGTGGTTCAAGCCGGTGGCAGCCTTTGCATCCTTCGACTGAATCGCGAGTTGAACCCACGATACCTCGGAACGCTCGAGATCGGAGGCATTGATTCGACGGAGGATGGTTGCGCCGTGCGCCCCAGCGAGGTGTTCAACTTCAGCTTCGCTGACCGCATGCATGCCCGGGCGGTTCTCGTTGGGTGGGCCCTTCCTCAAGCTCATTGCAAGCGTGCCGCCGGGCTTTAGCAGTGCGATCAGGCGACTGAACGCCTGCGGTCGGTGCAACTCGGGCAGGTGCATCCAGACGGCTGACAGCAGGATGAAATCGAATGAGGCGCCGAGCTGCATGACGTTGTAAAGATCGGGTAATGCGTCATCCATCCAGTGCACCGTCGAATTCGCATGGATCCGAATGGCAGACTGTCGCATTGCCCAGGCGGGCTCCACCGCGATCACATCAAGGCCGCGCGATGCAAGCCATGCGGCATCCCGCCCCGATCCGGCCCCCACATCGAGGGCTCGCGCGCCCGGGCCAGGCAGCAAGTCGATCAGCCATTCGTGCACTTGATCCGCCGCCAGTCGCTCATAGGTCTTCACCAACGAGGGGGCATTGGCGTTGTACCAGGCGATCGTTTCGGGAGAGGCCATAGTTGGGGTGTACGCTGACTGGCTCGCTTAGGTGATCGGATCAATTAACCAGACGTTAAGCGTTCTGCGTAAAGCGATCAAGCCAAACCCGACACCCCCGCACACGGCATCGCATACGAGCCCTCGCGCCTGCGTGACCGTACCAGCGCACGGTAAGCGAAGAGCGGCCCTTCATGTTCCGGCTTGCCTTTGTATTGCGCCTTCACCTTGAACAGATCGTTGGGCTTCCCGCTCCCGAGCCCGGCGCGTTGCATGACCCGCTCGCCCTGGACTTCGACGCCTTTGAACGACCACAAGGCCTCGAACACCGCGGCCTGCCCCTCGGTGCATCGGATCGGTCCGTGAGGCCAGTCGGGTAACGTCACCCATCGGAAGTCAGCGGAGAAGGGTCCGAAGACGGGAGTAGTCGGATCTGTTGGCGCAGGCTCCTCCGCCCGGTGACGCGCGGGATCGGGGATGAACGAAATCCGTCCGCCGTAGAAGCTGAAGCGCTCCTCAAGCGGCAACCAATCAATGCCGCTCGCAAACGGCGATCCCCGCACGCGCTCGGACTGCGGCGCGATCACGCGGATGCCTGCACCTGCCACCCGCACCCGATCAAAGATCGATGGCTCAGCCCAAAGCCGCATCAGACTGCGGGTAAGCACCACCGGCTCACGACGGGCATCTCCCAGGCGCCAGACACCGTCGGCAATGTCTGTGATGCCGTCGCGACTCTCGATCTCGAGTGCCATACGAAGGCGCGAGCGAAGCCACTGCTCATCAAGCGTCACCGCTGCGCGGTCATCCGCCGTGAGCGCGATCGGACCGCAGTCCGCGCACTGGCAGAACTGCCCACCCTGACCGTCGCTAAAGATCTGCCCGTTTCGCAGTTGGCAATACGGGCAGAGCGCGAAAGCGCGACTGACGA
>JBDLRB010000122.1:0-12522 GCA_039800205.1 Pseudomonadota bacterium | reverse complement strand
AGCAGAGCCTCGGCTCAGCGGCAAGCTTTGAGGCCTACAAGGCGATTGTTTCCAGCGGCCTCGTCAAGCTGATCCTGCTCGTCCTGATCTGGGCGTATCTCCACCACTTCTGCGCGGGGATTCGTTACCTGTTGCTCGACCTCCACATCGGAACCGACCGGGAAAGCGCTCGGACCAGCGCGTTGATCTCGATGGGGGTGAGCGGCTTGCTCACAGCGATCGTTGCGCTGAAGTTATTCGGAGTCTTCTGAAATGGCCTCAAAAAAGATCGTTGTCGGTGCACACTATGGCCTGCTGGACTGGATGGCCCAGCGCGTGACGGCCGTCATTCTTGCCGTTTACACGGTCGTGCTGGGCGTCAGTCTGCTTGCGTTGCCCGAGCTCAACCACACGAGCTGGAAGGCGTTGTTTTCAGGGACCTTCATGCGCGTCCTGAGCCTGCTCGCCTTGCTCGCGCTCTTCTGGCACGCCTGGATCGGTGTGAGAGACATTTTCATGGACTACATCAAGCCCACGGCGTTGCGCCTCACTTTGCAGGTGCTGACCATCGTCTTGCTGGTGGGCTATGCAATCTGGGCGATCAACATTCTCTGGAGTAAATGAGATGGCTGACGTTTTGAATCACCTTGCGAACAATCTTCCCCGTCGCAAGTTTGATGCGGTCATTATCGGCGCGGGCGGCGCCGGGATGCGGTGTTCATTGCAGCTGGCCGAGGCTGGCTGGAGCGTGGCGGTCTTGTCCAAGGTCTTTCCAACGCGCTCTCACACAGTGGCCGCGCAGGGGGGCATTGGCGCGTCGCTCGGCAATATGAGTGAAGACAACTGGTATTGGCACATGTTCGATACCGTCAAGGGCTCGGATTACCTGGGGGACCAGGACGCGATCGAATTCATGTGCCGTGAGGCGCCGAAGGTCGTCTACGAGCTCGAGCACTTCGGGATGCCGTTTGACCGCAATCCGGATGGCACGATCTACCAGCGCCCCTTTGGCGGGCACACCGCCAATTTTGGTGAGAAGCCGGTGCAGCGGGCCTGCGCGGCCGCTGATCGTACCGGGCACGCGCTGTTGCATACGCTTTATCAGCGCAATGTCCGTGCCCGTACACAGTTCTTCGTCGAGTGGATGGCGCTCGATGTCATCCGGGACGCGGACGGCGATTGCGTCGGCGTGGTTGCCTTGGAAATGGAAACTGGGGAAGTGATGATCCTGGAATCCAAGGTCACCGTGATTGCGACGGGTGGGGCGGGACGCATCTGGGCTGCGTCGACCAACGCCTTCATCAACACGGGCGACGGCATGGGGATTGCGGCACGCGCAGGCATCCCGCTCGAGGACATGGAATTCTGGCAGTTTCACCCGACCGGCGTGGCCGGTGCGGGCGTATTGATCACAGAGGGCGTTCGCGGTGAGGGCGGCATTCTGCTGAACAAGCACGGTGAGCGTTTCATGGAACGTTACGCGCCAACACTGAAGGATCTCGCTCCGCGCGACTTTGTATCGCGCTCGATGGATCAGGAGATCAAGGAGGGACGCGGCTGTGGTCCGGATGAGGACTACGTATTGCTCAAACTCGACCATCTCGGCGCCGAAACCATCATGAAGCGGCTGCCGTCGATCCGGGAAATTGCGATCAAATTTGCCAACGTCGATCCGATCCGTGACCCCATCCCGGTCGTGCCCACCATCCACTATCAGATGGGCGGCATCCCGACCAATTATTACGGGCAGGTGGTCGTCCCCAGGAGTGGCGACCCGAACGCCGTGGTCAACGGACTGTATGCCATCGGCGAATGCGCCTGCGTATCCGTGCATGGGGCCAACCGACTCGGTACCAATTCCCTCCTCGATCTGGTCGTGTTCGGGCGTGCGGCGGGCAACCATATCGTCTCGGGCAATCGCAAGGCGGCGTCCCACAAGCCGCTGCCGGCCGACGGCGGCGATGCGACGCTGGCGCGCCTGGCCCGTCTCGAGGGCTCGACTTCGGGTGAGAATGTTCAGGAGGTCGCCAACGACATCCGTCGGACCATGCAGGCCCATTGTGGAGTGTTCCGGACCTCGGATCTGCTGAAGCAAGGGGTGGACCGGATCATGGAGATTGCCGGTCGTTGTGACGACCTCCATGTTCAGGACAAGTCGAAGGTCTTCAATACGGCCCGAGTCGAAGCGCTCGAGGTCGCGAATCTGATCGAGACCGCCAAGGCGACGATTGTGTCCGCTGAAGCGCGCAAGGAGAGTCGTGGAGCGCATGCCCACCGCGATTTCCCGGACCGGGATGATGCGAACTGGATCAAGCACAGCCTGTGGTATTCCGAAGGCAATCGCCTTGAGTACAAGCCGGTCAACATGAAGCCGCTGAGTGTCGAGACCTTTGCGCCCAAGGCCCGTACCTTCTGAGCCTCTCAAAATTCGATTGAGTCTGGAGCACCCATGAATACCGCCGTCGTCGAAGCGCCGACTTCCAGCGCCCGTGCCGTCGAGACCCGCGTGGTCCGTTTTTCGATCTACCGTTACGATCCCGACCGCGATGACAAGCCGCGGATGCAGAACATTGAGGTCGAGCTGCAGCCGACCGACAAGATGCTGCTGGATGCGCTGATGCGGATCAAGATGTCGGTCGACGATTCGGTGTCCTTCCGCCGGTCCTGTCGAGAGGGGGTGTGCGGATCGGATGCAATGAACATCAATGGCAAGAATGGCCTGGCCTGCATCACCAATTTGCGTGATCTGCAGGAGCCGATCGTATTGAAGCCCTTGCCGGGCTTGCCCGTGATCCGTGATCTGATCGTCGATATGACTCAGTTCTTCAAACAGTATCACTCGATCAGCCCCTTCCTGATCAACGATACCCCGCCGCCCGAGAAGGAGCGCTTGCAGTCACCGGAAGAGCGCGAAGAGCTCGACGGGCTGTACGAGTGCATCCTCTGCGCGTGTTGCTCGACCTCGTGTCCGTCCTTCTGGTGGAATCCGGACAAGTTCGTCGGCCCAGCAGGTCTGCTGCAAGCCTACCGGTTCATTGCAGACAGTCGCGATCAGGCGACGAGCGATCGACTGGACAATCTCGAGGACCCCTATCGCTTGTTCCGTTGTCACACGATCATGAACTGTGTCGATGTGTGCCCGAAGGGTCTCAACCCCACTCGCGCCATCGGCAAGATCAAGGAATTGATGGTTCGCCGAACCGTCTGAGTGCGCAGGGGCTGTGTGATGACCGAACGGGCGATCGACGACTCCGCACGCTTGCGTCGGCTCGGCTGGCGGGCGCGCAGGGGGTTGCTCGAAAACGATCTGGTCTTCGAGCGTTTTTTTGCGCGCTACGGATCGGAGCTGGATGAGGAACTGATCGCGGGTCTCGACCGTTTGCTGGATCTGACCGACAATGAATTGCTTGACCTGATTCTTGCGCGGAGCGAGCCGGAAGGCGCTCTGGATTGCCCGTCGGTGCGGCGCGCACTGACGATGCTCCGCCAGTGTTAACCGGGATGCTTCAACGGCGCTGCATGCCTCGCATCTCAAATCAAACCACTCTACGACAACAGGGAACGGACACATGAGCGAACAAAAAAAGGCGACCCTCTCCTTCTCCGACGGCACGCCTTCGGTCGAGTTTCCGATCTACCCGGCGAGTGTCGGTTCGGATGTGATCGACATCAGGAAGCTGTACGGGCAGACGGGCAAGTTCACGTTCGATCCCGGATTTCTGTCCACGGCGGCGTGCGAGTCGTCGATCACCTACATCGATGGCGATGCGGGCGAGTTGCTGTATCGGGGGTATCCGATCGAGCAGGTTGCGGAGCACTGCGACTACCTTGAGACCTGCTATCTGTTGCTGAATGGCGAGCTGCCGGACGACAAGCAACTGCACGATTTCACGTGGTCGGTGATGCGTCACACGATGGTGCACGAACAGATGACCCGGTTTTATCAGGGGTTTCGCCGCGATGCGCATCCGATGGCGGTTCTGGTTGGCTGCGTCGGTGCCATGTCCGCGTTCTATCACGATTCGCTGGACATCACGAACCCCGAGCATCGATTCATTTCTGCCATTCGGCTGGTGGCCAAGCTGCCGACGATGGTCGCCATGGCATACAAGTATTCGATTGGCCAGCCGTTCATGTACCCCAAGAACGATCTGAGCTACACGGCGAACTTCATGCGAATGATGTTCGGCACGCCCTGCGAGGAATACGTTCCCAATCCCGTCCTGGTCAAGGCACTCGATCGCATCCTGATCCTGCATGCGGATCATGAGCAGAACGCCTCGACGTCTACGGTGCGGTTGGCGGGGTCCTCGGGTGCAAATCCCTTCGCGTGTATTGCTGCGGGGATTGCAACGCTGTGGGGACCAGCCCATGGCGGCGCCAACGAAGCCTGCTTGTTCATGTTGAACGAATTGCAGGCGGCCGGCGGGGTCGAGAAGATCGGTGAGTTCATCCAGCAGGTCAAGGACAAGACGTCCAAGGTCAAGCTGATGGGTTTTGGACACCGGGTATACAAGAACTACGATCCGCGCGCCAAGCTCATGCGTGAGACCTGCTACGAGGTGCTGGCTGAGTTGGGTCTCCAGAACGACCCGCTCTTTGCACTGGCGATGAAGCTTGAGCAGATCGCTCTCGAAGACGACTACTTTGTGTCGCGCAAGCTCTACCCGAACGTCGACTTCTACTCGGGCATCGTTCAGCGCGCGCTGGGCATTCCCACTGAGATGTTCACCTGTATCTTTGCGCTGGCACGTACAGTCGGGTGGATTGCACAGTGGAACGAAATGATCGCCGAGCCCGACCAGAAGATCGGTCGCCCCCGGCAGCTCTACACGGGGTCGACGCGTCGGGATCATCCCCGCGCGGCCTAGGGTGGAGGGCACGCTGGTCGCGTGATCGAGACGGCGCTTCGGCGCCGTTTTTTGTGATTTGGGCCTGGATGCGCCGCGAGGCCGGCCGATGGCAGGTCATGCAGATCGGGAGATCAGTCGATGAATGAATGGACCGCACGCGCCCGGCGCGACATGGCGCATCACCTGCATCCGTATACGAATCCGCGTACGCTCGAGCGCGATGGCCCCTTGGTGATCACCCGTGGCGAGGGGGTGTACGTGTATGACGAGCAGGGTCGTCCGTACCTGGAGGCGATGTCCGGTCTCTGGTGTGCGGCGCTCGGGTTCTCCGAGGAACGTCTGGTGCGCGCGGCCGAGCGACAACTGCGTACGCTGCCCTACTATCATTCATTCAGCGGCAAGGCGCCGGGCGTGGTGGCGGATCTTGCGGAGCGACTGGTCTCGGTTGCGCCCGAGCCGATTCGGGGAACGGGCCATGTGATCTTCGCGGCGAGCGGCTCAGAATCGAACGACACCGCGTACAAGCTCGTGCGGTACTACAACAACGCGAGAGGGCGCCCCAACAAGAAGAAGATCATCGCCCGGGTCAAGGGCTACCACGGCGTCACCCTGGCGGCCGCCTCCTTGTCCGGCATGCCGGCGATGCACGCTCAATTCGATCTTCCTCTGCCCGATACGGTACGGGTCAGCGCGCCGCATGCCTATCAGTTTGCGCGGCCCGGCGAATCTGATCAGGCCTTCGTCGCCCGTCTGGCAGATGAACTCGAGCAGACGATCCTGCGTGAAGGGGTGGAGACGGTGGCGGCCTTCATTGCCGAGCCCGTGCAGGGCGCGGGCGGTGTTCTGATTCCGCCTCCCGGCTATTTCGAGGCGATTCAGACTGTGCTCCGTCGGTACGATGTGCTGCTGATTGCCGATGAGGTGATCTGCGGGTTCGGCCGTCTGGGTCACTGGTTTGGGTCCGATCACTATGGGCGTCAGCCCGATCTCATGACGGTTGCGAAGGCACTTACGGGCGCCTATGTGCCCATGTCGGCCCTGATGATCGCGGATCATGTCTACCAGGTCATCGCGGATCAGGGCGCACGATTGGGGGCTTTGTCCCATGGATATACCTATGCGGGGCATCCGGTCGCATGCGCTGTGGCGCTCGAAGCGCTCTCGATCTACCAGGAACGCGACGTGATTGGTCAAGCGAGTGAAACAGGGCGCTATCTCCAGCAGGCCATTGCGGCCCTGGCCCATCACCCGCTGGTGGGCGAAGCGAGAGGGGTCGGCATGATTGGTGCCATCGAGCTGGCGGCCGAGCCGGCGGCCCGGCGGCCGTTTGACCCTTCGCTCGCTGTGGGGGCCTACCTGGTTTCGCGTGCACAGGCCCATGGCGTGATCCTTCGTGCCATGGCGGGCGACGTGATCGCATTCTCGCCCCCGTTGATTATTTCGACAGCACAGATTGATCAGATGATGGATGTCGTGCGCCGTGCGCTCGACGAAACGCTCGACTGGGTGGGTACGCTCGCCTGAGTCGGCCCCACTGTTGCAAACGTGCCGATCGACCCGTCCGTTCGCGCCGTTGGCCATGTACGAATGAAGACGCCCCGTGTACACTCCGACCGCATTTCGACAGATTGATCGGTCACGATCCTGTTACCCGGAAGCCGGGGCGGGTCGCCGGTGCCCAGACCTGGCGCCGGGCATCTTCGACGAGAAACTCGTTTTTAAAGGTGACGTACCATGATGAAAGCCTTCCAGGCGAACGCCTATCTCTTTGGCGCGAACGCGCCTTATCTCGAAGAGCTCTACGAGAGCTATCTCAATAACCCCGGCTCGGTCCCCGAGGTCTGGCGCGAGTACTTCGACAACCTGCAATCCGTGCCTGCGGCGGACGGCAGCACGCAATCGCGTGACGTGGCTCACGCGCCGATCGTCCAGTCATTTGCGGAACGATCCCGTGAGGGGACGCTGCGTCCACGCATGATGGGTGGCGACAGCGCGACCGCCCGCAAACAGGTGTTCGTGCAGCAGCTCGTCGCGGCGTACCGGTTCCTGGGGACGCGCTGGGCCGATCTTGATCCGCTCAAGCGCCAGGAGCGACCGGCGATCCCTGAGCTTGAGCCCGCGTTCTACGACTTTACCGAGGGCGACCACGCCAATATTTATTCAGCCGCCAATACCTATTTTGGTTTCGATAACGCGCCCCTGCGTGACATTGTCCAGGCGCTACGCGACACCTACTGCGGCTCGATCGGGGCCGAGTTCATGCACATGACCGATCCGGCACAAAAGCGCTGGATGCAGGAGCGGCTGGAGTCGACCCGCGCCCGCCCGGTTTTTTCGGCTGAAAAGAAGCGCCGCATTCTGGATCGCCTGACTGCGGCCGAAGGGCTCGAACGGTACCTGCACACCAAATATGTCGGGCAAAAGCGGTTTTCGCTCGAAGGAGGCGAGAGCTTCATCGCGGCCATGGACGAAATCGTGCAGCATGCGGGGCGCTCGGGCATCCAGGAGATCGTGATCGGCATGGCCCATCGCGGTCGCCTCAACGTTCTGGTCAATGTGATGGGCAAGATGCCCCGTGACCTGTTCGCCGAGTTCGAGGGCCGTCACGCCGATGATCTCCCCTCGGGTGACGTCAAGTACCACAACGGGTTCTCCAGCGATTTGTCCACTCCGGGTGGACCGGTCCACGTTTCGCTCGCCTTCAATCCTTCACACCTCGAGATTGTCAATCCCGTTGTGGAAGGTTCAGCCAAGGCGCGAATGGTACGTCGCGGTGATCGCAATGGGGATCAGGTGCTGCCCGTACTGGTGCACGGCGATGCAGCGTTCATTGGGCAGGGGGTCGTCATGGAGACCCTCAACCTCGCTCAGACACGGGGTTACGGCACGCGCGGTACCGTGCATCTGGTGATTAACAATCAGATCGGGTTTACAACCTCCGATCCCCGCGATACGCGCTCGACGACGTATTGCACCGACGTCATGAAGATGATCGAGGCGCCGGTCCTGCATGTGAACGGTGATGATCCTGAGGCCGTGGTCTACGCGACGCAACTGGCTCTGGATTTTCGGCAGCAGTTCCGCAAGGATGTTGTCGTTGACATCATTTGTTTCCGAAAGCTTGGCCACAACGAGCAGGACACGCCCTCGGTTACTCAGCCCATGATGTACAAGCGGATCGCCCAGCATCCTGGAACCCGCCAGCTGTACGCCGACCGTCTGACCACCGGCGGAGTGCTCAATCCCGGCGAAGCCGATCAGATCGTTGCCAACTTCCGGACGGCGATGGATGAAGGAAAGCATACGTCCGATCCGGTCATCACGAATTTCAAGAGCAAGTTCGCAGTCGACTGGGCTCCGTTCCTGAACAGGAAGTGGACCGACAGCGCGGATACGGCGCTGCCCCTCGCTGAGCTGCGTCGTCTAGGTGAGCGAATCACGACCGTACCGGAGGGCTTCAAGGTTCACCCCCTGGTGGAAAAAGTAGTGGCGGATCGCCGTGCAATGGCGCGGGGTGAACTGCCCCTCGATTGGGGGATGGGTGAGCACCTGGCGTTTGCGTCGCTGGTTGCCGCAGGCTTTCCTGTTCGATTGTCGGGGCAGGACTCGGGGCGGGGTACCTTCAGCCATCGACACTCTGTGCTGCACGATCAGAATCGTGAGAAGTACGATCAGGGCGCGTACATTCCGCTCCAGTTCGTCTCCGATAATCAGGGGCAGTTCATCGTCATCGATTCGGTCCTCTCCGAGGAGGCGGTGCTGGCATTTGAGTACGGATACGCTTCGGCCGATCCGCATACGCTGGTGATCTGGGAGGCCCAGTTCGGCGATTTCGCGAATGGCGCGCAGGTTGTGATCGACCAGTTCATCTCATCGGGCGAAACCAAGTGGGGGCGAGCCTGCGGCCTGACCATGATGCTGCCCCACGGGTACGAAGGGCAAGGGCCCGAGCACTCATCGGCGCGTCTTGAGCGCTACCTGCAATTGTGTGCCGAGCACAACATGCAGGTCTGTCAGCCCTCGACGCCCGCTCAGATCTTCCACCTGTTGCGACGACAGATGGTGCGGATGTTCAGGAAGCCCCTGATCATCATGACGCCGAAGTCGCTGCTCCGGAACAAGGATGCGGTCTCGTCGCTGGATGAGCTCGCAAAGGGTGAATTCCGAACGATTCTGAGCGAGTCGCAGGCGGGGATCGACCCGCGCAAGGTCAAGCGCGTGGTCCTCTGCAGTGGCAAGGTTTACTACGATCTGCTCAGCGCGCGGCGTGAACGCGAGCGCGAGGACATTGCGCTCCTCCGGGTCGAGCAGCTGTATCCGTTTGCTCACAAAGCGCTCGATGCGGAGCTGCGCAAGTATCCCAATGCGACGCATCTGGTCTGGTGTCAGGATGAACCGCAGAATCAAGGCGCCTGGTTCTACATCCAGCATCACCTCTCTGAGGCCCTGCGCGATGGCCAGACCCTCAGCTATGCCGGGCGCCCGCCCTCGGCCTCGCCTGCTGTGGGCTATTACGACAAGCACTACGCCCAGCAGAAGGAACTGATCGCTGCGGCCTTTGGCGAATCACGCGCGCGACAGAAAAAAACCGTCTGACCCTGAATTGAACCGCAACGTGCCGCATGCTGCTCCGGCCTCGTGATCGAGCCGAGCGGTGCGGCGCTCTGTAACCCCCGTTTCCCCTGGAGTGATCTCATGGCCCTGATTGAAGTGAAGGTTCCGCAACTGTCGGAGTCCGTGGCTGAAGCCACGCTTTTGCAGTGGCACAAGAAGCCTGGCGAGGCCGTTGCCCGCGATGAAAACATGATCGATATCGAAACCGACAAGGTGGTTCTCGAGTTGCCTGCGCCTGTTGCCGGCGTTCTCGCTTCGGTGCTGAAGGGCGATGGCTCGACGGTGGTGTCGGGTGAAGTCATCGCGATGATCGATACCGAGGCCCTGGCGGGCGCAGGCGCGGGTGGCGCGCCCGTCGCCGCATCGGCCGCTGCACCGACGCCCGCTGCGGCCGTAGCCCCCGCTCCGGTCGCAGCGCCGGTTCGTGCGATGCCAGCGGCCGCCAAGATGATGGCGGAGTCTGGGCTCAGTGCCTCGCAGGTTCCCGGCACCGGACGCGATGGCCGGATTACCAAGGGGGATGTGCTGGGGGCTCAGCAGGCGGTCTCGGCTGCCCTGCCCGTGATTCCGACGGGCGCCCCGACGGGCGGACTGCCGCAAGTCAAGCCACCTGTGGATCTGGACGCCTTGCTGGAAGGCCGGCCTGAGCAGCGCGTTCCGATGTCCAGGCTGCGTCAGCGGGTCGCCGAGCGCCTCCTGCAGTCGCAGGCAACCAACGCGATTCTCACGACCTTCAATGAAGTGAACATGCAGCCGGTCATGGATCTGCGTAAGAAGTACCAGGACCGGTTCGAGAAGGAGCATGGTGTCCGATTGGGCTTCATGTCCTTTTTTGTCAAGGCAGCGGTCCACGCATTGAAGAAGTATCCCGTTGTCAACGCATCGATCGATGGGACCGATATCGTCTACCACGGTTACTTCGACGTCGGCGTTGCCGTCGGTTCACCTCGTGGACTGGTCGTACCGATCGTGCGCGACGCGGACCAGCTGAGCTTTGCGCAGACCGAGAAGAAGATCGCCGAATTCGGCAAGCGCGCGCAGGACGGCAAGCTCGGGCTCGAGGAGCTTGCAGGGGGCACGTTTTCAATCAGTAACGGGGGCGTGTTTGGATCGATGTTGTCGACACCGATCATTAACCCGCCGCAGTCAGCCATTCTCGGTATTCATGCGACCAAGGATCGTCCGGTGGTCGAGAACGGTCAGATCGTGATTCGACCGATGAACTACCTGGCCCTGTCTTACGACCATCGAATCATCGACGGGCGCGAGGCGGTGCTCTTTCTCGTTGCGATCAAGGACGCACTCGAGGATCCGGCGCGCCTCCTGATCGACATCTGAACGCGGGGAATCTGATGAGTCAAAGCTTTGATCTGATCGTCATTGGCGCGGGGCCGGGTGGGTACATCGCAGCGATTCGCGCCGCCCAACTCGGGATGAAGGTCGCGTGTATCGAGAAGTGGCGCTCGCCGCAGGGGCAGCCGGCGCTGGGGGGCACCTGTCTGAATGTGGGCTGCATTCCCTCCAAGGCACTGCTCGCGTCTTCCGAGAAATACGAAGAGCTCGCGACGCATTTTGATGAGCATGGCATCAGCGTGAGTGGCGCCCGGCTTGATCTGGCGAAGATGATGGCCCGAAAGGACGGCATCGTTCGCAAGATGACCCAGGGAATCGAGTTTCTGTTCCGCAAGAACAAGGTCACCTGGCTGAAGGGCCACGGTCGATTCGCTGGCCGATCCGAGGCAGGCTTCGTGCTCGAGATTCTCGAGGGCGAGACCGTGCAGCAGGCGACTGCGGCCCAGGTCATCGTTGCGACCGGATCGCGTGCCCGGCATCTGTCGGGAATGACCGTCGACAATCGAATCGTGCTGGACAACGAGGGCGCTCTCGCCTTGACCGAGGTCCCCAAGCGCCTGGGCGTGATCGGTGCCGGGGTGATCGGGCTGGAGCTCGGTTCGGTCTGGCGCCGGCTCGGGGCGGAGGTCACGATTCTGGAGGCGATGCCGGAGTTCCTGTCTGCGGTCGATGAGTCGGTTCGTAAGGACGCCTGGAAGCAGTTCACCGGGCAGGGTCTTCAAATTCATTTGGGGGCCCGGCTGGGCGAACTGAAGGTCAAGAAGAATTCGCTGAGCCTCGCCTGGCAGGATGCTTCGGGGCAGGACCAGACGCTTGATTGCGACCGTCTGATCGTGTCAGTGGGGCGCGTGCCCAACACCGAGGGCCTGGAGCTTCAGGCCGTAGATCTTGGCGTGGATGAGCGAGGCTTCATTCCGGTTGATGCCTCCTGTCGGACTGCTGTCGCGGGCGTCTGGGCGATCGGCGATGTGGTTCGTGGTCCGATGCTGGCACACAAGGCTGAGGACGAAGGCGTCATGGTGGCCGAGTTGATTGCAGGCCAGAAGCCGCATATCGATTACAACTGCATCCCCTGGGTCATTTACACGACGCCTGAGATTGCCTGGGTCGGGCAGACCGAAAAGCAGCTGAAAGACGCGGGCAGAGGGTACAAGTCAGGGCAGTTCCCATTTGCGGCCAACGGCAGGGCGTTGGGCATGGGGGCCGCGCAGGGCTTCGTCAAGGTGCTCGCTGATGCGGTTACGGATGAGGTACTCGGGGTTCACATCATCGGGCCGAACGCATCGGATCTGATCGCTGAGGCGGCGATGGCCATGGAGTTCAAGGCGTCTGCCGAGGATATCGGGCGCATTTGCCATCCTCATCCCTCGCTCTCTGAGGTCATGCGTGAGGCGGCACTGGCCGCGACGGATAAACGCGCCTTGAACGGCTGAGCAGTCTGAGCGATGGCCGTTGGTAACTCGGGTGCTTCGGGTCGTCGTCCGCAGTCCGCTTCCGTGATTGAGGGTTCGGTGGTCGAGGCCTACCGGCGCGCGCTCGCGGCGCGGGGCTTCGTCGAGGATGCGGCGCAGCGCGAAGCGATCGATTGTCTGCAGCGGCTTGCCTCACGGTGTGAGGCGTTTGAACGCGACACCCGTAGTCTGATGGGGCGCTGGATCCGTCGCCCCCGTCCGCCTCGTGGCCTCTGGTTATGGGGTGGAGTGGGGCGGGGCAAGAGCTTTCT
>JBDLRB010000121.1:0-2678 GCA_039800205.1 Pseudomonadota bacterium | reverse complement strand
CGCCTCACCCCAGACACGCAGGAGTTCCCATGCTGAAATCAAAACGAACAGTCTGTGCAAGCCTTGCAATCGCCGGCCTGTGTGCCGCGTTGTTACCCCACCCGACCGTCGCGCAGGGCCGATACCCTGACAAACCGATCCGTTTCGTGATCACGGTCCCCCCGGGCGGCGCAGCCGATCTCGTGGGACGCACGGTCGCCGAAGAGCTGGGCCGACAGCTGAACACCCAGATCATCGTCGAGAACCGGGCGGGCGCAAGCGGCACCATTGCAAGCTCCCATGTCGCCAAGTCCGCGCCAGACGGCTATACGCTGCTCCAGGCGGCGATCTCGACGCATGGCATTGGCCCGCACTTTTTCGGCAAGACGCTGAACTACAAACCCTTTGACGACCTGATTGCGGTTGCGCCGCTCGCTCAATTTCCTCTGATCCTGGCGGTCCACTCGGGCGTCCCGGCCAAGACCGTCAAGGAGCTGATCGAACTCGCCCGCACCAAGCCCATGAGCTTTGCATCGGCGGGGATGGGAAGCGCCCCGCACCTGAGCGGTGAACTGTTGATGATCGCCACAGGACTCAAGCTCAATCACATCGCCTACAAGGGCTCTGGCCCTGCAACGGTCGACGTTGCAGGGGGGCAGGTGGATATGATGTTCGATGGTGTGCCCTCGCTGCTCACCCACATTCGAAGCGGCAAGCTGCGACCGATCGCTGCCGTCGCCACAGAGCGCAACCCGGTTCTGCCTGACCTGCCGACCTTCACCGAGCTGGGCTATCCGACGATGGTAGCCGCGCTGTGGTACGGGGTCATGGCGCCGGCGGGCACACCGAAACCCATCGTCGATCAGTTGAATGCAGCCATCACAAAATCACTCGAACAGGCAGCCGTACGCAAGAAACTCGAGGATCGCGGTGCCAATGTGATGCGGGGCTCTGCCGCCGAGTTTGCCGAGTTCGTCCGCAAGGATCACGCCCGGTGGGGCGAAGTGATTCGCGTTGCAAAGGTGCCGGTCGGCAACAAATAAGCCGATCGGACATCAGGCTGGCGCCGCGGGCACGAGGCTCGACGAGCCTTCCGCGGTGCGCAGCCGGTATCGAAGCCCAACCCCCAGCATGGCCTTGGCACGAATATGCCCGAAGGGCAAACCGGTAATGATCGGCACATCAATTCTCCGGCGCCAGTAACGAACCACCTCGTTCAGGTCATACCCGTTGTCATGATCAACGATACGGGCTCCTGAACAATCGCCAATGATCAATGCGGCCTGGCCTCGAAGCACGCCCAACGCGTCGAGTTGATGCAACATCCGCTCGATCCGATACGGATGCTCGTTCACATCCTCGATGAACAGCAGGCCATCCTGAATGACCGGGCACCATGCACTCCCAGCAACCGAACACAGCATGGACAGGTTGCCGCCCCACAACACGCCCTCGACGTCGAGATCAGGGGCGACCGGGTCGGACGGTTGCCATTCGATGTGCGGGGTCCGTCCTTCGCCCAGAACGGTCTCGAACTGAGCAAGGGTGTAAGCGTCCGGTGCGCCCAGCGCACCAAAATCGGCGCTGAACGACGGACCCGCCCAACTGATCGCACCGGTCCGTGCGAGCAAGGCCAGATGAAAGACGGTGAAGTCGCTGTAACCGATCCAGCGACAACCCCGCGCCGCGGAGACTGCAACCAGGTCCCAGTCGATCCGGTCGATCAGCCGCGACAGACCATAGCCCCCTCGGGTGATCATCACGGCGTCGATGTCCGTGCGGCGGGCCGCTCGGTGGATTGCGGCCAGTCTGTCGTCGTCGGGTGCCGAGAACCGTTGCCAGCCTTCGCGGGGCACCGAGGTGCTCAGGCGGACGCCCTGTCGCTCGAACCAAACCCACGCTCGATCGAACTCATCCAGCGAAAGATGGGCGCCCGAAGGGGCAATCACTTCAACCGAGCGAGCGCGTAAACCCGTCATTTCGACCCCGTCACCACGCCCTGCTGCGCCCACGGCGCTCAAGAATGCTCACGCGGCAAGACCCAGCTTGGCGGCCAGCCCGATCCGCTGCAGCTTACCTGTTGCACCCTTGGGGATCTCATCCAGGAACAGCACCTTGCGGGGAACCTTGAAATCCGCGAGCCGCTGTGCGGCAAAGTCTCGAAGCTCGCGATCCGTCAACGCCATACCCTCGCGAAGCACCACCGCAGCGCCCACCTCTTCGCCCAGCTTGTCATGCGGAATGGCAAAGGTGACCACCTGGGCCACGGCCGGGTGATCCATCAGCACTTCGTCCACTTCTCGGGGCGAGACTTTCTCGCCGCCCCGATTGATGATCTCTTTCAGGCGACCGGTGATCGTCAGATACCCCTGGTCATCCAGAACGCCCTGATCCCCGGTCCGGAACCAGCCGTGCGTGAAGGCCTCGGCATTGGCTTTGGGATTGCTCTCGTAGCCCTGGGTCACATTCTCACCCCGAATGACCACCTCTCCGGTCTCGCCCGCCGCAAGCAGGCGTCCGCCCTCGTCCATGATGGCCAGTTCCGGGCCGGCGGCAATGCCCACGGTACCGGGCTTGCGCGCTCGCGGTGGCAGCGGATTAGCCGCCATCTGATGCGCTGCTTCGGTCATGCCGTAAGACTCGACCAGCGGAGCGGCGAAGACCTCCTCGATCTCACGAATGACCTGAGTGGGCATCGC
>JBDLRB010000120.1:0-2705 GCA_039800205.1 Pseudomonadota bacterium | reverse complement strand
ATGTGGTGGCTGCCTCGGGCAGCGCGGCCATCGTGGCCGGGCGCAGCATTCTGGATGCCGATGCGCTCGCCGGTACGCCGCTTGCGAACGACAGCGATCTGGACATCACGGCTTCTTCCGTTAGGCTCACTGCAGCGGGCTCGGTGGGTGTGCAGGGCGCGAGCGCCAATGCGATCGAGACCGAAGCGGTCACGCTGGCTGCAGCGGCTACTGCGGGCGGCATCAACGTACTGGATGCGAGTGCGCTGACCATTGGCACGGTGTCATCGGTCGCAGTGAACCGGGTCGCCGCGTCTGGCGAAGTGACGGCCTTGCCAAATCCGGCCGAGAGCGTGTTGGAAGGTCTGAGCACCGCGGCTTCAGGCGATATCGTCATCGAGGCGGGTGGGCCAGGCGCTTCGATGTCGATCCTTGCAGACGTACGATCTGCGGGTGGACGGATTACCGCTCTGGCCAGCGATTCGATTCAGGTCGGTTCGCCTGCAACGCCAGGTGTTCAGGTGGCTCCTGGTGCGTCCACAGGGACCGCGCTGGAATGGGGCGCCGGTGGCCAAATCGTCATCGATCCTTCAGCCACGCTGACCGGAGCCGGTGTTCAGAACCCGCTTACCCTGCCCAAGGTTCTGTTCCGAACAATGATTCCGGGCAGGGATCTGGTCATTCGGGATCAGCCCGTCACCAGTTCGGACACTGCGCTTCAGCTTGTGGTGCGGGGAGGCTTCAACACCGCGATCCGGGGCTTTGACACACTTGTGCTGGGTGGACCGGAGAAGCTTGGAGAGATCCGTTTTGAGAATGTGCCTACTCTCGAGTTCGAAGGGCGAGTCGAGTTCAACAGCCCCGTAGATTTGACCGCCAACACGATCGTCGAATCCAAGGGTGTGCTGCTCGCGGCAGGGCCGAGCTCGGTCAGTTCCGATTCGTCTGCCACGCTCTTGCTGCGTCCGGTGAACCAGTCCGATGCGATTCGAATTGGCGGCGAGACGCCCGCTCGCAGCGGCGAGTATGTAGTCGACGACGCAACGCTTACAGCCATCGGCGCTTACAGCGGACGAGTGATCGTCGGTTTCGATACGACGCATGGCGCGGGTGGCCGAGGCCCGGTCGTTGTCAGCGGAAAGGTCGATTTAAAGAGTCCGCTGACCATCTACGGTGAGACGCTGGTCATGGAGGCCGGCTCCCGTCTGTCTGCCGTCGACCTGCAGGTGCGGTTGACGGGTGATGCGTCGATTTCCGAATTGCGCTCAGACAAGTCAATCGCCCTACAAAGCTCAAGCGGGTCCATCCGTTCAGTGAATGCCGGTCTGCTGAACATCGGCAGCCTGACCGACGGGCAGGTGCCGATGCTCGTGCTGTCCGGACGCGGTGCCGCAATCGGATCGGGCGACGCCGTCTTGAGGGCGTCGGCGAGCGCAGTCAATGTCATAGTCCCCAACGGCGTGGCTGATCCTATCCGACTGGCCGATGGGCGAACCCAGTATTTCGGGCAGGACACTGGAGGGGGCCGTTATCTGATGCTGGAGGTCACGGCACAGACCTTCCGCCACAACCCTGCCATCCAGGATGCTGCGGGTGACGGCTGGCAGTACGTGCAATCGGGCCGGGTCTCGTCGATTCAGCGGACAGACTTTTCCAACGATTCTCTGCTCGCCACCCTGCGCTCGGAAGTTGCTCTGCCCCCGGTCTCATCCGGAACCCCGGTCGGGTTTGTGCCGGTGCTCAAGCAACTCAATGAAGGGACCCGCAGATACCTGGAGACGCTCGCGAGCTCCTCTTCATCCGGACTGTATTCAACTCGAATCGGCAGCGTTGACCACGATGACGAGGTCTCGCTCGACACCTTGTTCGACCCCCGTGCAGCTGACCAACTGGACAACCCCGCGCGACTTGAGCACGCCTGGTTGCTGGGGTCGCATTCCTATGTACCGATGGCGACCGGAATCGATTCCGGCGGATCGCGCGCATCCAACCTTTGGACTGATCATGATGAATTGGCCATTTGACATGCTACGACTGTTCCAATCGCAGAACTCGAACCGAAGCCTCCGGCGAGGACCACCGCAGCAATCCCTTGTGGATTTCACTAAGACGCTGCGAACAATGGGTGCGTCCATGATTGCCGCGGTCGTGGTCGCAGGTTGCGGCGGTGGGGGCGGAGGCGGGGACGTCTATTCGGTCATTGTTGACAGTTCGACTGTGCCGCTCACGGGTCGCCTTGAAGGCGGGGATATCGTCCTCAAGAGTCTTTCAGATAACTCGACGACCACCATCTCCAGTGTGGATGCAACGTTTCAGCTCCCCGGTTTCAAGGATCCGAACGCAAACACTGCTGTCGTCGTGAGCCGACATCCGATCAATCAACTGTGCGTCGCCCGTAGTGGCGCAGCCGAACCCACACTTAAGCTCGAGTGTGTTCCCAAGCGCCTCAACGACACGGGGCTCGTTGCGTGCCGGTCCGGCGCTTCTTCCTGCCTAACCGAAGATGCTGGCTCGGGTCGAGATTCAATCGTCGCCCAACTGCGCAAGGCGGGCAGCGCGCAGAGCCCGTTGGGGTTTGATTACACGCGTCTCTGCAACAACGGCCAGGAAGAGGGTGGACCGGAATGCAAGCTCGCTGCAGACGCGACTCCCGGCATAGACCTTCGTGACTGGGGGTGCACGCGCGACAATCATACGGGGCTGGTCTGGAGGGTGGTGGGCTACGG
>JBDLRB010000119.1:0-7361 GCA_039800205.1 Pseudomonadota bacterium | reverse complement strand
CGCCGAGAGGTTCTCGGGGACGAATACGTCGACCGCGCGCTGGCTTCGACCGATGACTTTTCTGCCGACCTGCAGGACTATCTGAACGAGCACGCCTGGGGCGCGACCTGGGCGCGGCCCGGTCTCGAGCTCAAGACCCGAAGCATCATCAATCTGGGAATGCTGGTCGCGCTGAACCGACCCCATGAGCTCGAAATCCATATCCGCGGCGCGCTCCGGAATGGCGTGACACGGGATGAGTTGAAGGAAATCCTGCTGCACACGGCCGTGTACTGCGGCGCTCCGGCCGCCCTGGACGCCTTTCGCGTCGCCCGACGCGTGCTGAGCGAACAACCGGGCAGCTGAATCCGATCAGAAGCCGAACGGCGCCTCCTTGAGGTTGCGGGCCCGCGTCAGCCGCGACCACGACGCGACGCCGGCTCGGGAACGCCTCGCCTTGAGCGAATTCCAGCATAGGTCCGCAATCGGCTCCTGATCAACTGGTCGATCGCGCGGACGACTGAGCGGATCTCGGTCGGCTGTGTCGGCCAGCGTCCCTCGCCCGCCATCAGGAGCGCCACGGCTTCGTCAACCTCTCGTACAGCCAGAACGCGAAACCGTCCCGCGCGCACCGCATCGACGACATCGTCCCGAAGCATCAGATGCCGACAGTTATCGGCGGGCACCAGTACGCCTTGCGAACCATCGAGACCTCGGGCTCGGCAAATCTCGAAAAAGCCCTCAATTTTCTCGTTCACACCACCGATCGCCTGAACTATTCCCTTTTGATTCAGCGAACCCGTTACCGCAAGCGACTGGCTGATCGGCACCCCCGACAGCGAAGACAGAAGCGAGCAGGCCTCAGCCAGCGATGCGCTGTCGCCGTCAACCTGACCATAGGTCTGTTCAAAGACCAGACTCGCAGAGAGAGCCAACGGAGACAGGGCGCTGTAGCGCGCGGCAAGCCACGCTGAAAGAATCATCACAGCCTTGGTATGAATGGCCCCCGACAACCGGGACTCGCGCTGGATGTCCACGACGCCCCCCTCTCCAACCCGCGTGGTCGCTGTGATTCGCGTGGGCAGCCCAAATTGAAGCTCGCCCACCTGAATGACCGCCAGTCCGTTGATCTGTCCCGGTACGACGCCAGAGGTTGCGATCAGTACGGTATCGTTGAGGATCAACTCATGCATGCGACGGCGATACGCGTCGCTGCGCTCACGCCGGGCCTCAAGCGCCTGGTCGAGGTGCGAGGCTCCGACGCGCGACGCGCCCGATCGCCCCGCCCAACGGTCCGCCTCGACCATCAGGTCGGCGATCCGCCGAATGTGCAGGCTCAGACGACCCGCGTCGGTCGTCTCGCGGGCACTCCAGTCGATCAGACGGGCAATCGCTGCTCGATCAAAAGGCCGCACGCCCGATCGGCCCGCAATACCGGCCAGCCAACGTGCGTATTCGCGAATACCCAGATCCTCGCGCACCGCATCATCGACAAACTCAGGCGCAATCCGGAAGAGTTCGGAAAAGTCGGGATCCAGGGCTTGAAGCATCGCATGGAGCCATCGATCGCCGAAGAGCACCACCCGCGCATCAAACGGAATCGGCTCGGGCTCCAGGCTCACCGTACTGATCAACCCGTATTGCTGCCCGATGGACTCGATTCGAATTTCCCGTGTGATCAGGGCCCGCTTGAGCGCGTCCCACGCAAAGGGCTGCATCAGTACCCGTCGCGCGTCGACCAGTAAAAATCCACCCGCCGCGCGATGCATGGCGCCCGCCTTGATCATTCCAAAATCCGTCATCAGTGCGCCATAGCGCGCCTGATATTCAACACGACCAATCAGGTTGGAGAGCGTCGGGTTGTCCTCGATCACGACCGGCAGGCCGCTGCCCGGTATCCGGGTCACGATCACATTGACCTGATAACGCGGAAGCGGCGCAAGGACCTCGCCCGGACCCGCGCCCGCCCCGTCCGCCTGCGGTCCGTCGGCCACGCCCTGAAAAAGTTCGGCATGACTGATTACATCGCGCTGGAGCGCAAGCAGAAAGTCGACCACGGCCGGCTGCATGAGATACCTGCGGATCAGATCGTCCACGAGGGTACCCACGGCCATTCCCGTCACTTGTTGATTCAGCTCCTTGATCGCAGACCGGCGGCCACGACGCCAGACGATCACCTGCCGCATCAATCGGTCGAGCCGGCCTTGAAGACGCTCGATGGCTGTACCGATCCGTTTGCGCTCTTCATCTGGAAGCTTCTCGAACTCCTCAGCGGGCATCGCGTCGCCATTACGCGCCGGCGCAAACGAAAAGCCCGATGGTGTCCGCCAGAGCGCAACCCCCTCGGAACGCGCCTGCGCGATCAATTCACCCAGTGCGTTCTCCTGAAGGCTGTTGAATTCGGCATCGAGCCGGGCAAGCCGCGCCTGATAATCTTCGCTTTCGAATACGGCAGGGATCGCACTACTCAGCTCATCAACCAACTGGGCCACGTCTTCGCGCAGGCGAGCGCCCTGCCCGGCCGCGATCCGAATCGCGCGTGGTCGCGTCGGATCGTCAAAATTGTTGACATAACACCAATCATCAGAGGTCATTCGCTCGGCGACCAGCGCCCTCAGCAGGTCGGAGGTCGCCTCGAGCTTGCCGGTTTCAGACCGCCCCATCACAAAGAGATTGAAGCCCGCATGCGGCAACTCAGTGGCGAATCGAATCGCCTCAAGCGCACGACCCTGTCCGGGATGGTCATCCAGCGCATCAAGATCACGGGTATCCCTGAAATCGAGCAGCGCAGGCTCACAGCGCTGGGCCAGGCGGGTGGGATCGAGTTCAATCATGCGGCAGGGGCTCCAGTCTCAGCGGGACATTCATCGATCAGGGCGAGCAGCTCATCGTGGACCATCGTCTCCTTTTCGAGCAGGCGCGCTGCCCCCGACTCCAGGCGGGCGCGTTGCGCGCGCAGGATCGAGAGACTTCGAGTCAGCGCCTCATCGACCAGCGATCGAACGGCACAGTCGATCTCCCGGATCGTTGTATCTGACAACTGAATACGCGGATCGGTCGGCCAGGCGGGCGTCTGTTCGGATCGCTGAGGCCCCTCGAGAGCGATCGGTCCCAGACCCTCGTCCATCCCGTACTGAAGAACCATGCTGCGCGCAATCGCGGTCGCCTTGACGAGGTCGTCCGCCGCTCCGGTCGAGATCTCATCAAGACACAAGGTCTCGGCCGCACGCCCGCCCAGCAATACGGTCATCTTGTTCAGCAGCTCACCGCGCGTCATCAGGAAGCGGTCTTCGGTGGGCCGTGCGATCGTATAGCCCAGCGCACCGACCCCTCTCGGAATGATTGACACTTTGTGAACCGTCTCGCCCGGCACGAGCTGCATCGTCACCAGCGCGTGCCCCATTTCGTGATAAGCGACCGTCTGACGCTCGCGCGGATTCAAGAGCCGGTTACGTTTTTCGAGTCCGGCAACGATTCGCTCGAGCGCGCCCGTGAAATCATCCATGCCGACGTCGGTGTGTGCGCGGCGGGTGGCCAGTAGTGCAGCCTCGTTGACCAGATTGGCGAGATCCGCACCGCTGAAGCCCGGCGTCATGGCTGCGAGCTCATCGAGCTGAACCTGCGCATGTAACTTGATCCGTCGAACATGAACCGCAAGGATCTGCACCCGTCCGGGACGGTCCGGACGATCAACCAGCACCTGGCGATCGAATCGCCCCGCCCGTAGCAGTGCAGGGTCCAGAATTTCGGGGCGATTGGTCGCCGCGAGCAGCACGACCCCGGACCCCGGATCAAAGCCGTCCAGTTCGGCGAGCAGCTGATTGAGGGTCTGCTCTTTCTCGTCATGACCGCCCAGTCCCCCCCATGCGCCGCGCGCACGTCCCAGCGCGTCGATCTCATCGATGAAGATGATCGAAGGCGCCTTCTGTCGAGCCTGCTCGAAGAGATCCCGAACCCGGGCCGCACCGACCCCGACGAACAGCTCAACGAATTCCGAGCCGTTGATGGAGAAGAAGGGTACGCCGGCCTCGCCCGCGACGGCCCGGGCGAGCAAAGTCTTGCCGGTCCCGGGTGGTCCCACCAGGAGAATGCCCCGCGGGACCCGGGCACCGAGACGACCATGCTGCACCGGGTCGCGAAGAAACCCCACCACTTCGCGCAACTCGTCCTTTGCCTCGTCAACACCCGCCACATCATTGAAACTCACGCGGGTATCCGTCTCGAGGTAAACCCTCGCGCGACTTCGGCCCACCCCAAGCAAGCCTCCCGCGCCAGAGCCGGGCCTCATGCCCGCCCTCCTGAGGATCACGCTCCAGAGCATGAACATCAACAAGGCCGGGACGAACCAGGCGAGGATCGGGCCAAACCCTGCCGACTCCTCCACCGCCCGGACCCGAACGTCCCCCGAGGCCCCCAGCTGCGCAGCAAGCGCGGGCTCGACGCGCCGGGTGGTAAACCGGGTCTGACCCCCTTCGAGCGGGCGCCTGAGCGAACCACGAATCAAGCGCTCGCCCACCTCAATCTCGGCAACGTTTCCCTCCTGCCATTGATGCAGGAAATCGCTGTAGTCGAGTTCGACGGATTGTGCCCCTTGTCGCCAGACGTCCATGAACGGCAGCATGAGAAGCAGTAATGCCAGCCAGAACATCATCAACCACTGGGTTGCTTTACCCGCCATGCTCACCTGCTTCCTGATGCTCAGGATTGTCCGGACGAAGCTGCGGAGCCCCTTGACCCGGGGCAAGCCCACCGTTGCAGACGGCACCACGGCCTTGACCCGCAGCACCTGAGCACGCTCACGACGCCGGCCACTCGGCCAGGCGGCCGATTGCACAGCGATACCAGCTTCCTAAACTGGAGGAGCAGGTACCCCGTCGCCCGTACTTCTTGTTCCTTCTCTCAAATCGGAGCCTTGCATGGCGTCCCCCCTCAAACTTCGCCCAGCTGATCGGACCACACCCGATGCGGCGTCGCTCCCCGACCGGGGCCTTGCCCATCGCCTGCTCTGGGACCGCTGCCGCTATCAGGCCCGACAGACCCTGTTCGAGCCGCCTCTGCTACTCGCGCTGATCATCGTCGTCGTTGTCGCCATCGAAGACCCCCCGTCTCGGTTCACGATGCCCGCCTGGGCAGGATTGCTGTCGCTGACGCTGTCGCTCAGATTGTGGATCGCACTGTCCATCCTGCAGCAGCGGATGCCGCGCCATGCAGAGGCAGCCGCTGCCCTGCTACGGGTCAGCACGGGCCTGACCGGACTGCTGCTGGGCGCCTCGGCCAGTCTGCTGTTCGCAACCGCCAGCGGCCCAGAACGCCTGCTGATCACCTTCAGCCTTGGGGTCTGGCTCGGCCCTGCGGTCGTCATTCACGCGGCCTTCAGAAAGCATGCTCGACTGCACGGCGGTCTGATCGTCGGACAACTCGCGCTCGCCTGGTGGCTCAACGACCCAGAGCATGGGGGCTTGTGGGCCATCAGCCTGATCGTAGTCGCCGTGTTTCTGGAACGGTTGGCGGGACATCTCAGTCGTACGCTCGCGCTGGCTCAACACGGTCGCCATGAGCGGCGCACGTTGCTGCGACGGCTGGCTCTGGAAACGCGCCAGGCCCGCGAAGCCGGTGCAACCGCTTCGCGCTTTCTCGCCGCGGCCAGCCATGACCTGCGCCAACCGGCGACCGCCCTGTCGCTCATGAGCAGCCTGCTGCTGGAACGCTGCACCGATCCAGCACTGCGACCGCTCACCGAGGGTATCAGTCGATCCTGTCAGGCGCTCAACGACTTGCTGGGCAACCTGCTCGACCTGTCCAGGCTCGAAGCGGGCATCATTCAGCCCGACCGTCACTGGCACCGCGTTGACCCCCTGCTCGATGACCTGCGGCTCGAATTCGGCTTGCGGGCCCGCGCCAAGGGTCTAGACCTGTACGTGGGTCCCTGCGTGGGTGAGGTCTTCACCGATCGGATTCTGCTGATGCGAATTCTGCGCAACATTCTTGAAAATGCTCTGCGCTACACCGATCACGGAACGATTCAACTGACGGCCCACGACGAGGCCGGACTACGATTGACCGTCTCGGACACCGGCGTGGGCATCCCCGAGACACTGCGTGAGCGACTGCAGTCGAGCGCTGACGGCACACTGGACGGTTCAGCACTCGTTTCGCGGCGCAACGGCCTGGGCATCGGCCTGGCACTGGTTCATCGAATCGGACGCCTGCTCGGAACGACGCTTCAGGTCGAATCGGACGGATCGAGCTGGACCCGTGTTTCGCTCCAGATCCCCCCTCAGGATCGGCGAGTGGTCCCGATCGAGCCGTCTCAGGACCCTCAGGTGGAGCCGAACAAAGAGGCCTGCCTGGACGAGGACACTGCGCGAGCGCCTCGCCTTGCGCTTCTTGTGGAAGACGATGAGACCGTCGCACAAGCGATCCGACGTATCCTCGAGTTCAAGGGGTACCGGGTTCAGCATGCCGCCACCGCCCATGAAGCCATGAGCCATCTGAGCGGTGCAGACCCATTCGACCTGATCCTGTCCGATTTCAATCTGGGCGGCCCGCTCGACGGTATCGATCTGCTCAGCCGGGCTCGTCTGCTGCAGCCGGGTTCACGCTGCATCCTGGCCACCGCTGACACACGCCCCCAGACACTGACAAGAGTCCGTCAGACGGGTCTGGAATACCTGCTGAAACCCCTGCATCCCGATACGCTCGGCTGATCCGCACGCACGTGCAGCACGAGCGCCCCGCTTCGCTTGCTCCTCAGCTGCTACGGGACTGGTACCATAGATCGCATCGAATAAAGATTCCGATTCGGGCGGGGGACGCAGGCATGCGCGCCCGGATCGCCAGAGGCCGCATCTGTCATGTCCGATCGCATTCTCATCGTCGATGACGACGCCGACATCCGCGAACTGTTCTCGAACTACCTCGAGGGCTTCGGCTACAGCATCGGACGGGCCGAGGACGGTGCAGCGATGCGCCAACGCCTGGCGGAATGCGCATACGATCTGGTCCTGCTCGATCAGCGACTACCCGGTGAAGATGGTCTGACCATCGCCCGGGAACTGCGCTCCCGGAGCAGTATCGGCATCATCATCATCACCGGCTACGGACAGGTTGTCGACCGGATCGTCGGACTTGAACTCGGCGCAGACGACTACGTCTCCAAGCCCGTCGATCTTCGCGAACTGCTCGCCCGGATTCGCAGCGTGTTGCGGCGCAAGCAGCCCGGCCTGGCGCCCGCGTCGCGTCGCTTCGAGTTTGATTCCTGGGTGCTCGATGGGGGCTCGCGAACGCTGACCGATCCCGACGGCCTGGCCGTCGAGCTGACCAGCGGCGAATTCGACCTGCTGCACGCCTTCGTGGAACAGCCCAAGATCGGAAGAGCGTCG
>JBDLRB010000118.1:0-4760 GCA_039800205.1 Pseudomonadota bacterium | reverse complement strand
CCGCATCACCGTGCTGTTTCCAGGATTCGGCGAGTTCAGGCTGTAACTTGCCCTCCGGGCTGTAAGAGGTCAGGCCACGATAAAGCATCAGCTTGACCGTGGCGGCGGCCGTACCGGTATTGGCCCAGGGTTGGATGCTCGGCGGATAACTTGACAGGCCAAAGGTCAGGACTCCAGGCTGGGGGGCGGCCTGGGCAGGTTGCAGATGGACAGCGGGCAGCGCGGCGGTGGCGGCTACACCCTTCAATAGGGCTCGTCGGCGGGAATTGGTCGGCATCTTGAGTCTCCTGCAATTGAGTAATGGGAATGAAACCGGGGGCCCGACTCGACCCGGGCCCGGTGCATGCCGTCGTCAGGCCGGATAGCCGTAGGCCTCACGAGCGGTCGATACGCTGATCACACCTTCGGTCAGATCGCGCTGAATGGCGTCGTGCGTACGTTCCGAGGGCGGGCCGTAGCCGCCGGCGCCGGGGCTGACGATCGCGAACCATTGCCCCGGTTTGAGTACTGCGTGATCGCGATCGAACACCACGCCTGGTCCACACTCGATGCCACCGTGGCCCCCCTCGCCCCCGCCCTGAAGGCCCCATGATCGGGAGGCGACACGCGAGACGTCTACCCGAACCCGACACTCTGCATCGGCGCGATAGACCCGGCGCAGGCCCAGTCCACCACGATGGCGGCCGACCCCACCGGAGTCGCCGATCAACTCGTAGCGCATCAGAGTAAGCGGATACTCGGTCTCAAGGGCCTCGACCGGAAGGTTCGACGTATTGGTGACGTGCATGTGAACACCGTCCAGGCCATCCTTGGTTGCCCGCGCGCCCCCACCGCCGCCCATGGTCTCAAGGTAGACCCACAGGCTGTTGTCGGGTCGTTGCCCCACAAAGGTCGCCACCGTGCAGACCGAGTTGGAGCAGGCGGTGACCCGTTCGGGTACGGCCTGAGCCAGTGCACCGAGGATCAGATCCGAGACGCGCTGACAGGTCTGGACTCGGCCATTGACCGCCGCCGGGTGCGTGCAGTTCAGAACAGATCCCTCGCGTGCGGTGACGGTCAGCGCACGAGACAGGCCGGAATTCGGCAGGATCGATGGATCGACCACCGACTTTGCGACGTAATAGACGGTGGCGAGGAGCGCCGTGTAGGTCATATTGAGCCCGGCCCGTTGCTGAGGCGGCGCGTCAAAATCGAACAGCATTTCGTCGCCGCGGATCGTCACCGAGACCTCGAGCGGAATGGGTGCCGGAATCTCTGAGCTTTCGAATACATCCTTGAATCGCCAACGGCCATCGGGCATGGCCGCAATGCCCGCACGCATCTTGCGCTCGGCGTAATCGAGCAAGGCCGCGCCCGCCGAGATCACGGTTTCGGCACCGTATTTGGCGCAGAGCGCCTGGAAGCGCTGCACGCCGACTCGATTGGCGGCCATCTGAGCGCGCAGATCCGATAACCGTTCACGCGGTACCTGACAGTTGAGCAGGATCAGATCGAGCACATCCTGCTGAACGACCCCCGCCCGGTAGAGCCGCACGGGCGGAATACGCAGCCCCTCCTGATAGATATGCGCATGACCTCGATCCGCAAAATCGGAGTGGTGAGCAAGGTTGACCGTCCAGGCCACGATCCGATCGTCGAAGAAGATCGGCTCCGCAATCACAATGTCGGGTAAGTGTGTGCCGCCGCCCTCGTAGGCGTCGTTGCCGATGAACGCGTCGCCGGGTCGCATCGCTTCAAGCGGATGGTGCTTCAGGATATGCGGAACGATTCCGATGAAGCTGCCCAGATGGATCGGGATGTGCTCGGCCTGGCAGAGGGTATTTCCCGAAACATCGAAGAGCGCGGTCGAACAGTCTCGACGCTCCTTGATGTTGGTTGAGTAAGAGGCTCGGATGAGCGCCTCACCCGTCTCCTCGACAATGGATTGCAGCGCCGCGCTGATCACCTCGACCGTGATCGGGTCCAAGGTGGCCGCCCGGATGGGGCTGCTCGAGTCGTTCATGCATTCACCTCGAGGATCAGATTCAGGTAAGGGTCAACCTGGGCGCGCATGCCAGGCAGCACGACGGTCGTTGTGTCCATCTGTTCAACGATTGCCGGCCCATCAAAGGCGTTGCCCGGGCGGAGGCGCTCGCGATCGTAGATGGGTGTGGACACAAAGCCGCCTGATTCAGGGAACCAGACTTCGCGTTCGCCAATGATGGCCGCCGATCCATCCGGCCCGTCGTTGTCATGACGTTTCAATTGAGCCTTGCGGACCTGACCGAGCGCCTCCAGCCGCAAGGTGACGAGCTGAACGGGTTCGTCATGAGCAACAAAGCCGTAGCGCTGTTGATGCGCCTCGGCAAATCGCTCGGAGAGTGTACGCATCGTCTCACCCGTTACAGCGCCCTCGGGTAGGTCGATTGCAAGCTCATAATTCTGGCCCGCATAGCGCATGTCCGCCGTGCGCCGAAGCCCACGCGATGCGGGTTCGATGCCCTCATGTTCAAACCAGTCCGCCGCCTGTGATTCAAGGCTGGTGAAGGCTGCACCGACATCGTCCGCAGAGTCAGCCGTTGCAGGCATGAGGCGGGTCGCCGCAAAGTCAGCTCGAAGGTCGGTGAGCAGCAGCCCCATCGCACACAGAATGCCGGGGTTTCTGGGGACCAGCACCCTGGGCATATCGAGTTCACGGGCCAGCCGTGCGGCGTGCAGGGGGCCAGCGCCACCAAACGCCATCAGCGTGTAGTCCCGGGGGTCATAGCCGCGCTGGACCGAGATGACGCGGATGGCACGGGCCATGTTGGCGGTGACGACCGAGATGATGCCCTGCGCACACTCCATCAGGCCCAAGCCGAGGGGTTCGGCCAGTCGCTGAATGGCGGCCCGGGCCAGATCCTGCCGCACTTTCATCCGTCCCGCCAACAGGTATTTGGGGTTCAGCGTCTGAAGCACGACGTTCGCATCGGTGGTGGCGGGCTCGGGATTGCCCCGGTCGTAGCAGACCGGGCCCGGGTCGGCACCGCAACTGCGGGGACCGACCTTCAGCAAACCACCGTTGTCGACGTAAGCGATCGAGCCACCGCCCGCGCCCACCGTGTGAATATCGAGCATCGGCGCCTTGATCGGGTACCCATGAACGGTCGCCTCTGAGGCCAGCTTGCAGTGGCCCTGGTTCAGAAGGGCCACATCGGTGGATGTGCCGCCCATGTCGAAGGTGATCAGGTCTTCGAATCCAGCGAGCCGTCCGACTGCTTGGGCGCCCACCACACCGGTCGAGGGACCGGACAAGACGGCCCGAACGGGCATGCGTGCGGCCGCCGCGAACCCGGTCACGCCGCCGTTGGACTGAGTCAGGTGCGGCGTGGCCGTGACGCCCAGCGATTGCAGTCGTGGCGTCAGCCGCTCGATGTAGCGGTGCATGACCGGCCCCAGATAGGCGTTCAGGACCACGGTCGACAGGCGCTCGAATTCACGAAACTCAGGTGCGACCTCATGCCCCACGCTCAGGAAAACATCGGGCATTTCCTCAGCGAGAATCTCAACGGCCCGACGCTCGTGTTCGGGTCGGATGAAACCGTAGAGAAACGACACGGCCACCGCCTTGACCCCTGCCGCCTTCAACGCGCGCGCCGCCTCACGCATCCGCCCCTCATCGAGCGCGAGATCGATCCGACCGTCGTGCATGACCCGCTCGGGTACTTCGCACCTCAGATCGCGCGGCACCAGGGTCAGCGGCTTGTCGGCCTGCATGTCGTACAGATCGGGGCGTTTCTGTCGGCCGATCTCCAGCAGATCACGAAATCCATCCGTCGTGACCAGACCGGTTTTGACCCCTTTGTGCTGGATCAGCGCATTGGTGGCAACCGTCGTGCCATGACCGAAATAGGACACCCGACTGGCCGGAGGCTGCGCCTGTGGTTCGACGCGTTGCATGCCTTCCTCGACGCCTTGCGCAATGCCGCGCGATGGATCATCGGGCGTTGAGGACACCTTCCAGACCTCGATACGTCCAGATTCCTCGTCGAACAGGCAGACGTCGGTGAACGTGCCCCCTGAATCCACCCCGACACGCCATCGCCCCATGATTGATCGTCTCCCGTCGTGAGTTCTGTCCGGGGCCATTGTGGTCGGAAAGTTGATCGAATGACAAGCATTTGATAGCGTGAGTGGAATCGAATTTCATTCAGTTTCATTGAATGAAATATTTCATCATTTCATTGCCGAAAGCAGCTCGTTGATCGAAACCCACGCATACCCTTCCGAGGCGCCGGAATCCGTCGAGCACCACGCAACCGACGCGGTCACGGAGGCGGACGGTCGGGCGCGTTCGCCCGAAGAGATGCGCTCTGGTCTGGCGCGCGCATTTCTGCTGCTTCGCTTGCTGGGTGAATCGAACCGGTTGGGTTTGCGGCTGTCGGATCTTGCCGATCAATCCGCTCTGCCGCGGCCGACGGTGCTGCGGATCTTGCGAAGTCTCTGTCAGGAGCGGGCCGTTGATTACGAGCCATCGACACGCCGTTACCATCTCGGCATCGACCTCTTCGTTCTGGGCGCACAAGCCGCCTGTCGAAGAGGGCTGCGCGACGTGTGCCGGGTTCCCTTGATGCGCTTGACCGAATCGCTCGGCGAGACTGTTTTTCTCCTGGTCCGGAGCGCCTATGACGCGGTATGCATCGATCGCAGCGCGGGCCCCTTGCCAATCCGCTCGTTTACGGGTGACATCGGTGGACGGGTACCGCTGGGCATTGGTCAGGCCTCGACGGCGATCCTCGCCT
>JBDLRB010000117.1:0-22119 GCA_039800205.1 Pseudomonadota bacterium | reverse complement strand
GCCAGCCCGGCCCCAGCCAGATCAGCCTGCACGCCCGTGATCGTGAAATCAGTCGGCGCATCAAGCGACACCGTCACGCCGGCCTGAACGCCCGTCAGATCGACCTTGATGCGATCGGCGGCGGTGAGCCCGGCGGCTGCGTGAACGGTAAAGTTCGTCGCGCTCAAGGCCGCAACATTATCCGTCTCGCTTCGGATCACAAAGCCGGCGTCCTGAGGGGTCGTCGCGCCCAAGGTCAAATGAACGGCGCTTTGACCATAGAGGTCCAGCCGACCCCCATCGGCATCGAGCAGACGCGCATCGACATGAACGGTATCCAGGGCTCCGGTGGTCTTGAGCCAGACATCACCTTGACCCGTTGTCATTGAGATCTGATTCGTACTCGCCGATGCCGCAGTGGTGACCTTGATCTCGCCCAGAGTGGCCGATGCATCGAGATCGGCCACCAGCCCGTTCACGGTGAACTGGCCCGTCTCGTTGCCGAGCAAGACGAGACGGTCGTCGGCATCGAACGAGCCATTCTGGATCGTGATGGCCGCATTGCTGCTGATCGAGACTGCAAAGGTCCCGGACGCATCTCGCGAGGCGAGGGTCGCCGTGGCCTGGCGCGCAGCATTGACCAAAGTGCTGGACAGCTGCTGCACTGAAAAGATCCCCTGCCCCTCGATCGCCAGTTGCTTGGCAGTCGCCAACGCAGAGGCATCGACCGACGCGACATCGCCCGCTTTGTACAAACGGACGTTCGTGTCGCCCTGAGCCGCCTTCACACTGATCGATTGGTCTGCAATACTCTGGGCAAGGTTCTGCTCAGTCGTTGCAACAAGCACGTGGCCTGTCAGCCCGCTGGCATCGAGCGTCGCAGAAAAGCGGCTGACGTTGACCCCGCCCGCGCCCACGACCGTCAAGGTCTTGTCGGCCGCCAGCAAGGCGGCCTCGACCGCGATGAGATCACCGGCCACCGTATCGGCCACAGAGAAGTTGCCTTGCCCGGTGGACAGGGAGATCACATTGTCTCCGGCATCTGCCACCTTGACCGAGACGGAACCGGTTGAACCCGACGCATTCAGATCCGCTTTCAGGCCATCGATCGAGAACGAGCCGGCCCCACTGACGTTGATGTCGTCCGTGTCACGCATCCGACCGTTGTGCGCCGTGACGGCTGTGCTGCTCGTGATGGAGACAAGCCCGAACATATCAGCATTGCCGAGCGTGACCTCAATGCCGCCCGCCGCATGATTGATCAGGTTGGCGGAAAAATCTGTGACCAGGAACTCGCCGTCGCCGGTCGTCGTGAGCTGGCGGCCGTCGCTGATCTCTCCGGCAGCGATGACGACCCGCTCGTCTGAATCGTCTGAATCCACCGTGCTGCTGACATCTCCGGCAACGAGCGTGACCACTCGATCTACAGGGCCCGCAAGGCTGGCGAGCGCCGGAACGCCGGCCTCGCGCTCGCCGGTATGAACCTCGACCGTGCCTCGCGTCAGGCCGGAATAGTCGAGCACGCCCGTCATGTTGACGACGATCAGTGACGCGAGTTCCCCGCTGACCGTGAGTTTGCCGACCGCAGGCAGCCGGGCGGCATCGATATACAGATTGTCGAACGCATCGACTGACTGAACCGTCGTGTCGCCGCTGCCCGTGTAGAGACGGATCAGGTCGGCCGAGTCGTCGTCGGAGATCTGAAGCTGCAGCGTGCCGGTCAGCAGTGCGTCGGCCCGGATGTCGCTCGATGTCTTGAGCCCGGTGATTTCAACGATACCGGGTCCCGAGAGGGTCAGCCGGGGCAAGGGGGGTGGGTCGGCGAGCTTGGACGCATCAATGATGGTTCGGGTATTGATCGGGGCATCGACGGACATCTCGGCCGGCGACCAGGTCCGCTGAATGATCCGAATGCCGTTGGAACCGCCCAGCGCAGCCAGTAGCCCACCCGCCAGCAGGCCCCCCGCCACCAGCGCCCATGGGGGCGTGGCAGCGACACTGACCGCCGGTACTGCGTCGGTCTGTCCAGTCGTCGAGGCTTGCGCAAACTCGATTCGCAGTCCTGCTTCGGGGGCAGTATCCGCCGGGGCAAAGGCGAGCTCCTCAGCCGCGACCGCAACGGGGGTCTCATGACGAGCGTGTTGGACCTCTGCGCCGACGACGCCCCCAACGGGATGAACGCCGGAATCGTCCTCGACGCCCCGCGCGGGCTCGATCGAACCCAGCATGTCGTCACGGCGAAACAGCCCTGCCCACCAGGCTGAATCGGGATGAGGGACGTCAACCGGCGTCGGTACCGCGACCGCCTTCGAAACCGATGGTGACCGAAGCGGCCGAGCAACTTGGACGGGAAAGTTCCCGGAGGCTGAAGGCACGGGGGAGGAAACGCTCATGGTCGATCCGATCAGTAGTCAAATCCGCGAAGGCCGGGCAATCAACGGACCTGTTGGACAAAATTTGAGGACAAGCGGGATCATCGCACACGGAATCCGTGAGAAACGACACAATCAACGTGAACCCGCCCCTGTTTTATGGTACGGCGAGCGCTGGATGCAAGACTGACCAGATCTGATCGCACGGGACAAAATGAGAGCGTCTGGCCCCCGCGGCTCGCCGCTCAGATCGCTGATCCGCGCAACACCGGCCACCCGAAGCGACGGGCCAGCAGGCGATACATCGAAGCCATCGAAACCACCAGGACGATGTAGCGCACCAGGTGGAACGTCGCCACCACGGGCACGCCGAGCTTCAGGGCTTTTGCGGTGAGACTCATTTCGGCAACACCCCCCGGGGCGGTTGCAAGGACCATCGTGGCAAACGGCACCCCTGAGGCGGCGGACAGCAGCCAGGCGAAACCGACGGTGACGGCCATCCCAATGACGGTCGCCCCACCCATGACGGCCAGGAAGCGAGGCGCTGAACGAAAGAAATCGGGTGCAAAGCGGCTGCCAAGCGACATGCCGATCAGCAATTGCCCAAGGTTGATCACAGCGGTCGGCAGGCCACTCCACTCGACGCCCCAAAACCCGCCCAGCCCGACTGCGAACAACGGGCCCAGCACCCAGGCATTCGGGATCGCAAGGCGTGCGGCAACCGTACCGGCTAGAACGGCGGCCCCAACCAGCCAACCGATCGTTTCGAAATTCACGACGCGACTGGTGTGAAGCGACGCGTCATCCCCGACGACGCCCAGCCACTGGTAGGTGAACGGCACAATCGATACGACGATCAGGACCCGTAACGAATGACCCGCCGTCATGAGCGAGAGCGACCCGCCCGCCCGCTCCCCCTGCAACGACATTTCTGTCGCACCGCCGATCGCGCCTCCAAAAAAAGCGGTGGCAGGATCGACGCGACCATAGCGCAGCAGCGCCCATGAAAACGCCATGCCCAGCAGGCCTGCATAGACCGTACCCGCCAGAAGATAGGCACTCAGGCCCAGGATATGCTCTGCCGCCTCGGGCGAAAAATACAGGCCCAGCGCGGTGCCCACCACGCATTGACCGATCCGGCGCACGCCCGAAGACAGCGCAAGCCGCGCCCCGGCAAGATTGAAAACCGCGCAGGCAAAGAGGGGCCCAAGAAACCACGGCAAGGGGAAGCGGAGCCAGGAGGCAAGCAGCCCCCCAGCGAGCCCGACGCAAAAGGCCTTGCCCAGCGCGACTGTGCCGCCCAGACGGCCGGTGATCCCCACGATCGATTCAGCTTCAGCGTCCGAGCAGGGGCAGCGCGCCGTCTCCAGTGTCGCCGATCAGACCACTACGGGTGTAGATCCCGAGCTTGTCGCGCGTGTCGGCGATGTCGAGATCGCGCATCGACAACTGACCAATCCGATCCGCCGGCGTAAACGCGCCCTGCCCACTCTCCATGGTCAGCCGCTCGGGATGGTAGGTGAGGTTGGGACTCGAGGTATCCAGGATCGAGTAGTCATTCCCCCGACGCAACTCGAGTACGACCTCGCCCGTCACGGCCCGGGCCACCCAGCGCTGGGCCGTCTCGCGCAGCATCAGACTCTGCGGATCGAACCAGCGTCCGTGATAGAGCAGTTTGCCGAGCCGACGACCGTTCGACCGATACTGCTCGATCGTGTCCTCGTTGTGGATCCCCGTGACCAGACGCTCATACGCGATATGCAGCAAGGCCATGCCTGGGGCCTCGTAGATGCCCCGGCTCTTCGCCTCAATGATTCGGTTTTCGATCTGGTCGCACATGCCCAGCCCGTGGCGGCCACCGATTCGATTGGCCTCCTCGAACAAGGCTACGGCGTCGGAGAAGCTCCGGCCGTTGAGCGCGACGGGAAACCCCTCCTCGAAGCGCACCGTCACCGTCTCGCGAACCACCGGGACGTCATCCCGCCAGAATGCGACACCCATGATCGGGTTGACAATCGAGATGCCCTTGTTGAGAAACTCGAGATCCTTGGCCTCGTGCGTGGCCCCCAACATGTTCGAATCGGTCGAGTAGGCTTTCTCGACGCTCATCTTGTATGCGAAACCATGAGCGATCAGGTACTCGCTCATCTCCTTGCGACCACCCAGCTCGTCGATGAATGTCTGATCCAGCCAGGGCTTGTAGACGCGCAACTGAGGGTTGGCCAGCAATCCGTACCGATAGAAGCGCTCGATATCATTGCCCTTGAACGTGCTGCCATCACCCCAGATATTGACGCCATCTTCCTTCATCGCAACCACAAGCGCCGTGCCCGTCACCGCCCGGCCCAAGGGCGTGGTGTTGAAGTAGGTTGCGCCTGCGGTGGAAATATGAAACGCGCCGCACTGGATGGCCGCAATCCCTTCGGCCACCAGTTGCGCCCGGCAGTCGACCAGGCGCGCGATCTCCGCGCCGTACGCTTGCGCCCGGCGCGGAATGTCCTCGTAATCGGTCTCGTCGGGCTGGCCCAGGTGGGCGGTGTACGCACAGGGGATCGCACCCTTGGCGCGCATCCAGTGAACGGCGGCCGAGGTATCGAGGCCACCCGAAAACGCAATGCCGACCCGCTCACCGACGGGCAGGTTCTGGAGGATGTTCTGACTCATGGGGAATCCGAAGGCGCGAAGCGATGTGTCAAACCTGTAACAGTACCACGACGGGGTGGCGAACCCCGGCGACGCCCCGCGGCGGGATCGGCCTCAGCCCGAAACGGACGTTCCATCCGCACTCAGCGTGCGTCGACCCAGGCGGCCTGCAACCAGTGCTGGTGGGTCACGGAAAACCGCCAGGGAATCAGATGGCCGCGGGTCCCCGCGGGGAAGAGCCCTGCAGTGAGGTGATCCTGCCAGACGCCCCGAGCGCCCACCGCCTGCAGCAGCCATGCCGCCAGCGCGTCGCCTGATCGCTGTTCGTCCGATCCGCCCGTCTGCGCCGCGGGTGCTCGACGACCGCCCTCAACGATCATGCGAAAGGCCAGCGGATGAAGAGGCCCGGGGGGACGATGAGCGCCGATGGGGCCGGATAAGTAATCATGAATACTCCCCCAGGCCCGACCGATCATGCGCTGATCCAGGCGGTCGAGCCAGGACTCCAGGGCTTCGCCGTCCTGGTAGCGATACCGTTGCTGGCCCAGCACGTTGTCAAACAGCACAAGCGCGTCCGGCCAGGTCGAGAGCAGCTCGTCCATCCGCTCGAGCGCATCGAATCGATGGACTTGCCAGCGAATCGACGCCCGCGCCAGGGCCCGGCCCCGGCGAAGCGCCAACAGAGGCGCGCAAAGGGGGTCGAGATCGACGACGTCAATCTGGCGAAAACGCAGCAGCCACCGCTCAGGAATCATCCACCCCGCGCTGGCGCCGACCCAGACAAGACGCCTGGACGAGACGGTCGGCATGGTCTCCAGCCACTCAGCGATCGCCGTGCAGGCATCGGCCCAGGATCGACCGGTACGCATCGCCCGCACGTGCCAGCGCCAACCCCCCGTGCGCTGCGCGCGCGGGTCGATCAGGCGGCCCGGGCTAGGCTGAACGCTTGCCGAAGTAGACATCCCGCTCGATCGCGTCGCGATCCTGGCGGCCGGTGTAGTGATCGGGCCAGCGGATGGCCACAAGCCCACGGTCCGCCGCAAAAGCGGTGCAACCGTCGATCCGAACGGGCCGCCCGGACGCATCGCGCTGGTCGGGCCGCGCCATGCGGATCTCGGCGATCGCCTGAAACGCCGTCGTGGCCATGGGAATCAGCAGCTCCATCAAATGGGTACACCCCTGTGCACGACCCAAACGCTGCTTCACCGCAAAACTCCAACCCGGACCGATCTTCAGACCAATCAGACGGTTGAAGTTCACGCCCCCTTCCGCACACATCGGATAGGGTCGAGCGTCGCTCGCGGTCTCGACGCCGTGCACAGTCAGATGGTCATCGACGATCAGACGCACCCAGAGGTCATGAACGAACTCCCCTTCGTTGACGACCCGGTCTCCGACGAAGAGATTCATCCGCTTGGCTCGCTGGTCGGTCACCCGGCCTTCGACATCGATCAGCCCATCGGCTCTTCGATAGGCCTGCATCTCAATCCTGCGCAGATGCATGGGCTGTCGACCGCTTTGGTCGGGTCCCTGAGACAAGGGCATGATGGGACGCTCCGGGGAAAACCCGAACCATATCCCGAGCACGGAATGCGGCGCAAGGGAAGCGATGCGACTCGCCGTCGCTCAGTACTCGACCGCGTGACCCTTGATGTAGGTCTCGAGGTATTTAATGAGCTCGCCCTGCTGTTGCATGATCTCTTTGACCACGTCACCGATCGAGATCATGCCAATCACCTGTCCGCCTTCCACCACCGGCAGGTGCCGGATACTGCGTGACATCATGATCTTCATGCACTGATCGATGCTGGCATGCAAACCAACAGTCACTGGGTCCCGCGTCATGATGGCGGAGACCGGCGTCTGAAGCGCGTCGTTGCCGGGCAACAACACGCGGATGGCACAGTCACCTTGCGAGACGATGCCGGTGAGCTGGCCGTCGTCGATCACCAGGACGGAGCGAATCCGCCGATCGCGCATGGTTTCGAGTGCGAGCTGCACACTGTCACCGGACTTCAGCGAAAAGACGCCGCCACTCTTGCGATCAAGACACGACTTCACAGAGGACATTGCGGACTCCAGAAATGGTGCAGCGCAAAACCTACAAGGAGATCTGGCGGTGCGGAGGTGAATCCCTGAACGCTGCGGCTTGATGACCGTCTTGCGCAAGCTTAGTCGGCCCGTGCTTGTGCAGGTGCAATAACCGAGGCTCGCGTTCGACTAATCGTCAGAATAATTCGCCCTTGGTCGCTACCAAAACAGACGCGAGGCGATCACCCCACCCCAGGCCAGCACAACGCCGGCCAGGCTGACCAGCACCGCTGCGCTCCCCATGTCCTTGGCTCGCCCAAGCAAAGGCTGATGCTCGAGACTGACGGCATCGCACACCGCCTCGAGCGCCGAGTTCAACAACTCAACCACCCACACGATCAGGACACTGCCGATCAGCACGATCAACTCCAACGCGCTTCGCGCCAGCCCGGTTGCGAGGGAAATCAACAGCATGCCGACCACGACCTCCTGCCTGAAGGCCGCCTCGCTCCGCCACGTCGCGCGCAGGCCTGCAAGCGAATTGCGGGTCGCAAAAACGAGCCGAGAAAAGCCTTTTCGACCTTTGAATGGCGAGGAACTCATCGAGTCATTGTCCGGCAGGCGGCAATCAAATCCCACTCGGGATCGTACAACGCTGTCCGCACGTCGGCGATCGACAGCAGAGTGTGGAAGAGGTGATCGTGCTGCGCGGGCTGGCGAGCGCGCTCCGCCAGACACGTCAGGTCAACGCCGATCCGCTCGGCCGCACCGGATGAAAACCAGAACACCCAGGGCACCCAGGTCTGTTCAACCGGCGCAATGGCCCAGGGCACACCATGCAGGAACAATCCACGCTCGCCCAAAGACTCGCCGTGATCGGACAGATAAATCACGACCGCGTCCTCACGATCACTGCGCGCCCGCATCTGATCGATCAATCCGGCCAGCAGACGGTCCGTATGCAGGATGGCATTGTCATAGGCGTTCACAATAGATTGCTGAGTGCACTTGGAGAGCTCATCGCTTCGACAGTCGGGCACGAAGACCGCTCGATCGGATGGATAGCGCCGCCCGTAGGACGGGCCGTGATTCCCCAGCATATGCAGGACGAGGAGCCCGTTTGGGCTTGATGAGTCGAGTATGGACTCGAGACCTTCAAAAAGCATTTCGTCAGGGCAACGACCCGCTTGGCATCGCCCGCCTTCACCGCGATCGGTTACCTGCTCGTAGGGCAGGTCCCGGCACACCCCTTTGCAACCGGACTGATTGTCCCGCCAGAGCACGCTGTAGCCCGCACGGTTGAGTACATGCAGCAATGACTCACTCGTGCGAATGGTCAACTCGTCGTATTGGCGCCGACCCACCGGAGCAAACATGCAGGGCAGCGACACCTCGGTATTGGTGCCACAGCTGCTGACCCGAGAAAAATTGATCACTTCGCGTGCACGCAGCTCGGGCGTCGTATCGCGGGCGTAACCGTTCAACCCCCAATTCGCGCCGCGAACGGTCTCGCCGACCACGAGGACGATGCGCAGGGGGCGTTTTCGCTCGACCGCACGGGGTCCAAGACTCGCGTCAAGACCGATGGGGCGAATGACGGTGACCGCCTGGGCGACATCGCCGCGCAGGGCGGCCACCAGAGACCACACGGCACTGGCCGGGTTGATCAGATATCGCGCTTCACGGTGGTTGCGCATGAAAGAGCTGAGGGGCTGCATGATTGTGAGCAATGCTGCCAGCAGCAGCAGCAGGCCGATGCCAATGAATCCGACCCGAGTCAGCACGGCATGCAAGATGGATCGCTGCGCTCGGGGGATTCGCCAGAACAGGAACGCCGGCACGCCCGCGTAGAACACGATCTGGAACAACAAGCCGAAGCTGAGCAGTTCGCGCGCCTCAGCCGGATCGGTGCGCAGCACGTTACGAATCATCGCGGGATCAATATGGATCCCGTACTGGTCAATGAACCAGGCGCTTGATGCGGCCGCGCTCAGCAGCACGGCCAACAGGACTCTCCAGGTCCATCGGTACATGACTGCAAGCAGGATCAGCCAGTGGAGCGCGACAACGCTGACGCCCAGCCCGCCGACAAAGCGGAACAACGCCCACCCATCCAGACCTGAGGCCTGGGCCGCAAAATCGAGAAAGCCACGATTGAGCGCGATCCCCCAGAACACGGCGAGCACGGCCAGGATCAACTCGGGATGATTGGCCAAACGAACCCAGGCACCCGTTCGTTCGGCCGCAGCAGCGGCCGGATCGGAGCTACCCATTCAACGTGCCTTCAGCTTTTCCAGCAGCAATCGAGCCTCCTCGCGACGCCCGGTATCCGCAATATTTCGACCCGGGCGTGACGGCGCCTTCATGGCCTGCTCAAGGCGGGCGACCGCCTCGGTGGTCTGACCCATCTCCGCCAGGTACTCACCCATGAAGTAATTGGAGTCGATGCCGTCCGGATTCAGCGCCAGCGCTCGTTTCAGTAATTCACCCGCCTTGCCCTTGTCACCAAAGCTGATGGGCCAGGGGGGCAGCTTGTAGTACAGCACCGCCAGACTGTTGAAGGCTGAGCCCTGCAGCGCCGACGGATCGATCGAAATCGATTGTTCATAAAGCGCCCGGGCTCGCTTGGCCAATCCGAGCGCGCTGAATCCGCCCTTCTCACCCGCCAGTGAACTGACAATGATCCCTTCCCAAATCAGGGGCTCGCTTCGCCCCGCGTAGCGCTTGCTGAGTTGATGGGAACGCTCCGCCAATAGCTCGAAGCGGGCCGCGCGATCGGCCTGCGGGGTCTGGTAACGGATGACTTCCCAGTCCCGCTGGAGCGCGCCGACGGCGTCTTCAAGCGCACCCGCATTCGCGAGATAAGGTATCAGCAACAAGCCGAGCAAAGCGGCGAGTCGGGATAGATCGGTTGAGATCTGCATGGTTACGCTTCCTTAGGCGTGGCGCTCGGCCACATGTTGTGGATCGGCTTTTCTGAGTGTTTTTGCGTGCCCGACAAATGCAAAATCGAGCAAGGGTCCAAGAAACCCGTTGACGCGCACAACGATCCGCTCGGGCCAGCCCAGATGTCGAACGGGTATCCCGCTCACAAGCATCGCGATCAAGGCCTGAGCGACCCGCTCGGGCGGGTCACTTCGACTGCCCGTTGCGGCGGCATAGCGCTGGGCGGCGGGCGAATTGAAGGGCGTCTGGGTGGCCCGGGGACCCAGATACTGAACAGCGATTCCGGCGTCGGACCATTCGCGGCGAAGCGCTTCGGTCAGGGCATATACACCCGCCTTGCTCGCACCATAGAGCGCATAGCCCGGCACCCCGATTCGCCCCAGCACCGACCCAATGAAGACGAGTCGTGCGGCGCGCTGGGTCCGCAGGTGATCGAACAACAATCGACTGAGATGAGCCGGCGCAACCAGGTTTGTTTCGAGGACCCGTTCAATGGTGTCGTCGGCGATCGATTCAAACCGACCGAACGCTGCCTCGCCCGCACAATGAACGATCGCATTGCACTGCCAGCTTCGAGCGTACTCCGCGAGCCTCACGCGCTCAGCCGCCTGGCTCAGGTCAACCGGAAAACACGCGGCACGGGAGCCCAGTTCGGCATCAAGTGTTGCCAGTTTTTCCGCACTGCGCCCCACTCGCAGCACGCTTGCGCCGGCACGAATCAACTCGCGACTGCAGGCTTCGCCGATCCCACCGCTGGCGCCCGTCAGTACAACTCGCATTGAATTGAGGGTCATGCCGCGATCCCTGCAACGCGTGAATCGCTTTCCGCGCGAGGCAGGCTCCGGAAGACGTCTGCGTACAACCGGTAGAACGCTCTCGCAGCGTCGACAATCGCACGCTGATCCCCTTCATCCGTGACCTGATCCATTAACACCTCGAACAAACCGACGTGCTCCTGATCAAGCGTGCCATGCGATCTGAGGTAGCTGAATGCGGTATCGGGTAGACCCAAAGCGCTCTGGATGGAATCCGCCGCGGCCAGTGCCAGGGCCACGCTGGTTCCTTCAAGCACCAGCACCATGCCGAAGAACCCAAGCGGGTTGCCTCGCTCGACCAGCGCCCAGGCATGCGCCACCATCGCTGCAGTCGCCGGTCCGGGCTGCCCCAGCCGAACCGCTTCTGAATCGGCACCACACGCTCGCAAGTCATCCAGAACCCACTCGTCGTGGCCCGCCTCCTCCTCGATGTACTCGTCCAGTGCAGCCTCAAGCCATCGCTGCCCCGGACGCAGGGCCTGCCGAACCCCCTTCAGCAGGGGCACGGTCTGCCGAACGTGGTGATAGGCCTGCGTCAAGAAGGCCTGGTAGCTGGCGAGCGATACCTGACCGAGCAGGCATTCCGTCACAATCGGAAGACCTGTGAGCGCCTGGCGCTGTGTGACGGTCGCTTCAATCAATTTTTGATGGAATGGCATCCGATGACCTCTAATCGTTTGAAATGAATGAAAAAGACGACTTGTTGATATGGAGCGCACCCCGGTCACCGACCCGCAGGAGCGCGCGATCGCGGTGCTGATCGAGAATTCGGTCGCGCCGAGGGCGTCCGTTCGCCGTCGCCAGGCCCGACTGCATCGAAAAAGGCGCTACGGCTGGGCACCAGTGTCCAATCCGAGCGTAGTCGGGCAATTCATGATTGGCCTGGCGGATCGCCGCGCTGATGGCCTCAGGCGTCGCGCTCGACCAGACCACGGCCCAAAGGGTAGGTTCGCCCTCGCCGAATACCACCGCCTCATCAATGGCCGGTTGGTCGCGCAGAGCCGTCTCGACCCACTCGGGCGAGACATTCCGGCCAAAGCCCGTAATCAGCAGATTGCTACGGCGCCCGGTCAACCGGACAAAGCCCCCTTCATCGATCGACCCCAGATCACCGGTCGGCCACCAGGAAGAGGGGTCGCGCGACATGCCCGCATACCCCAGGAAGCCAGGCGACTGGATCTCGACCTCGCCTTGCGGGGAGACCCGAAGCTGCGCGTGTGGGAGTACGCGACCGACCGAGCCGGGCTCAGACTGCCCGGGCAAATTAAGCGTGAGAACAGAACCCGCCTCGGTCAGGCCATATCCCTCATAAGCGGGAATACCGAGCCCATGGGCCGAAGCGACCAGGCGTTCGCCGACCGTCGCGCCACCCACCGCAACGAATTTCAGTGAGTCGGGGGCCCGCTTGTCATACGCCCGCAGCCACGCGCACCACGCTCTCAGCATTTGAGGCAACAGGATCAGACTGTCCGGTTGATACTGCCGAACCGAAGCGTCCATACGGGCGACGTCCAGCGAAGAGGACCCTGTAAGGCCCAACTCGGCCAGGGGCGGCATCACACACTCGACATCGCCGCGCAACCGGGGTGCGATCAGGCCGGCCACGTTTTCCAGAAGGACCGAGAAGGGTAGCGCCGACAGATGTCGACGAAGGCCGATCGCTTCGGTCGCGGCTACCAGAGCGTGGGCGGTGCCCATGACCCCCTCTCGCGACAGACAAACCCCCTTGGGTTGACCCGTAGATCCTGACGTGAAGCTGACGCGAAAGGTCCCTGGAGGACGTTCAATCGATCGAACAGGCAACGCGAGCACCTGAAGCGGGCGATGGCAAATCGTCAAGGAGCGAACCGCCCGGCCGGGACGGCGCGAATGCTCGGGCGAGCCCTCGACGATCAGGTACTGGGCTCCGCATGCGACGAGCGCATGATCGATTTGCGCTGGTGTGAAAAACGCAGGCAAGGGAACGTGAAGCACGCCGGCTTCCTGCGCGACCTCGTCCATGACCACGAATGCGCCACTGTTGTCGGTCACGGACGCAAAACAGGTGATCTGCCTCTCCTCGAGCAGGGCGAAGAAGTGCCCCTTTTCGATGCTTAGCGCGGCGTCGTTCCAAACTCCAGCGCCATCCTGAATTGCGGCCCGGCTCAATGCGCACCTCTTCGCAGTTCGATCGCCTCTCGAGCCTGCCTGAGAGGCACTGCATGCACCCTTGGATGATGGGTGTAGTAGTGCCCCCAATCGCTCACCTCAGCACCCATTGCATCCGCGCTGACGTCCTGAAGGGCGATGGCCTTCATGCCCATTCTCTTGTAGAGCTGAGTCAGCTCGTCAGTCAGTGTGGCCAGCAACCATCTGAAGCCGGTTGCCTCCAGGTACAACGCAAGCCACTCCGACAGGCTTCGCCCCGCACCCGCGCGGGCCGCGCAAAGATGCCCCACCTCGACGATCTCCGCGCGCGCGGCGTGATCTTCGGGCGAAACGGGCAGCAAGTGCTCGACGGGCGCAGCGAGGTAGCGCTCGAGGAAGAGCTGACTCTCAGCGGCATTTCGATAACCCGCAGCAGCGATCACGGTCGATTGTGCATCGCGCAGTGCGACCAGGACGGGCGCGAAACTGGACAACTTTGCCTCGAACGCGCGAAGATAGGACCGCGAGATAAAGGCTTCGACGTCAGGGCGATCGGGGTCGTCCGGATAATGAAAGGTCACCCGACCTCCAGAAGGAAGCGTGTCTTGCGGTGAGGACGGCTCGAACTCACTGACTGAATCGGTATGCATCAAAAAACTCCGACGCGCCTGAGAGAATTGGCGCACCCGAGCATCGTGGCTACATTCGCTTAAGCCACTCTTAAGCGCCGATTTTCAGAATCCATCGAGTCGGTATGTCACGCTCAACCCGCCCGGCGAAAAGGTCCGTCCATGCGTTTATTGCTCATCGAAGACGATGTCCCCCTGGGCGAGGCACTGCACTCGGTTCTCAAGGCCGCCTGTTACGCCGTCGACTGGGTCCAGGACGGTCGTGCAGGCGATACGGCCCTGCGCACGGTCGACTATGACGCCGTGCTGCTGGATCTCGGTCTGCCCGGCGGAGAGGGTCTGGACTGGCTGGCCCAATGGCGCGGGAGAGGCCTGAAGAGCCCTGTGTTGATCCACACGGCCCGCGACGGGCTTGAACAGCGTGTTGCGGGACTCGATGGTGGCGCGGACGACTATCTCGTCAAGCCAGTGGCCGGCGCCGAGCTGCTCGCACGACTGAGGGCCGCCTTGCGTCGCAGTGGCGGTCGATCAGAATCCATCTGGCGTCACGGTCCTCTGGAGTTTGATCCCGGACTGAGGGTCATTCGGTGGCAGGGGCAGCCCGTTGAGCTGACGCCAAAGGAACTGGGCATCCTTGAAGCGTTGATGGTCCGCCCAGGCCAGATTCTGTCCAGACATCAGCTCGCCGAGCGCGTGTACGGGTGGGGCGATGACGAGCCCGAGGGCAATGCGATTGAGGTCCATGTGCACCACTTGCGGCGCAAACTCGATCCAGCACTGATCCGGACAATCCGGGGTCTGGGCTACCGAATGGAATGGCCGGAGTCGCCCCAATGAGCCTGCAGCGGCGGTTGCTCATCTATTTGCTGATTGCGACGCCGCTCTTGTGGGGGCTCGCGCTGTGGTACGCGCTTGATCGATCCAGGCACGAAGTCGATGAGCTCTTCGATACCGAGCTGATCCGCCTGGCCCGCCAGGTGCAGATCGCGATCCCGTCAGCGCCCACAAACTCGGGCGGTCCCGTCCTGCCGAAGCGATCGGAGGGCGAAGCGGACCTCAGCGACCTCGCTCTGGCCGTCTGGAACCACCACGGTGAGCGGCAGTTGGTCGATCGAGAGGGCGCACAGCTGCCCTTCCTCGAACGCGCCTCAGGATTTCGAAATATCGAGATCTCGGGCGATGCCTGGCGCGTGTATTACCTGCAGTCCGAGAACGGCCAGCACTTGGTTGCCGCCGGACAACGTGCCCACGAACGAACCGAGGTCACGACCAGCCTTCTGGTCGGGCAAACACTTCCCTGGATCCTGGCGCTGCCCATGTTGATGGGGGCGATCATCTGGTCGGTTCGCAAGGCCATTCAGCCTATCCGCGCGCTGACCAACGACATTGATGAGCGGCAGGCGGGCGATGCCCGGCCGCTGAACACCGAGACGATCCCGGCTGAGCTCAAGCCCATGGTTGAGGCCCTGAATCATTTGATTGTGCGCTCATCTGACGCGCTCGAGCGGGAGCGTCGATTCACCACCGACGCCGCCCACGAACTCCGGACGCCACTCGCCGCACTGGCGATGCAGTGGGAACGTTACGGCGCAGCCCAAAGCCCAGCCGAACGAGCACGGGGCGCCCAGGCAATCGAGGCGGGACTTGCTCGGCTCAGCCGATTGGTCTCGCAGTTACTCGAGCTATCGCGAATCGAAGGGGGCCCGACGCTACAAAAAGAGGCGATTGTCTGGTCGGATTTACTGCGCGGCGCAATCGAAGACTGCCTGCCGGTGGCCGATCGACGCGGCATCGAGTTTGAAGTCCACTGGCCGGATTCGACGCACGCCACATTCGCGCCTCGGGCGGATTCGGCAATGATCGGCGCGCTGCTGCGCAATGTGCTCGACAACGCCGCACGCTACGCGCACGAGGGGAGCACCGTCAGGATCACGCTGACGGCTGACCGTCTGATCATTCGAAATGAGGGCCCCCGCCTGCCGGAACTGGTTCAAACCCGACTGGGCGAGCGCTTCGTTCGACCCGCCGGTCAGTCGGAATCGGGGAGCGGGCTCGGGATTTCGATTGCCCGCCAGATTGCGGCGGCCAACGGGCTGGCGCTGCTGTTCGAAAACACCCCATCGCCCGAGGGGGTGAGCGTGACCCTGAGGGTGTCGGGGGTCTGACCTGAACCTCTTCAAGAGGACGGCCCGCCCGGACCGCCCTCCCCTCGTCACGGCACTCGAGCGGCGGTCACTTGCTCTTGATGTTGGTTTCGCGAGCCACCTCTGCCCAACGTTTCGTTTCATCCGACATCAGACGCGCGAAGGCCTCGCGCGTCATCGGCATCGGAATGGCGCCCTCCTTGGCAAACCGATCCTTCATCGACGGATCGTTCAGTGAGGCGTTGCAGGCCTCATGGATGGTCTTGACGATCCCGTCCGGCGTACCTGCGGGCGCGAGCAAGGCCCACCAGTTGCTGACGTCGATGTCGATCCCGGACTCCCGCAGCGTTGGGACATCCGGAATGATCCCGACGCGCTGACTGCCCGCGACCGCCAACAGTTTGATCTTGCCGGCCTTGACCAGACTCTGAGTCTGGATCAGGCTCCCGAGCGACAACTGGATATGGCCAGCCGCCAGATCAGCCAGCACCTGACCGCCGCCCTTGTAGTGCAGCAGTGTGATGTCAGCGCCCGTCTTGAGCTTCAGGAGTTCGAGCCCAAAGTGCTGGAAACTGGCCGCACCGGCCGTACCGGCGTTGACCTTGCCCGGGTTTTTCTTGCTGTACTCAATGAATTCACGAACGTTGCGCACCGGCAATCCGGCGTTGACGGTGATCACGCTGGGCCCCATTCCGAGCATGGCGACCGGTACGAAGTCCTTCACGGGATCGTAGGAGAGCTTCATGACCGCAGGATTCATCGTGAACGTCGACGAAGCGAGCAGCAAGGTCGTTCCGTCCGGCTCGGCCCGTGCGGCCAGCCCACCGGCGATCGTGGCGCCCGCGCCCGGGCGATTTTCCACGACGACCGAGCGCTTCAGTCGCTCGGTCAGTTGCTGGGCGATGGCACGCCCCACGATATCGTTGCTGCCGCCGGGTGCAAAGCCGACGATGATCCGGATGGGCTTGCCGCCCTCCTGTGCAACGGCCGGCAGAACAGTCGCAGCGACCGTTGCGCCGGCGGCGGTGATCACCGCCCGGCGGGTTCGGTGAAGGGTGGGTTGATTCGACATCTCCTCGTCTCCTTTTGTTAAAACATCCAAGGCTCAAACGATTCTGTTTCGGGGAGGCTGCCCCTGCAAGACTTCGATCACCTGCTGCGCCACTTGCAGGGCACTTCGCTCCTGAGTCTCGAAGGTCCCTCCCGACGCATGCGGCGTTGCGACGACGTTCTCGAGCTGCAAAAGCGGGTGGTCAGGGGGCGGCGGCTCGACCTCGAAGACATCGAGACCGGCCCCAAACAAATGCCCCCCGCGCAGTGCATCAAAGAGCGCGCCTTCGCTGATGATACCGCCCCGGGAAACGTTGATCAGAATCGCGTCACGCTTCATCAATGCGAGTTCGCGCGCACCGATCAGGTTCCGGCTTTCCGGCGTCAGCGGTAAGTGCAGTGTCACGACATCGGACTCCCGCAGCACGGTCTCAAGATCGTGGACCCGGCGATGGGGCAGATCGGCCCATCGATCAGTGGGCGCATGGGGGTCGAAGGCCAACAGTTGCGCATCAAATGCCCCCCGCCACTTGCGCGCGACGCAGGTGCCGATATTGCCCATTCCCACGACACCCACCGTCTTGCCCTGCAACTGAATGCCCAGATGCCGGGGCCGCACGATCTCGTCGCCCGCACGCAGCATCCGGTCGAATCGAGCGGTACGGCGCGCAACGGTCAAGGTAAGTGCAAAGGCCATCTCGGCGACCGCCTCGCTATTGACGCCGGGCGTGGTCAGGACGGCTACGCCCCGCTCGCGCGCCGCATCGAGGTCGATCGTGTCGTACCCCACGCCCTGCTTGCAGATCACCTTCAGACGTCTGGCCTTCGCCAGATCCGCTGCGGTGATGGTTCGCATACGAACCATCACACCGTCCGCCTCCTCGGTCCAACGCTCGATCGCCGGATCCGGCCAGCAAACAACGTCAGCATGCTGTCGGGCCAGATCGATGCCGGCCTGATGAAAGGCGTCAAGAATGAATATCTTCAAGGGGCGGCCCCGATCAAACGTCGTGGGGCGGATATCCGCTGGCCGGCTCGGTGGCCCGGAGCAACCGCACCATAGCATGCCATTCAAGCTCGCCGTACGGCCGGCGGGTACCGGGCTGATAGAGATGCGCGGTGCGATCAAGCACCTCGGTGGATGGCACCAAAGGCTGCTGACCGCCCGCCATGGCATCCACCTGCGCCCGGCAGGCCATCTCAAGCTGGTACATCAGGTTGAACGCTTGAGCCACGCTGGGCCCACAGGTCAACAACCCGTGGTTGCGAAGAATCAGCGCGTTGTGTTCGCCCAGGTCGGCCACCAGATGCTCGCGTTCCTCGAGTCGGATCGCGGGCCCCTCGAAATCGTGATACCCGATGTGCCCATGGAAACGGATCGAGGTCTGGGTGATCGGCAAAAGCCCGCAGGGCATGCACGCCACCCCCATCCCGGCCCGCGTATGGGTGTGAATCACGGCAGCCACATCCGGTCGTGCTTCGTGAATCGCACCGTGAATCACGTAGCCCGATCGATTGATGCCGTAATCGGTCTCGGGCTTGGCCAGAATCTCGCCAGAGAGATCGATCTTGACCAGGCTGGAGGCCGTGATTTCGCGGTACAGCAGCCCATAGAGATTGATCAGCAGATGCTCGGTCCCAGGGATCCGAAGCGTGATGTGGTTGTAGATCAGATCAGTCATGCCGAACTGATCCATCAGCCGGTAGCAGGCGGCCAGCTGCACACGGGCCTGCCATTCCTCGTCGGACACCCGCCCTTTCAGGCTGGGAAAATCGGTACTGAACGATGCCATGTCTGGATTCGCAAAAATTAGGCTGCCGAATTATGGCGCATCCCGCCATCGGTGGCCCATCCCGCGACCGAATCCTCTGACAAAGCGGACTCGGTTTGAATACGAAACCTGTCGTGATCGATCGTTTTCAGATTATCATTCGCTTCGCTTTGATTTTTAACGAAAAAGCAGCGTTTTTATTAATCAGTTTTTGTCAGTTTTGGACGGCGAATCCCCCGTGGCTGAACTGATAAAAGGGCTCTAATCGGCACACATGGGAGCAACCATGCCGCTTGCACGCGCTCTTGACCCACTCGACCAGACTCGGCGTTTTTCCCAGTTGACTGCACTGACCTTCGCGCTGGCTCTGGCCGGATGCGCGCAGATGGTTCCGCAGCCGACGCCCCTGGGCAACGCCGAGCTGCAGCGCACCAACCAACTCGACCGTCAGACGGCGCTGAGACAGTCCGAACCCCTGAAAGGCCCCCTGAGCCTCGAGGAGGCGATGGCGAGAGCGCTCAAGTACAACCTGGACCGACGGTCAAAGCTCCTTGAAGAGGCCCTCGCGTTCAAGCAGTTCGATGCCTCCCGATACGACATGCTGCCGAGGCTGCTGGCCAACGCGGGCTACTCGATGCGCGATAACGACAAGATCAGCCTCAGCCGAAACACGGCCGACGGCCAGCTCTCGCCCTCACGTTTCATCTCGCAGGACCGCGAACGGGCGACGGCGAGTCTCGATTTTTCTTGGAGTCTGCTCGACTTTGGCATGGGCTACTACGGTGCCCGGCAGCAGGCGGATCGAGCACTGATCGCGACCGAACGTCGGCGTAAAGCCATGCAGCAACTCCTGCTCGATGTGAAGACTGCGTACTGGCGGGCGGTCGCTGCACAGCGGCTTCGAAATACGGTCAGCAATACGGTGAAGATCGCGGAGGCCGCACTGGTCGACTCTCGCAAGGCAGAGAATCAACGCAACCGCAACCCGCTTGATGCGATGCGCTATCAGCGCCAGTTGCTTGAAAGCCTGCGGCTGCTCGAAGCAATCGGCCAGGAACTGGCGTCGGCACAGATTGAACTCGCGCAACTGATTAACGTACCCATCGGTTCGACGATCGTCCTGCTGGGCGAGTCGCCCGAGGGCGTCGGTTCGATCCTGATGGCAACACCGATCGAAACCATGGAGTCCACGGTTCTGGTCAATAACCCGGACCTGCGCGAGGCCCATTACAACTCCAGGATTGCACGGGACGAGGTCCGGCGCACGATGGCTCGCCTGTTTCCGAACGTGACCCTCAACTGGGGGCTGAAGTACGACTCGGACAGCTACCTCGTCAATCGCGAATGGCAGGAAGCGGGCCTGCAGGTCTCGTTCAACTTGCTCAACTTCGTGAGTGGTCCTGCGCAAAAGCGGATGGCCGAAGCGGGCGTGAGTCTCGCTGACCAGCGGCGGGTCGCCATGCAGCTGGGTGCCGTCACCCAGATGCATCTGGCGCGCCTCGCATTGCGCAACGCGCAAGAGCAGTACAACCGAGCGAACGCGATTTACGAGGTCGACCGACGGGTGGCTGAATTGGTTGAGCAACAGCAGCGGGCTCAGACTCAAAGCCAGCTCGACGTCGTCAGTAACGCCACCACCGCCACGCTCAGCCTTCTGCGCCGCTACCAGGCGCTTGCGCAGCTGCAGGTGGCTGAAAGCCGTCTGATCGCCACGCTTGGGATCGAACCACAAATCGGCAGCGTTGACGGACTGAAGCTGGGCGATCTGGCCGCACAGCTCAAGGTGCCCGCTTCGCAGATCAAGCAATCATTACGCTGAAGGCAACGACGGGCGTCATGATCGGAGCCTGCACGTGCTGACTCGAAGTATCACCCTGCTGTTGGCGGCCGGTATGGTTCAGCATGCCAACGCACAGGGGCCCGTCGTCCCGCAACCCGATCTGGTGCGTCAGCACTCAGTGTCGGTGCCCCGCGCAGAACGGCAGGAGATCAGAGCACAGTTGGTGCCGTTACGATACTCGACACTGGCCTCGGAAATCGGCGCGCGAATCGTCCGCATCCCCTTTGGCGAAGCACAAAGCTTTCGGTCTGGAGACGTCCTCGCGGCGCTCGATTGCTCCATCCAGACGGCCAACCGAGACCGTGCACGAGCCGAGCTGCATGGGGCCGAAGCGACCCTGCGCGCCAATGAACGTCTGGCCAGCCTGAATTCGATCGGCGAACTGGAAGTGATGCTGTCTGCGACGGCGGTCGCCAAGGCACGGGCAGAACTGCAGGCCCACGAGGCGCTGATCAAGAAATGCACGGTCGTTGCGCCCTACAACGGTCGAATCGCGGATCAGAGAGTACGTGAACAGCAGTTTGTCCAGCCAGGACAGGCGTTATTCGAAATCATCGACGACAGCGAACTTGAAATCGAGTTTCTCGCGCCGTCGAACTGGTTGATCTGGCTTCGGCTGGGTTACCCGATGCGAATAGCGATTGATGAAACACGCAAGGCCTATCCCGCACGCATCCAGCGCATCGGTGCGCGCGTTGATCCGGTTGCACAGTCGATCAAGGTCGTCGCACGAATCGACGGCCGATTTACCGAGTTGATCGCAGGCATGAGCGGGCGAGTCGAAATCGCGCCCCCTCGTCCCTGATCGATCCTGTCATGGCGGTTCACATGCTCAAGGTGAACGCGCTCAAGGAAGCCAAGTCATGAACCGTCCCGTCCGCAAGTCCGCCAAACAACGATCCACGCACCGCCGGCCCGATGGCGCCGCGGTCAACCCGTTCATGGACGGCATCGATACAGATTCACACGCTACGGCGCGCGCGGACCGGGCAGTCGGCAACCTGACTGCGGGGGGCGGCCTCGCCGCCGCGATCGAGCGCGCGATGGGTGCCGGGCCCCGAAATCAGCCGCCCAAGAGCGCGAGACCGCGTCCCTTCGCACTTGAGCAGCGCTTCATGTTCGATGGCGCAGCAGTGAGCGATGCGACCGAGACCTTTGCCGCAGTGCAGGCGGCGGAGACTTCTGAGTCGAGCGCACTCGCCGAATCGAGCTCGCCCCGAGCGGTTTCGTTCGAGATCACGGGGCCCCGGGCCGTCAGCACGGACGATCCGCGCCTCTTGTCAGCACAGGAACGGGCCGCACAGCGGATCGGTCAGTTCATGGCCAGAGAGGATGCGCGCGAGCAGATGTTTTCGCTGTTTTCAGGAGAACTCGAGCAGCGAGACGCCGCGTGGGATGCGGCTTTCGATCGCTTGCGTGAGGACATGGCAAACGGTCGATTTCGTCTTCAACTGTCCCTGCGCGATGACGCAACCCTGCAAGGCGCGTATGGTGCGTTCGCCGGCTCGGAAACAAGCGGCGTCGCGACGATCTTCCTGAACGCGGACTGGATCGCCGCCGGCGCGCGGCCCGAAGCCATCGCTTCGGTACTGATCGAGGAAATCGGTCATGCGATTGATGCGCGGATCAATCCGGTCCACGATACCGCGGGAGACGAAGGCGAGCGTTTCGCATACCAGCTGGCTGTTGGTGAAGTCGCCCCATGGTTTGTCGGCGCAGACGACGATCACGCCACCCTGATGATTGAGGGCCGTACCGTCGAGGTCGAACA
>JBDLRB010000116.1:0-7379 GCA_039800205.1 Pseudomonadota bacterium | reverse complement strand
TGAAGAGATCGGCCGAGGTAAAGGTGAGAATGATGGGCTTGGCGACGACGACGAACACGCTGAGCAATATGGCGCCGAAAATACCCCCCAGCATGGATGCCGAGAACGCTGCGCTCAGGGCCCGAGCCGCCTGACCCTTTTTGGCGAGCGGGAAGCCGTCCATCACCGTTGCCTGACTGGCACTCGAGCCAGGTATGCCCATCAGAATCGAGGTGAAGGTATCGCCCGTCGGGATCACGGCAATCATGCCGATCAGCATGGCAATCGCCGAGACCTGATCCATCCCGTACACAAAGGGAATCAGCAAGGACATCCCGGAGATGCCGCCCAGACCAGGCAGGAACCCGATCATCAAGCCCACCAGCACCCCCAGGAGCATGTAGGACAGGTGCTGGAACTGGAGCAGACCGGTCAAAGCAGACTGCATCGCTTCAAACATGGCGTCTTCCTAATACGGAGTGCGGATGAGGGCATCGATCAGGCCCCGGTCGCCAGTCCTGAACGAGAAACCGCCCACCCTTCGGACGAAGGGCGGGCGGACTCGGTCGCGGCGCCCCCGATGATCAGAGCTTGGCCTTGTAGTTCTTGATCAGGAACTCACGCACCCAGGCCTTGGCTGCGGGATCGATGGTCGATCCCTCGCGGTAGAGCGCTTCGCCCGCCTTGTCGGTCAGCTGCGCGTAGCCACCCAGTGCCGAACTGATCTTGGCTTGATACTCGGGATCCTTGTTCATCATGCGGACAGCCTGACGGTAGGCCTCGACAATGGGCTTGGGCGTTCCCTTGGGCAGCACCAGGAGTTTTTGCGCGGGGAAACCAGCAACCAGGAAGGCCTTGAAGGCTTCCCATTCCTGACCCGATGGCTTTTTGCCCGTAACGATCTCGATAGCCTCGGCCACGTGCGGCAGATCGGGGAAAGCCGGATCGCGAATCAGATTCCCGTTGTCATCGGTGACGCCCCAACTGAAGAGCGGCACCGCCTTGCCTTCCTTGACCAGCGGCATACTGTTTTTGAGATAGGCCGAGGACGTCTGATAGTCGATCGTCGCTTCACCGCGCTCGAAGGCAAGGCGTCCCTCACCGCGGCTCTTCATGCCAAAGACATGCTGAACATCCAGGCCCAGCATGCGAAAGCCGAGCATGGGTACCAGATCGAGCGAGGTCGGACCCTGGCTGCCGTAGACGAGCTTTTGCCCCTTGAGCTTGGGCAGATCCTTGACCGACTTCACGCCGAACTTGGAACTGATGTAGGCCACGCCACCAGTCGGTGCAGCCAGGATCATCTCCCAGTCCTTGTACTCATACTTGACGCGCGGATCGCCAAGCAGGTAGGGGAACTGAGTCGAACCGGAGGTACCCAGGATGGTCAAACCGTCCGGACGGGCGCTGGCCGCAAACTGATTCGTACCGGTTGTCGAACCGCCTCCGGGAACGTTCTTTACAACGACATTGGGTTTGCCAGGCAAATACTTGGACAGGAAGGGGGCGTTAAAGCGGGCCCACACGTCGGAACCGCCGCCCACACCAAACGGAATCACGAATTCGACGGTCTTGCCTGCAAAATTGACTGCCTGAGCCGAAGCGGACAAGGGCATCGCAAGGGCAACCGAGGCCGCGAGCGCAGAAAGCACGCGCACGGATTGGCCGCATGCTTGCCGCCGGGAAAGGGTCTTCATGGAATCTCCTCCAGTTCTGATTGAAACCAACACTTACTATCCCGATTTGTACCATAAGGCACGCCTCATCCGGGCATCGAATCGGGCAATCTCGGGAAAGACCCGATGACACGGCAACCGGGCAAAGGCCTCAGGACAGCACGATCATGCCGTCGACCGCCCAGGCACCCTGCCCCTCTGGCATCACGATCAAGGGGTTGATCTCGGCCTCAGTGAGACGGTCACCGGCCAAACCGGGCAACCGGGCAAGCGATTGTGCTGCATCGATCAACGCGGCCAGATCGGCCGGGAGGCCGCCTCGAAATCCCTCAAGAAGCGGCCAGCAGCGGAGCCGCCGCAGCATCGACTCGATGCGGGCTCGCGCCGGCACACCGCGATCGGGCAACAGGCAAATCGCCGAGTCGCGCTCGATTTCAGCACGCACACCGCCTTGCCCGATCACCAGCGCCCACCCGAGTGCGTCGCGCCGTAACCCGAGCAGCATTTCAATCCCTCCGGAGAGCATGGGCTGAACCATGAAGCGCTGCGCCTGACGCCCAGTACGCAGAAGCAATTGCGTCTGCATCCGGTCGAAGGCGATCGACACCTCGTCGACGCTCAGGTCGAGCGCGACTCCACCGACCTCGGTCTTGTGAGCCCAGGCCTCATCAAGCACCTTGAGCACCACACGCCGCCCGAAACCACGGGCCGCCTCCCGGGCCTCGTCTGCGGACGACACGATCCGCTCGGGCACCGACGCAATCCCCAGTCCGGTAAAGACCGCACGGGATCGGGATTCGTCGAGGACACCGGATGAGACCTCGGCGAGGTCGATCCCCTGGATACGGTCAATGGCGGTCTGATCGGGCGAAATGGACGGCCGTGCCGTTGACTGCAGCGCCTCAAGGACCGCCGCGCAGGTCTCGGGCTCGGCAAAGGCCGGTACACCGGCGGCCTCGAGCACCTGCCCCACATGCGGCGCATGCGGGCTCAGGTAGGCGATGACCGGCTTGTCGGTCTCCGGCAGGACGTCGCGGATCGCATCGGCCATCAGCGCCGGACGAGCGAGCGCCGACGAGCCGACCACCACGAGGAGCGCATCATAGGTCGGGCTCGCCAACAGCGCGCGCAGCGCCCCGCGCAGGAGTTCCGGCTGCAAACCAGCCAGCGTGACATCGATCGGATTGCGATCGAATACAGCCTGCTCGCCGGGCTGCAAGGCACGCAGTTGCGCCGCGCAATCGGGATCGGGTGCGGGCGTATCCAGACCGCATGCGCCCAGACTATCGGCCAGGAGGGTCCCCGCCCCACCGGTCGAGGTCAGGATGGCAACCCGACCGGCAGTGGGTCGGTCACCGGTCGCGTAGTGAGTACGCGACGTGACCCAGGTCCGGCCGCGGCCCAGCACGCTGGCGATATCCAGCAGGTCGGCATAGCGCGACGCACGCACGATACCAAGCTCATCGAACAGGGCCTGGTAGACCGCATCGTGCCCAGCAAGCGCACCGGTGTGCGAAACAGCGGCCCGCGCACCAGCCTCCGACCGTCCCACCTTGTAGACAACGATCGATTTGCCCGCTGAACGCGCACGGTACGCAGCCGCCTTGAACGCATCCGGACGTCGGATGCCTTCGACGTAAAGCGCAATCACCCGCGTCGCGTCGTCCTCGGCCAGGCCGTCGACCCAATCCGCCAGGTCAAGATCGGCTTCGTTGCCGGTACACACCAGTCGCGACAGACCAATCCCGCGGGCCGCCGCCCGGGACAGCAAGGAGCCGAGAATGCCGCCGCTTTGCGAGACGAGCGCGATAGGGCCGAGCGTGAACGAGGGCATTTCGAGTGCACCGCTGGCCGACAGCACGATCCGGTCGGTCAGGTTGACCAATCCAATCGTGTTGGGGCCCAGCAGGCGCATCTGGCCTGCGGCCTCCAGCAGACGCCGCTGCCGGGCGACGCCCTCCTCCCCCACCTCAGCGTAGCCGCTGCCGATCACGATCGCCGCCGCGGTCCCCGCCCGGGCCAATGCGGCGACCGCCTGTTCGGCACGATCGACCCCCAGCAGCACGATACCCACGTCCGGAACGCCGGGAAGAGCATCCAGCGACGGATAGCAGCGCAAACCGCCCACCGAATCGACCCGGGGGTTGACGGGATAGATCGCGCCCGAGTAACCGTGCTGCTGAAGATAGTGAACCGGCCGTCCCGCGGTCTTTGCCGGATCGCCCGATGCGCCAATGATCGCAACGCTACGCGGTTTCAGGAGCGCCTGAATTGCAGTCGTATTCAAGGAATCGCCTCAGCCGCCAGACGAGGTTGGGGTGGAGCGCGCGAGGAAGGCCATCACCGATTCGCGATGCTCGCTTGAGGTGTAACAAATCCCCTGCGCCTGACTGCCTTGAGCAAAGATCTGCTCGGCCGAAGACTCGAAACACTGGTTGATGATGGTCTTGCCCAAAGCCAGCGCGGCCTTTGACCCGGCGGACAGTTCTGCCGCCCACCGGATCGCATCGCCCACCAGGCTCGCCGCATCGCTCAGCCGATCAACGAGGCCCAACTCAAGGGCCTCCGGCGCCTCGACCTTCCGCCCCGTGAAGATCAACTCCTTCGCCCGAGCGAGTCCAACCCTTCTCGGCAGGAAGTACATCCCCCCGCCATCGGGCACGATACCCCGATGGATGTAGGACCAGGTAAAGCTGGCCGCAGGGCTCGCAATGATGAAGTCACAGGCGAGCGCCGTATCCGCCCCCAGGCCAGACGCTGCGCCGTTCACAGCGGCAATCACCGGTTTGGGCATCGTATGCAACAGCGACTGCGCATGATGCACACGCTGCTGACGATGCCAACCGTTGAATGCCACCTCGCCTGGGGGAGCTTCGATACGTTGTCGCATGCCGCTGATATCCCCTCCTGCGCAAAAGCCCTTGCCTGCACCGGTGAGGACCACCGCTCGAACGGCACGATCCAGACCGAGCGCTTCCAGCGTACCGATGAATTCGGTCCGCATCGCATCGCTCATTGCATTCCGCTTGTCGGGACGGTTCAAGGTGACGAGTGCCACGCCGTCATGGCGCTCGACCTGAACCATCGGCTCCGAATTCGTTGTCATCACTCACTTTCCCTTCATTTTCATGTCTGTCACCACCTTGCGCCAGCGAGCGGCCTCACCGTTGACGTAGGTGTCGAGTTCAGCCGGAGTGCTCGCGCTGATGCTCAGCCCTTCCGATTCAACCTTGATCCGAAAGTCGTCCCGGCGGACCGCGAGTCGTACCGCCTCGTTCAAGCGATTCACGACCGCAGCGGGGGTGCCGGCCGGCACGAACAAGCCGTACCAGCTCTCGACGGCGTAGCCAGGAACGGACTGCGCCACCGGCGCGATGCCCGGAAAACTGGCCGAGGCCCCCGGACTGGTCACCGCCAGGGCGCGAAGCTTGCCGGAGCTGACATGCTTGCTCACTGCAGCCGCCGTGGCGAACATCATGTCGACCTGGCCGCCGATCAGGTCAGTGAGGGCGGGTCCAGCGCCCTTGTACGGCACGTGCAGCAGGTTCGACCGGGTCAGGCTGATGAACATCTCGCCGGCGAGATGGGCCGAGGTGCCATTGCCCTGCGAGGCAAACGTGAGCCCCTTGGGCGCGTTGCGCGCACCGTTGAGCAGGTCCGCAACCGTCTTGTACGGACTGGTGGCCGGCACAACGAGCACATTGGGGCCGCGCGCGATCAGGGTCACCGGTGCGAACGCGGTGGCCGTGTCATAGGGCAGCTTATCGCGCAGGCTGGGGTTGACGGCATGGGAAAACGTGGCCACCAGAACCGCATAACCGTCCGGCGGGCTTTTGGCCACGAGATCGGTTCCGATCACAGTGCCGGCACCCGGCTTGTTCTCGACCACGACCGACTGACCCAGATGCTGAGACAGGCCCGTGGCCAGCAAGCGGGCGACCTGGTCCGTGCCCCCACCGGGTGCAAAGGGGACGACCAGACGAACGGGACGATCAGGATAGGCGGCCTGGACGGGCGCTCCAGCCGTCACGGCCAACAGCGCGCACATCAAGGCCCCACGTCCGAACAGCGGATGGGTCATTCTCATGGACGGTCTCCTCAAGGGGTTTGAAGTTCCGAAAGGTTAACGACCCCCTTCGACCGAAGCCAGCCTACAATTCCACCTGATGGAAATGAAGACACTCAGACCCAGACCGTCTTCCCCCGATTTCAACCGCTCGCTCGAGCGTGGCGTGGATCTTCTGCGCGCCTTCAAACCGGGGTCGGGGCTGCTGGGCAACGGCGATCTCGCTGAACGAACCGGACTGGCCCGGTCAACCGTCAGCCGCCTGACACAGACTCTGACGGCTTGCGGGCTTCTCGAGCACGACACATCGGCACGCGCTTACCGACTGGCCCCCGCGATGTTGAGCATGGCGTACGCCATGCGCTCGGCCCATCCGGTCCTGCCGCAGGTCGAGCCGGTATTGCGCGAGCTGGCCAGTCGGTATCGGATCAATGCCGGCCTGGCGGCGGCGGATCGGGACGAGGTCGTCTACCTGGCCTCAGTGCGCTTCAATCAGGACGAGCCGTTGCGGCACATTGCAGCCGGCCAGCGCATTCCAATGGCGCTGACCGCGTTGGGGAGAGCCTATTTATCGACGCTGGATCGGGACGCACTGATCGCCTGCCTCGCGCGCCTGCACGATCGTCATACCCGGCACTGGGCGTCGACCCTGCGCGCCATACGGCGCTCAATCCGAGAGGTCCACACTCAAGGATGGTGTGCCGTCAGCTGGCAGCCCGAGGTGGTGTCTTTGGCCACCCCAATCCATTACGGCGCATCGTGTCTGATGATCAACGTCAGCATGACCACCGATGCCCCCCTGGCCGAGGCCGCCCGCCAGCTTTCACCTCGACTGGAGGAACTCGCACGGCAGATCCAGTCAACGCTCAGCGCGCATCAAATAACCAGGGGCGAGCCGCTCTGAAGCGCGCCTCGAAGGCGCTGATCTCGGCCTCGTACTGCAGGGTCAAACCGATCTCGTCCAGTCCCAGCAGCAAGCGTTTCTTGCGCGCTTCCTCGACGTCAAAGGAATGCACCCCACCCTGGGGATCGACATACTGCTGAGCGTCGAGATCAACCTGAATGTGAGCGCCCGGACGTTCAGCCAACTGAGCGCGCAGCGCATCGCACTGGGCCTCGGACTGACGAATCAGGAGAAGCCCATGATTGATCGCGTTCTGGAAAAAGATATCGCCGAAGCTGGGCGCAATCACGCAGCGGATGCCGTAATCGATCAGGCACCACACCGCATGCTCACGGCTGGACCCGCAGCCGAAATTACGATCGGCGACCAGAACACCAACGCCCTTCGAACTGGGGTGGTTCAGAATGAACTCGTCGATGGTCTTCCCGTTCGGATCCCATCTCAGGTCGTGAAACAGGAACTGCCCGTAGCCCTCGGAGCGCGGCCGCCTGAGAAAGCGCGCGGGTGCCAGCTGATCGGTATCAACGTTGGGTGTACCGAGCGGTACAGCGACCGCGTCAAGTGTGGTGAAGGGCTGCATGAGATCAAGCCTCCGAAAGCATCGTACGAACGTCGACGAGATGGCCGGTGAGCGCGGCGGCGGCGGCCATCGCCGGGCTGACCAGATGCGTCCGGCTGTCGCGCCCCTGGCGGCCCCGGAAATTGCGGTTGGTGGTCGAGGCGCTGCGCATGCCGGGTGCGAGCAAATCGCCAT
>JBDLRB010000115.1:0-16852 GCA_039800205.1 Pseudomonadota bacterium | reverse complement strand
CTCCTGTTCGCCCTGTGGCGATCAAGATTGATGAGGACATCAAAGCCCGAGTGAAGCGCTTGGCCGATGCGCGACAGCGCACGTCACATTGGCTGATGCGCGAGGCGATTACGCAGTACGTCGATAGAGAAGAGAAGCGTGAGGCGTTCCGCCAGGACGCACTCAAAGCCTGGGAAGATTTTCGTGAAAACGGATTGCATGTGACCGCCGATGAGGCAGATGCCTGGATGGCGAAGCTCGAACAAGGCAATGACGTTGAGCCGCCTGAATGTCACGCCTGATTTGGTCTCCGGCAGCGCTGTTGGATGTCAAGCGGCTATATGACTTTCTCAAGCCCAAGGACCTTGACGCTGCAAAGCGCGCCGTGAAGGCCATCCGCCAAGGTGTCAAAGTGCTGGAGAAGCAGTCGAGAGTTGGGCGCCCGGTTGAAGACATGGAAGATGAATTCCGAGACTGGATCATTGATTTTGGCGACAGCGGCTATGTGGTTCGTTACAGGGTTGGCCAGCGCCTCGTCACGGTATTAGCAGTTCGCCATCAGAAGGAGGTGGGATTTTGATGGTGGCAATCACCCGAAACGGTACTCACTGATCCTCAGCAGTACCCATGTGTTGAGGACGCCGAATGGTTCAACGCCATCGCTTGGCCCTTTAAAAACTGGCAGGCAAGCCGGTTCTCGGATGGCACCTACGGCGTGTGGTACGGATCAGAATCGGTCGAAACGACGGTCTATGAGTCGGCCTACCACTGGCACACAGGCCTGCTTTGCGATGCTGGGTATGAGCGCCAAGGGGTGATGGCCGAGCGCAAGGTCTACATGGTTGCTTGTGGTGCAGCGCTGCTCGACTTCCGAAAAGCAAGCCACAAGCATGCGGATCTTTTGCATCCTTCGGACTATGCGTTTTGCCAATCGATCTTTCGCCGTCGCCGAAGAATGATGCGATTCACGAGTCTCTGGAGCTGACAGCCGCTTGCCAGTATCGTGCGAAACCCGCGGCAGGCCCTGGACACGCAAGCCCAGAGGCGATTTGGACCTTCAGACCATGAATCGCCAGTGGCCCCAGCGCCTTCCCGGGTTCACGGAATTGCACCCGGGCACACCGGACGCCACCCATCTTTCTTGACCGAGCGCCATGTCATTTACCGCCTTTCCTTTCTCATCGCAGCGACAGTACTGGCCATCACGCCTGGTCCTGGGATCGCCTACGTCGTCGCCCGTACAGTGGCGGGCGGGCGTGCTGAGGGCTTGGCCTCATGCATTGGCACAGGCCTCGGCGGGATGCTCCATGTGCTGGCCGCGGCGGTCGGCCTTTCGTTCGTAGTGGCGCAATCAGCGCTCGCATTCACCCTGGTCAAGTACCTGGGCGCGGCGTACCTTGTCTACCTCGGCGTGCGGATGCTGATGCGCAAGCAGGCCGATGATGCCGTGGAGTCGGTGCCGGCCCAGGGCGCGCGCCGTGCGCTGGCCGAGGGCATCGCGGTGGAGGCTCTTAATGTGAAGACGGCGCTCTTTTTCCTGGCCTTCCTGCCGCAGTTCGTGGGCCCTACTGAGCCGCTGGTGCCGCAACTCGTGCTGCTGGGCAGCATCTGCGTGGCGCTGAATAGGGGAGCCACTTCGTGATCACTGATTCTGAGTCAAAATTTCCCGAACGGGATTTATTTTGAACTCAATTCATGGCTGCCATCACCTCTCCTCAGTCCTTAGGGACGGCCCTGCGAGCCACCAGAAAACGCCTGCGTCTGACCCAGGCCGATCTGGCCTTGGCTGCTGGCGTCGGCGTGCGTTTTATCGTCGAACTCGAGGGGGGCAAACCCACCGTGCGCCTGGAGCAGGTGCTACGCGCCGTCGATGCCCTGGGCGGTCATCTGACACTTACGGGTTTGGATGCTGAGCCCGCGCAGGCGGATGGAAGTCACCCCGGCGCATGACATCGGCGTCTGGCTGTTTGATCAACCGGTCGGTACCTTGTCACTGGTGGGTGGGCACGTGCGTGGCCTTGTCGTCTGCTTCGCATGTTAGGCTCCACTGCACCAACGAACGGAGACGGTCAGTCCCTGGAATGTTCGGAAATGGATCCGAATTTCCGCAATGACACGGTGCACGCCCGATGCTGTTTGTCTTGTCGAAGTTGTCGTCTGCGATCACCCAGCCGATGTTCTGGCTCGCCTTGTGGTGGGCGCTTGCGCTCTTGATCCTGATGCGAAAGCGCCGGACTGCGGCGATCATGCTCTGGAGCGGACTGGTGGTGCTGGGTGTGCTCGGCTTTCGTGCGCTTCCCGACGCCTTGCTGCGCCCTCTGGAAGGCCGCTATACCGTGCCGTCGGACACGGTCGCCGGTCGGCATGTGGGCATCATCGTGCTGGGCGGTGCGATTGGTCACCCGGACAGTTTTGCAGCGCATGGCCAGGTGCCGCTGGGCGAGGCGGCCGAACGCATGACGGTCCCCGTCGCCTTGATGCGAAAGTACCCCCGGATGGAACTCGTGTTTTCGGGTGGGGAGGGCCGTCTGTGGAGCACCGGCGTGACCGAATCGGATCTGGCCCGCCGCTTCTTTCAGCAGCAGGGCCTGGACATGAGCAAGGTTCGTCTGGAAGACGGCTCGCGCACCACGCGCGAAAACGCTCAGCAAGTGGCCCGGATGCTCGGCGAACGCTGTCAGCAACCCTGGTTGCTGCTGACCTCGGCGTGGCACATGCCGCGCAGCATGACTGAGTTCAAGGCGGTCGGCTGTACAGTGACACCGTACCCGGTGGACTTTCGGACCGGCGAATCAACGCCGTTCACCGAGTACTCGCTCGCCCATAGCCTGTTGCGCTGGCAGACGGCGCTGCATGAGTGGCTGGGTGCACTGGTCTACCGCCTCACCCGCTGAGCACTCAGTAAATGGATGGTTCGTCCACCGGTGCGCCGAAACCGGTTTCAAGATAGTCGAAATCGCAGCCCTGGTCGGCCTGCAGGATATGGCGGTTGAACATCCAGCCATAGCCCCGCTCGTAGCGGGCAGGGGGCGGAGTCCAGGCTGCGCGGCGGCGGGCGAGCTCGTTGTCACTGACATCGAGATGGATGCTGCGTGCGGGTACATCCACCGTGATCCGGTCGCCATTTTTCACCAGGGCAAGTGGCCCGCCGATATAGGCCTCGGGCGCGCAGTGCAGCATGCAGGCACCATAGCTGGTCCCGCTCATGCGGGCATCCGAAAGCCGCAACATGTCACGCACGCCCTGCTTGATGAGCTTGACCGGGATGGGCAGCATGCCCCACTCAGGCATGCCCGGGCCCCCTTGGGGACCGGCGTTTCTCAAGACCAGGATGTGGTCCGCGGTCACCTCGAGATTGGGGTCGTCGGTCGCCTGCTTCATTGACGCATAGTCATCAAACACGAGGGCAGGGCCCGTATGTTTCAGCAGGTGGGGCGCGCACGCGCTGGGCTTGATCACCACGCCGTCCGGGGCGAGATTGCCTCGCAGGACCGCCAGTGCCCCTTCGGCGTAGATGGCCCGCTCGATCGGGCGGATCACGTCGTCGTTGTGGATCTCTGCCCCGGCGATGTTGGCCCCCAGCGTGTTCCCGTTGACGGTTTGCACACCGAGATCAAGGTGGGTCTCGATGCGTTTCATCAAGGCGGGCAGGCCGCCCGCGTAGTAGAAGTCTTCCATCAGGTAAGTGTCGCCGCTGGGCCGGATATTGGCGATCACCGGAATTTTTCGGCTGGCCGCATCGAAGTCATCAAGCGAAACGGGGTGCCCCGCGCGGCGTGACATGGCGACCAGATGAATGATGGCGTTGGTCGAGCAGCCCATCGCCATGGCGACCGCGATGCCGTTCAGGAAGTGCGCACGACTGAGCAGACGCCCCGGGGAGAGATCCTCCCAGACCATTTCGACGATCCGGCGTCCGCAGGCGGCGCTCATTCGGGGGTGGTTGGCATCGGAGGCCGGAATCGATGAGGCCCCGGGCAGACACAGGCCAATCGCTTCGGTGATGCCCATCATGGTGGCCGCCGTCCCCATCGTCATGCAGGTGCCGTGACTGCGTGCAATGCCCGCTTCGACATCTGTCCAATCCTGATCAGAGATCTGCCCTGCGCGGCGCTCGTCCCAGTATTTCCAGACATCGGAACCCGATCCCAGGATTCGGCCCTTCCAGTTGCCGCGCAGCATCGGCCCGGCAGGCAGATAAATGCAGGGAACCCCGGCCGAGAATGCACCCATCAGCAGTCCGGGCGTTGTCTTGTCGCAGCCGCCCATCAGGACAGCGCCATCGATCGGGTGACTGCGGATCAACTCTTCCGTTTCGATCGCAAGGAGGTTCCGGTAGAGCATGGTCGTCGGTTTGACGATCGGCTCAGAGAGCGAGATTGCGGGAAGCTCGAGTGGAAAGCCGCCCGCCTGCAACACACCTCGTTTGACATCGGCCACCCGCTCGCGAAAGTGGGCGTGGCACTGATTGATGTCGCTCCAGGTATTGATCACCGCAATGACGGGTTTGCCGCGCCAATCCTCAGGCCCGTAGCCCATCTGCATGAAGCGTGAGCGATGCCCCATCGAGCGAAGATCGTCGGGGGCGAACCAGCGGGCACTGCGAAGTGATTCCGGGCTGCGGCGAGCGGACATGCGGCGACTCCTGGCAGGAAAGCGTGTGATTCCGGATCTTAACCGAGGGTCGACCGTGAACTGGGCCCGCTCGCGCGGGCTGTTCACGTGGGCGAAGGGCGCTGCTATGATCCAGAATCATGACAAACAGCGAAAGCGAGCGCGAGAGCATCGTCCGGCGAATCGCCGAGCTCGAGCTTGAGCACCGTGATCTCGACGCCATGATCGACATCCTGCTCGCCCAGACTCGCGCTGACGAACTGCAGATCCGCAGGCTCAAGAAGAGAAAGCTTCAGTTGAAGGACGCAATTGGCCGTCTGCAGATGGAAATCGTCCCCGATGTGCCGGCTTGAAGCGGTGGGCGACTGAACGCTGATGTCCACGGATTCGCAGGACTTTCTCGACCGCGTTCGACACGCAATGGGCCCAGAGGGTGGGCTCGCCCAATTGCATCAGGCGTACGTCGAGCGGGCAGGGCAAACGGCCATGGCCGGCGCGGTCGCCGAGACCATTCTGCAGCACTCGATCCTCGTGGCCGAGGCGGGAACCGGGACAGGCAAAACCTACGCCTATCTCGTCCCCGCCTTGCTCTCCGGTCAGCCGGTGATGATCAGCACGGGCACCCGGACCTTGCAGGATCAGCTCTTTCGTCGGGATCTGCCGGAGGTGTGCCGGGCGCTGCGCATCGTGCCGCGCACGGCGCTGCTCAAGGGGCGGGCGAATTACGTCTGTCTGTATCACCTGCGCCGCAATCTTGCGGAGGGCCGCTTCGAGCGCAGAGAGGACATTGCCGTCCTGCGTCGAATCGATCGTTTTGCAAAACTGAGCGCAAGCGGAGATCGCGCTGAGGCCGCAGGCATTCCAGAGGACGCTCCGGCGTGGTCAAAAGCCATTTCCACGCGGGATAACTGCCTGGGGCAGGATTGCCCGGACCTGGCGCAATGCTTCGTGTTTCGTGCGCGTCAGGCTGCGCAGGGGGCGGACGTCCTGGTCGTCAACCATCACCTGTTTTGCGCCGACCTCGCCTTGCGCGATGAGGGGATTTCGGACCTTCTGCCTGAAGTGCGGACACTGATTTTCGATGAGGCGCATCAGTTGCCCGAGATTGCGACGCAGTTTTTCGGGCAAGCCATTTCAAGCCGCCAGTTGATCGATTTTGCGCGCGATCTGACCGCATCGGGAATTGAGGAGGCCCCGGACGCGGAGGATTGGCGGTCGCTGGGTGCGGCGCTCGAGGATGAGGCTCGATCGTTGCGTGTGCAAAGTGATGGGGTGGGGCGGCGTGATCGCGATCAGCTGCGCGAGGATACCGAACTCCAGTCCTCCCTGGCCGAACTCTCCTCCCGACTCGGCCACGTGCTGGGTCGGGTTCAGGCGGCGGCCGAGCGGGGGCGTGAGCTCACCCGACTCGCCGGTCGAGGGGTTGAACTCTTTACCCGACTCGAGCGTTGGCGGACGGCCGTGTTGCAGTCCAAAGATGAGCCCTCGCCGCGCGCTGTGGCGTCGCCCCAGACTGCATCCCCCGAGGCGATTGGTTCCGAGGGGGCGATCGAATCGATCGAGTGGGCCGAGTTTTCGGCATCCGGTGTGGTGTTGCACAGTACGCCGCTTTCGCTCGCGGCGAGTTTTAGAAAGCACGTGGAGGGCGTGGTCCGTTCATGGGTGTTTGCCTCGGCGACGCTTGCCGTCAATGGCCGCTTCGATCACTTCACCGATGCCCTGGGCCTCGAGTCCGCTCGCTGCGAGCGATGGGACAGTCCCTTTGATTTCGATCGGCAGGCACTGATCTGGGTGCCTGAAGACTGCGGCGATCCATCGGGCCCCGAGTTTGCCCAGCGTGTGGCCGACCTCGCCTGGAAGCTCGTGCGCGTCAACCGCGGTCGCGCGTTTTTGCTGTGCACCAGTCTGCGCATGGTCGAGCAGTTGTCGCTGCGTCTGCAGCAGCGTATTCAACAGGCCGGTTTGACGGTTGCGGGGATCGGCCTGGAACTTCTCGTGCAGGGCAGCGCCAGCCGGTCGGAATTGCTCGACCGTTTTCGCAGTGCCAAGGCACCCGTCCTGATCGGCAGTGCCAGTTTCTGGGAAGGGGTCGATGTGGTGGGCGATCAGCTGTCCCTCGTACTGATCGACAAGCTGCCCTTCGCACCGCCCGACGACCCCGTTTTGCGTGCGCGAAGTGATGCGCTCCGTCGCGCGGGGGGCGATCCGTTCGGGCAGCTGCAGTTGCCCTCGGCCGCCCTGTCCCTGAAGCAAGGGGTGGGCCGATTGATTCGATCCGAGCGGGACCGTGGGCTGATCGTGATTTGTGACGAACGGTTGGTTCGACGCAGTTATGGTCGGACCTTGATTCGGAGTCTGCCCGCGATCCCGGTCACGCGTGATGGTGTGCGCGCACGTGCCTGGATCGAGGCGGGCAAGGCCCCGCCCGCGGGATCAGCGGAAGACCTGCCACCAGCGACGCTCGGTCCCAGCGCTGGCGGAGGGGGCTGAGGGCTTGTTGAGTGCGATGACCCGGTCGGTGTCATCGCGCAAGTCTTTGAGGCCGAGACGATCGTAGGAGTCGCGCAGGATCTGCAGGGCTTCGAGAACGGCCGGTGCATCCTGATAGGTGGCGATCACGCGCTGAGAACGGTTGGCCGACGCAACGTATGCTCCGCGGCGGAAGTAGAACCGCGCCACGGCGACTTCGCCCGAGGCCATGGCGTTGCGAAGATAGGCCAGCCGATCGCGGGCGTCCGCCGCGTAGCGGCTGTCAGGATAGCGGGCGATCAGGTCAGTGAAGGCGGCGAAGGAGAGGCGGGCCGCCTCGAGGTCTCGTTCCGACAGGTCCTGCCCGCCGAGGTTGGCCAGAAGGCCTTGCTGCTGGTTGAAGTTGACCAGCCCGCGCAAATAAAGCGCGTAATCCATCGCCGCATGATTTGGATAGAGCTTCTGGAAGCGATCGAGCGCAGCAAGCGCGAGAATGCGTTCGTCGCTGCGGTAATGCGCATAAGCCGAGGACAGCAGCGCCTGTTGAGCCCAGCGCGTGAACGGATGACGAGACTCGAGCTTTTCAAGGAGCTTGATCGCCTCGGTCCAACTGCTGCGGGAGAGCTCTTCGCTGGCCTCGGAGTACAATCGCTCGGGTGGCCATCCGACGGTCATGTCGGGCGGATCGGACGCGCTGCAAGCGGTAAGCGACGCCGTAACAATCGCGGCCCACGCAAGCCGTGTCGTGAGTTTCACCGGGCGCTTCCTTGAATCCATGTCGCAGATTATAGCCAACCCTGAAGACCGTGCCGCGTCCGCTCCGCCTGAGCTGATTGAATTGTCGACGCCGGCACAGCCCGGTGAGCGGCTCGATCACTATCTGGCCCGATTGCTGCCCCAATTCTCGCGCACACGTCTGCAGCGTTGGATCGAATGGGGGGCGATTCGATGGGACGAGCGCGTTCTGGACCGCCGGCATCGCCTGAGTGGGATTGAGCGCATCACGGTCGAACCCCAACCGATCGAGGCCGACCAGGCCTTTGGTCCTGAACCGGTTGACTTTACGGTGCACGATGAGGATCCGTCGGTGCTGATCGTCGACAAGCGCGCGGGTCTGGTGGTGCACCCGGGGGCCGGCAACTGGCAGGGCACCTTGCTGAACGGACTGCTGCATCGATTCCCCCGGCAGGCGGGGCTACCCCGGGCAGGCATCGTGCACCGACTGGACCGCGATACCAGCGGTCTGATGGTGGTAGCTCGCACGGAGCGGGCGATGGCGAGTCTGGGGGCCCAATTGGCCGATCGAAGCATGGGTCGGCGATATCTGGCCGTGGTCAGCGGGCGCGCGCCCGAATCCGGCGAAATCGATGCGGCAATCGCGCGTGACCCGGGCAATCGGCTGCGCTTTGCCGTGCCCCGCGACGACACGAGCGGACGCCCTGCACAGACCGATTTTCGGCTGCTCGCCAGCGGCGCGATCGATCGTCGCCCGATCAGCGTTCTTGAGTGCCGTTTGCACACCGGACGAACCCACCAGATCCGGGTACACATGCGGCATCTGGGCCTGCCGATCGTGGGCGACATCCTTTATGGTGGGCCCACTGATCCGAATTGTTCGCGGCAGGCGCTGCACGCCTGGCGTTTGCGTCTCAATCACCCGGAGAGTGGCCGCGAGCAGGCCTGGAGCGTTCGGCCTCCGGCTGACATCAGCGCACTGATTCAGGCCGCCGGGATCGATCTCGAGGACTGCCTTGAGCGGGCCGCTGGGGGTGAGGGGTGGGCCGATGTGGATTGAGTCCATCACGCCCGACACTGCGCTTGCGCCGGGCGTACAGGTGCGATCGACCCTGCGCGCCGGGGGGGTGAGCCAGCCACCCTATGGGGCCACCCAGGGCGGCGCCGGCGGCTTGAATCTGGCGTCACACTGTGGCGATGATCCGCTTTCGGTTCAGGAGAACCGTTCGCGCCTGCGGGCGGTGCTTCCGGGCGACCCGCACTGGATGGAGCAGGTTCACGGTACGGCGGTGCTCGAGATCGATCCGGTTTCGGTTGCGGCCTGCCCTCACGGGGTGCGCGCGGACGCTGCGGTGACCCGCGAGCGGAGAACGGTTCTGGCCGTAATGACCGCGGATTGTTTGCCCGTGGTCCTTGCGGATCAATCGGCGCGGGCCATTGGTATTGCCCATGCCGGTTGGCGCGGTCTGGCCGCCGGCGTACTGGAGAACACCGTCAGCGCGTTACTGCGTCACTCAGGCGGACAGGCGGCCGACTGTGTTGCATGGCTTGGCCCCGCGATCGGCCCTCGGCAATTCGAGGTTGGCGCGGATGTCTGGCAAGCCTTCACTGACCGGGAGGCCGACCTGCGAGCGTACTTTCGACCGACGGGTACCGAAGGCAAGTGGTGGGCGGACCTGGCCGGGCTTGCGCGCCACCGCCTGCGCGGTCTCGGCCTTGCTCGCGTCGAAGGTGGCCAGTGGTGCACGGTCGAAGACGCAGACCGGTTTTATTCCTACCGGCGTGATCGGGTAACCGGCCGAATGGCCACCCTGGTCTGGATCGACTGAAACCCTCAGGACTGCGATCACTTCAAATCAGGATCTTCAGGCGGCGCGTCTGCGCGTGCGCGACGCCTGCGTCGCTCGGGTGTGCCCATCAGATAGAGCAGTACCGACAACGGTATAACGCCATAAAAAATAAAGGTCATCACACCTGCGATCCAGCTGCTTTCGGTCAGCGACATGAGCAGCACAACATAAACCCAGGCGATAGCGATGATGTACATCAGGCGGTGAACTGAAAATCGTTGACAAAGTCGTTCAAGAGCCCAGAATGCCTGAAAAACAGACACACTTGAGCCTGAGGGGTTAAGCGATGGCCGACAAGAATCGCGCGCGGTCGGCGCCCGCCGGAAAGCGTGCGCCAGTGAATTCAAACGCGGCCCCGACTGAGGCGCCCGCGGGCATGAAAACCTCATCTCGTCGCGGATCAGCCGCGCAGGCGGCGGCCCGGCCGGCGCCGAAGCCGTCGGAGCGCTCCGGCCGCGCCGATCAATCGGACACCCCAAAGAAACGGACCCGCAAGGCGTCTACCGCGGGGGCAGGGACCGCGCCCCCTTCGGCATCAGCGCCCCCTCAGCCCGTGCACGTCGACCCGACGGTTTTTGCTGGTTTGCAGACGGAGTATCTGCAAAAACTGGGGCAGATCTTTTCGTCGGCCGAGCCGCCCGAGGTGGCGGATCGCCGTTTTGCCGACGAGGCCTGGCGCGATACCCCGTTTGCCTGGGGGGCTGCGCTGTATTCGGTCAATGCAGAGTTTCTTCAAAAGATGGCCGAGTCCGTTTCGGGCGACCCCAGGACGCGCGATCGAATCCGATTTGCCACGCAGCAGTGGATCGATCTCATGTCTCCGGCCAACTACCTTCTGACCAATCCCGAGGCCCAGCGAAAGCTCCTTGAGACCAAGGGCGAGAGCCTCTGGACCGGCGTGCAGAACATGCTGGTCGACCTGCAGAAGGGGCGCATCTCCCAGACCGACGAACAGGCCTTCGAGGTAGGGCGCAACCTCGCCACCACGCCGGGCTCGGTGGTCTTTGAAAACGACCTGATCCAGCTGATTCAATACACACCCACCACGCCGCGTGTCGGGTCCCGACCGATCCTGATGGTGCCGCCCTGCATCAACAAGTTCTACATCCTCGATCTGCAGCCGGACAACTCGCTGGTGGCCTACACGGTGGCGCAGGGCCATACAGTGTTCATGGTGTCCTGGCGCAATGTCCAGGCGGCCCAAAGCCGTCTCACCTGGGACGACTACCTGGAGCAGGGGGTCTGCGAGGCGATCCGGGTGGCGTGTGAGGTCAGCGGCCAGCCCTCCATCAATCTGCTTGGCTTCTGCGTGGGCGGGACACTGGTTGCTGCGGCGCTGGCGGCCCTGCATGCCAAGGGCCAACGACCGGTCGAGTCCTTGACCCTGCTGACTTCACTGCTGGATTTTTCTGATCCGGGCGTCTTGGGTGTATTCATCGACGAGTCGTTCGTCGCCTACAAGGAGGCCACGATCGGCAGTGGCGGTCTGATGCCCGCACGCGACCTCGCAACCACGTTCAACTTTTTGCGACCCAACGATCTGGTCTGGAACTACGTAGTCAGCAATTACCTGAAGGGTGAGGCGCCCCCGCCCTTCGACCTGCTGTACTGGAACAACGACAGTACCAATTTGCCCGGTCCGATGTATTGCTGGTACCTGCGCCACATGTATCTGCAGAACGAGCTGCGTATCCCGGGTCGACTGGTGTGTGCGGGCGTGCCGATTGATCTGGGCGCCATTGATGTACCCACGTATGTTTATGCCTCGCGCGATGATCACATCGTCCCCTGGCGGACGGCTTACTGCTCGACCCGCCTGCTGAGCGGACCGATGCGGTTCGTCTTGGGCGCCAGTGGACACATTGCGGGCGTCATCAATCCGGCGCATCGCAACAAGCGCAATTTCTGGCGTGCGGCCGATCTGCCCGGTTCGGCAGATGATTGGCTGGAGCAGGCCGAAGAGGTCCCGGGCAGTTGGTGGCCCGATTGGTCGGCCTGGCTGGCCGATTTTCAGGGCGACCTGGTGAATGCGCCCAGGCAGGCGGGTTCACGCGGCCATCCCGCCATCGAGCCCGCGCCGGGTCGCTATGTGCGCGAGAAGGCCTGAGGATTCAAATACCACCGAGGAGAACGGAGATGTCTGGCAAGCTGGCATATGTGACGGGCGGGATGGGCGGAATCGGCACTTCAATTTGTCGCCGATTTCATGACATGGGCTACACCGTCATCGCAGGGTGTGGACCCACGCGAGATTTTGCGAAATGGCTCGCTGAGCAAAAGGATCAGGGCTACACGTTTCACGCTTCGGTGGGTAATGTCGCTGATTGGGAATCGACTCGCCTCGCCTTTGATCGGGTGAAGGCCGATTTCGGCTCGCCCGATGTCCTGGTGAACAACGCTGGTATTACCCGCGACGGCGTGTTCAGGAAGATGTCGCTGGATGACTGGCGGGCGGTGATCGACACCAATCTCAATTCGCTGTTCAACGTGACCAAGCAAGTGATCGACGGCATGCTGGACAAGGGCTGGGGGCGCATCGTCAACATCTCGTCGGTGAATGGTGCAAAGGGTCAATTTGGGCAGAGCAATTACTCCGCGGCCAAGGCGGGTATGCACGGCTTCACGATGGCACTCGCCCAGGAGGTCGCCAGCAAGGGTGTGACCGTGAACACCGTCTCCCCCGGATACATCGCAACCGATATGGTCATGGCGGTCCGTGAGGATGTTCGGGAAAAGATCATTCAGCAAATTCCAGTCAGACGACTGGGCATGGCCGAGGAGATCGGTTCGATCGTCGGCTGGCTGACCACGGACGACGCGGGCTTCACGACGGGCGCCGAATTTGCCTGTAATGGCGGTCTGCACATGGGCTGAGCCGGGGGCAGGGCGCCCACTGCGGGTCGGTGCCCTTCCCTGATTCGGGTATGCTTGAGGGGTCCGTGGCCTTTGGGTTTCGGGCCCCGAACGCTATATGGGACGCATTCCCGGCGTGCCGATCGCGCGCTTACGAGGCAGGGCTGCACATGTCAAATACGACCAGGCTCATCAAGAAATACCCGAACCGGCGACTCTACGACACCCGAACCAGCGCCTACATTACGCTGGCCGATGTCAAGCAGTTCGTGCTGGATCAGGAGTCCTTTCAGGTGGTCGATGCAAAGTCGGGCGACGACCTCACCCGCAGTATCCTGCTTCAGATCATCCTTGAGGAAGAGGCGGTGGGGGCACCCCTCTTCAGCACCGAAATGCTGGCGCAGATCATCCGCTTCTACGGCCATGCCATGCAGGGCATGATGGGTGCGTATCTCGAAAAGACACTCGAGACCTTTGTTGAGCTGCAGTCCCGGCTTCAGGATCAATCCAAGACGATTTACGACTCGAGCAAAATGCCCAATGCCGAGGCGTGGGCGCAGTTTCTATCGATGCAGGCCCCCATGATGCAGGCCATGATGGGGCACTACATTGATCAAAGCCGGAACCTGTTCGTGCAGATGCAGGAACAGATGAATACCCAGACCCGCAACATGTTCCAGAATTTCAACTTCCCCGGTTCGACGCCGGAGCGCAAATGAGTCCAAGCCATCGGGTGACTCCGCCCAAGCGGGCAGCTCGAACATCTTCAGCGCGCTTGTCCAGTGTCCCCAGTGTGGGTTTCGTTTCTCTGGGTTGTCCCAAGGCCCTGGTCGATTCCGAACGGATCCTGAGTCAGTTGCGGGCCGAGGGCTATCAGGTCTCCGGCAGTTACCACGGCGCCGATCTGGTGATCGTCAACACGTGCGGCTTTATTGATGATGCCGTTCAGGAATCGCTGGATGCGATCGGTGAAGCGCTCGCTGAAAACGGCAAGGTCATCGTCACCGGTTGCCTGGGTGCGCGGACGACGGCAGATGGCGACAATCTGGTTGCGCGGACCCATCCTTCAGTCATGGCCGTGACCGGTCCCCATGCAACCGATGAGGTGCTGGGTCATGTCCATCAGGCGCTTCCCCGGCCGCATGACCCCTTCGTCGACCTCTTGCCCCCAGGAGGCATCAAGCTGACCCCGCGTCACTATGCCTATCTGAAGATTTCCGAGGGCTGCAATCACCGCTGCAGCTTCTGCATCATTCCATCCATGCGAGGCGACCTGGTCAGCCGTCCGATCGGCGAGGTCGTACGCGAAGCCGAGGCGCTCTTCACCGCTGGGGTGCGCGAATTGCTCGTCGTCTCTCAGGACACCAGTGCGTATGGGGTCGATGTGCGCTATCAGACCGGGTTCGTGGCGGGCCGGCCGGTCCGTACGCGCGTACTCGAGTTGTCGCGCGAGCTGGGTGCCTTGGCGCGCGAGCACGGTGCCTGGGTGCGTCTGCACTACGTCTATCCCTATCCGCATGTCGATGAGTTGCTCCCCTTGATGGCCGAGGGGCTGGTGTTGCCCTATCTCGATGTGCCGTTCCAGCATGCGAATCCGCGGGTGCTCAAGGCCATGAAGCGGCCCGCAAGCGGCGAGCGCAATATCGAGCGGGTGCGTGCCTGGCGTCAGATTTGCCCCGATGTCACGCTCCGCAGCACGTTCATCGCGGGCTTTCCGGGCGAGACCGAAGCCGAGTTCGACGATCTGCTCGACTTCATCCGGGAGGCCGAGCTCGACCGGGTGGGCTGCTTCGCCTACTCGCCCGTGGACGGTGCCAGCGCCAATCAGTTGTCCGACCCCGTACCTGAAGAGGTGCGAGAGGCGCGCCGCGAGCGGTTGATGGCCGTGCAAAGTGAGATCTCGGCCCGGCGTCTTGCGCGGCATGTCGGACAAACCATGCGCGTCCTGGTGGATGGGATCGAAGAGGACGACGAAGGCGCCGTGGCGGTGGGTCGCTCGGCGATGGATGCGCCGGAAATCGATGGCGTGGTGCGCTTTGGCGGCTCAGGCCGGTTACCGATCGGTGATTTTGTCAACGTCCGAATCACCGATTCCGACGACCACGATCTCTTTGGCGAATTGGTCGATACGACCGTCTGATTCACGACAGGGTCGGCCGTTCCGCGACCCCGTTTCGGTCATTCGTGTTCGGATGCACCGAACAGATTCAGCACTGCGTCCAGCCCACAGTAGTTGATCGCATGACGGGTTTCGCTGCGAACCCGCGGCTTGGCTCGGTAGGCGATCGAGACGCCGGCCGCGCCCATCATCAGGAGATCGTTTGCCCCATCGCCAATGGCGATCGCCTGGTCTGGTCGGCAGCCGATGTGCGCGCAGGTGTCCAGCAGCGTCTGCCGCTTTGCTTCGGCGTTGACGATCTCGCCCTGCAAGGCACCGGTCAGATAGCCGCCCCGTGTCGCCAGGGCGTTTGCGCGATTGAAGTCGATCTGCAGTCGCGCACTCAACCTTTCGGTAAACCAGGTGAACCCGCCCGAGACCAGGAGGATCTTGAGCCCCGCCGATCGAAGCGCAGGCAAGAGTCGTTCGACCCCCGGCGACAGGCGCAGGCGCTCGTCCCAGACGCGTTGCAGCACCGAAACTGGGAGTCCTTCGAGTAGTGCAACCCGACGTCGCAGGCTGTCGTCGTAGTCGGCGAGTTCGCCCCGCATCGCAGCCTCGGTGATGGCCGCGACCTCGGCCTTACGGCCGGCGAAATCAGCGAGCTCGTCCACACATTCGATAGTGATCAGGGTCGAGTCCATGTCGAATGCGGCGAGCCGGAAGTGCGACAGTCGCAATTGCGGGTCGACCACTTCCGCGTCGAGTTCGGCGGTGGCTTCGATGGTTTCGATCAGGGCGTCGCTGCAGACCTGATTGCGCCATCGGGCCCAGCCCGGTCCGCTGCGGTCGGGTGGGCGGGCAAGGATCTGGCCGACGCAGTCGATCTGTTCAGCGCTCAGATTCGGGTGCTGAATCAGAAGGTCAGACACGGTTTCGCCCTTCCGTGGGGCCTTGGAGTGCGCCGATGATGTCCCTGAGTACCCGCAGCCTCGATTCGAGGTCGGGTGTGTCGATCGTAAAGCGGATACGGTCCTGGCCGCTCATGCGGGCGTCCTTGCGGCGTTGAATCAGCGAAATGATGCGGCCGGGGTCGATGGGGGGCTTGGGTACGAAACCGATCACGATTGCCTCGGCCGCGGCGTCGATCCGTGAGATGCCGAGCGCTGCGGATTGAAGCCGGAGTCGGTGGGTTTCAAGGAGGGCTCGAGCGGGCTCCGGGAGGCGTCCAAAGCGGTCGACCAGTTCCTCCTGCAAGGCGCGCAGATCGTCGATCGTTCGCGCACTCGCCAACCGCTTGTAGAGGCTGAGCCGCTCGTGGACGTCGTGACAGTAATCGGCAGGGAGCAAGGCCGGCACATGCAGCTTGATTTCGGTGGTGACGGCAAGCGGGGCATTCAGATCCGGTTCGCGGCCATCCTTCAATGCTCGGACCGCCTCGTTGAGCATGTCCGAATACATGGAAAAGCCGACCTCCTGGATGTCGCCTGATTGCGAATCGCCCAGGACCTCTCCCGCGCCGCGGATCTCCAGATCATGCATGGCCAGATAAAAGCCCGAGCCCAGTTCTTCCATCGCCTGGATGGCGTCAAGACGCTTGGTGGCATCGCGGGTGATGGCCGACTCGTCAGGGATCATCAGATAGGCGTAGGCCTGATGATGGGAGCGCCCAACGCGGCCGCGCAGCTGATGAAGCTGTGCGAGGCCGAATCGGTCGGCGCGGTGAATGACGATGGTGTTGGCGCTGGGCACGTCGATCCCCGTTTCGATGATCGTTGTGCATAACAACACATTGAAGCGTTGCTGGTGGAAGTCGCGCATGACGCGTTCGAGCTCGCGCTCGGGCATTTGCCCGTGGGCCACGGCAATGCGCGCTTCGGGAATCAGTTCGGCCAGACGAGCACGCCGGTTTTCGATGGTCTCGACTTCATTGTGCAGAAAATAGGCCTGACCGCCCCGTTTGAGCTCACGCAGGAGCGCTTCCCGAATGGTCGCGGACGACTCCTTGCGAACAAAGGTTCGAATGGCCAACCGCTTTTGCGGAGCGGTTGCAATCACCGAAAAGTCCCGAATGCCCTCCAGGCTCATGGCGAGCGTACGGGGAATGGGGGTCGCAGTGAGGGTCAGGACGTCGACTTCTGCGCGAAGTGCCTTCAGACCTTCTTTTTGCTTGACGCCGAAGCGGTGCTCTTCATCGATGATGACCAGGCCAAGGCGCTTGTAGCGAAGCTCAGTCGACAGGAGCTTGTGCGTA
>JBDLRB010000114.1:0-20254 GCA_039800205.1 Pseudomonadota bacterium | reverse complement strand
AAGATGTCGTTCGCCCGGCGTCGGGGGATTTGCGCTGCACTTCAAGTCCGGATGCCGGCCCGCTTCCAGTGGCAGGTCTACCGCCGGATCCTCGGCGCGGATGCCGTCCCCGAACATTCGCCGCTCGACAAGGCGCCCCTTGCCTGGCGCATCATTCAACTGTTCGCCACGAGGATCGATCACGACGAGCCGCGACAGACCGACGCGTTCGCACCGCTGTTCGACTATCTCGCGATGGACGATGCCCCCTGGCCCAGGCGCTACGCACTCGCCCAGCGAATCGCCGACCTGTACGACCAGTACCAGGTATACCGCCCCGACTGGCTGGAGGCCTGGGGCGAGGGACGGCTCGTCCTCATCCGGGGCAATGGCCAGGAAGACGCGATGCCCGCCGAACAGCGCTGGCAGGCGCTTCTGTGGCAGCGGATCTGCGCAAGCCTCCCCTCCGGCGGTCGGGTCTTCGATCGCATCGCGCTCCAGCGCCAGACCATTGATCGACTGATGACCCTGCCGGCCCGATCGGATCCAGGCACGGCGGCCGCACTTGGCTTGCCCCGCCGGGTCGTGATCTTCGGCATTACCCAGCTCCCGCCCCAGATGCTCGAGCTCTTGTCGGGGCTCGCACATCACTGCCAGGTGATTCTGGCGGTCACCAACCCCTGCCAGTTCTACTGGGCCGACATCATTGATGGCTGGGAAGCCCTGACCGCCCGCCGGCGCCGCCAGCCCCTGCGGGGCAACCTGGACCTGAGTCAGTGCAAGCGCTCGAACATCCACGAGCATGCTCACCCACTGCTTGCGGGCTGGGGGCGACAATCGCGCGATTTCGTCCGTCAGCTCGATGTCTACGATGACCTCGAGGCCGCTCGCCTGCGCTTTCCGATGCAGCGTTTTGACCTGTTCGAGGACGACGACGAGCCGGCTCCGATCGAGTCCCTTCCGCTCCTTCGACAAGTTCAGCGGCACATCCGTGACCTCACGCCGATGCGCGAGCACGGCGCGCCGGCCATCGCCACAGACGATCGATCGATCGTCTTTCACGTCGCACACACACCGGTTCGAGAACTCGAGATCCTGCACGACCAACTCCTGATGCGCTTGGCACAACAGGAGAGCGGGCGCACACTTCAGCCGCGCGACATCGTGGTTCTGGTCCCGGCCATCGAGACCTATGCGCCGGCCATACGTGCCATTTTCGGACAGTATCCGGCGAGCGATGCCCGGCATATTCCGTTCGATATCGCCGACCTGCCCACACGCGGCAGCAGCCCCCTGCTGGCTGCGCTGGAATGGCTGCTGAACGCACCTCGGGATCGCTGCCGACTGTCCGATCTCGCCGCACTGCTCGACGTGCCGGCGGTCACGTCCCGACTGGGGATCGATCGCACCGACCTGCCCCGCCTGATCCACTGGATGGACGGTGCAGGGATCCGCTGGGGGCTCAATGCCCAGCACCGTGCGGATCTTGAACTGGAACGCTGCGGTGCAACCAACACGGCGCGCTTTGGCCTGGAACGCATGTTGATGGGCTATGCCGTCGGCCGAAGCGATACCGAGGCGTATGCCGGGATCGAACCCTACGACGAAGTCGGCGGACTCGAGTCCGGGCTCGCGGGCGCACTCGCCGTGCTGATCCAACGGATCGAAGACTGGATGTCGGACAGCCGCGAGCCCGCCCCGCCGGCTGAGTGGATCGAGCGCTTCACGCGATTGCTCGGGGATTTTTTCGATGCGGACGAGGAAACCGGTGCCCGGGCGCTCGCCGCCCTCGATGATGCCTTGTCGCATTTATCCGGACAATTCGAGCGCGCCCAGTTCGATCAGCCCATTCCCCTGCCGATCGCGGCCCAGGCCTGGCTGGATACGCTGGATCGCCCGGCACTCAGCCGCCGCTTTCGGGCGGGCGGAGTCACCTTCTGCACGCTGTTACCGATGCGGGCGATTCCCTTCGACATCGTCTGCCTCCTGGGCATGAACGAACCGGATTATCCAAGGCGAAGCCCAAGAGACGATTTCGACCTGATGACCGTACCGCTCCAGCGGCGACCCGGCGACCGGGCCCGGCGTGATGACGATCGCCAACTCATGCTGGAGGCGTTGCTATCCGCCCGTCAGGCGCTCTACATCAGTTGGTGTGGCCGCAGCGTTCGGGATAACAGTCCGCAGGCGCCCTCTGTACTGGTCACCCAGCTGCGTGAGTACCTGACGCGAGGGTGGTCGGCGTCGGTCGTGACGGACCGAACCACCGACCATCCCCTGCACGCATTCAGCCGCCGCTACTTTGAAGCGGGCTCCGAGTACTTCAGTTATGCGCACGAGTGGCGAACCCGCCACGAAACGGCGGGGCTCGCGCCGTCCGATCAAGCAACCCCGGCCACCCAAGCGCCTCTCGCCGGGCAGGATCCGCCCATACCCCCCCTCCAGCCCCATGGGGCCACAACTCCACTCAGTCTGGACCGACTGGTTCGCTTTCTCCGCAATCCCGTACGCGCCTATTTCAGGGATCGCCTGAACGTCTATTTCGACGACGTGCGCTGGGCACTGCCCGACGACGAACGCTTTACGTTCGATGCCCTCGAGCACTACGGCTTCGTCGATCAACTGAGCGCGGGCGTCAAGGAGGCGATCGAATCCCGGTTTCAGAGCGATCCGGCCGCATCTTCCCTGACCGAGGCCGCACTTGAAGCGCTGAAGGCCCGCCTCGGTCGGCAGGCACGCGCGGGCGAGCTTCCGCTGGCCGGTCCAGGCCGTCTCGCATCCGATCAGCTGCACGCCCTGATCCAGCCCATGATCGAGGCCTGGGCCGAGCAGCGCCAGCGCTATCCCGCCGCGCTCGAGCGCCGCACGCTCCGCTTTGAACATGCGGGCTGCATCCTGGAAGGCTCGCTTGAGCGACGCGGGACCGGTCTCGATTGCGCGGAAGCGGGCGTCTGCCTGACGCTGGATGCGGGGCTACGAACCCAGACTGTAAAGAAGCAGGTCCGTCCCCAGGTTGATCGGATGATCGGCACCTGGGTACGGTGTCTGCTTTCGGCCTCATCTGGAATTGTTGCTACACACATCGTTGTTGGTCGCACCAATGTCTTCACGATTGATCCATTACCGATCGAAGAGGCCCAGCGAACCTTGAACACCTTGATCGAACACTGGTTAATCGGGCAGACCGAAGCCCTACCGATTGCACCGAGGACGGCGATCGCACTGCTCGATCATGATCTCAACAAGGCGCGCAGCACCTATGACGGGGGCGAGTACCAGCGCGGAGAGGGCAAGGAGGCCTGTCTGGCCCGGTGTTATACCGATTTCGCTGCCTTGAACCAGGGTCGCCGCTTCGAGACGCTCGCGCGCCCAATCTACGGCCCGCTCAAGGACTGGGTCGATCGCCAGATCAGGGTGGGTCCGGCCTATGGCACCCCCGATCCGGATCGCCCGGAAGAGGCTGACTGAGCGATGGCCCCCCTGCACCCGCTTGATCCGCCCCAGCTTGATCCGCTCAAGTTTCCGCTTCACGGCAGTCGCCTGATCGAGGCAAGCGCCGGAACCGGCAAGACCTGGACGATCGCTGCACTCTACGTGCGACTGGTGCTCGGCCACGGTACGTCCCCCGCGCCCGAGGACTCCGGTGTCGAGCCCACGGCCTTCCACACCGCGCTTGAGCCCGCTCGCATCCTGGTGATGACCTTCACGCGCGCCGCCACGCGCGAATTGTCCGAACGCATCCAGAAGCGGCTGAGTGAAGCCGCGATCTACTTCAGGCAGTTTGGCGAAGACGACAGGATCGACCCGTTCCTGAAGGCGCTCCGCGAGGACTATCCGGAGGGAGACCGCCGCGAGGCCGCCGCCCAGCGCCTCGCAATCGCGGCCGATGCGATGGACGACGCGGCGGTCCTGACGATCGACGCCTGGTGCCAGCGGATGCTGAACGAGCACGCCTTTGATACCGGAAACCCGTTTGACGAAACGCTGGTGGCCGATGAGGACGCTCTGCTGGACGAGGCCTGCCGCGACTACTGGCGTCAGCAGTGCTACCCGCTGAGTGGCTCTGCGCTTTCGCGAACGCTCGACTACTGGAAGGACGTCGATACCCTTAAAAAGCGCACGCGCCCGCTCATCGGCCAGACGATTGCAGCCGCGCAGGGCCGTTCGGTCGATTTGCAGGCCGAGTTGTCTGGCCTGCTCCAGGCCTTCATCGCCGACGAGGAACAACAACTGACCGAACTCGCGGACGGCTGGGTCGAGCGTACCCAGAGGCTCCGGGACTGGCTCGATGATCAGACCCAGAACAACAGGACCGCATGGAATGGCCAGAAGCTTCAGTCCCGGTTTTACACCCCGTGGCTGGACGAACTCTCAAGATGGGCACAGAGCCCGCTCGGCACCCCGCGCCTCGATCTCAACGATTCCGCGCGGCGGCGCCTCTGCCGCGCGGGCATGCTGGAAGCCTACCGGCGCGAGCCGCATACCTTGGCCTTGCCCGAGGTCTTTGATCAGTTGCCGACCTTGCAGGCCGACATTGACTCGATGACGCCGCTCAGCGCCCTGCTCCGCCGGCACGCTGCCCACCACATCGCACTGCGACTGGCCACCCTGAAGCGCCAATCCCGGACTTTCAGCTTTGCCGACATGACCGCACGGCTCGAGCGCGCACTGACGGGGCCGCGGGGCTCGGTGCTACGCACGCACATCCTCGAGCAATATCCCGTCGCCTTGATCGACGAGTTTCAGGACACCTCGCCCGAGCAATACCGCCTGTTCGATGCGCTCTTTCAATGCACCGCAAACGACCGCGAGCACGCCTTGATCCTGATCGGTGACCCCAAGCAGTCCATCTACGCGTTTCGGGGCGCCGACATCTACAGCTACCTGCGTGCCCGCGAGGCCACCGCCGGGCGGCACTACGCACTCGCCACCAACTATCGCTCCAGCCAGGCAGTGGTGACAGCGGTCAATGCGTGGTTTGAACGGGCGGAAGCCCGGCCGGATCCCGGGGCGGACCAACTCGGCACGGGAGGCGCCTTCGGCTTGCGTCGCACCGGCGCGCAACCCATGCCCTTCATCGCTGCGACCGCGGCAGGCCGCACCGATTGCTTCGTGACCGCAAAAGGCCCGGTGCCGGCCATGCTGATCGAATACGATGGGGCCCTTCGATCGGCGAACGATACGCGGCAACACTTCGGTGAACGCTGCGCTGAGCAGGTGGTCACCTGGCTGAATGACGAGACCGCGGGCTTCCAGGCGCCGGACGCCCCGTTCATGCGGCTTCAGCCGGGCGACATTGCGATCCTGGTTCGGGATCGTTTTGACGCCGCAGCCGTGCGCAGTTCGCTCCAGAGACGGGCCGTGTCCTCGGTCTTTCAATCCGCACGCGATTCCGTCTTCGCGAGCCCCGAGGCCAGCGATCTGCTGCGCTGGCTGAGGGCGATCGCCTCGCCCGGCGACGCAGCGCTGGCCCGGGCGGCACTGGCCACCGCCACACTTGACCTGCCCTGGACGACGCTCGAGAAGATCGCAGGAAACGAAGAGGCGTTTGATCAGCAGGCCGACATCCTGCGTGAACTGCACAAGGTGTGGCAGACGCGGGGCGTCCTCGCCCTGCTGCGGCGCAGCCTGCATGCGCTCGATCTGCCGACCCGCTGGCTCAATCGGCCGGACGGCGAGCGTCGTCTGACCAACGTCCTCCATCTGGCCGAACTGCTTCAGACGGTCAGCATCGAACTCGATGGGGAGCAGGCACTGATCCGCTGGCTCGCTCAGCGAATCGACGACAGCGAGAGCGCCGATGCCGACGATCAGATTCTCAGACTCGAGAGCGATGCCAACCTGGTCCAGATCATCACCATCCACAAAAGCAAGGGGCTGGAATATCCGGTGGTCTGTCTGCCCTACGCCTGCCTGCACAAGCCCATCACCGATCGCGCCGACCATCTGAGGGCGACCGACGCGGAGGGCGCACACTCGGTCCGACTGGAACTGACCGATGACGATCGCAGGATCGCCGATCGGGAACGGCTGCGCGAGGACCTGAGACTGTTTTACGTCGCGCTCACCCGCGCCCGCCATACCGTCTGGCTCGGCTTTTCCTCACTGAAAATCGGCAACAGCACCGCCTGCAAGACGGCATCGAGTGCGCCCGGTGCGCTGCTCTCCGGTTCAACGGACGGGTCTCCGGGTACCTGGCTCAACGCCCTGGAGGATCTACAGGGTCATGCGGCCCAGAGGCTGCAGGGGCTTTCCCCAGCGCCCGAGGCCGGCTCGTCGCCCGCAATCGCGGCAACCCATACGCCTTGTATTTGCGTGCGTGACCTGAGCGACCTGACCGACGACGCCCCCCGGATCACGCTGCTTTGCCGAGCCGAGGATCTGAAGCCGCTGGCTCCCCCCACCGGGTATGTGCGTCTGTTCGAGCACGATTGGGCGACGGTGAGCTTTACTTCGCTCGTCAGAGGGATCGATTCCTCGGGCCTGACCCCCGTCGACATCCATCGTCCGGCCGAGGATGAACGCCTGATCGTTGTTTCAGACAACGTCTTCAGAAGCGTAGATGATATCGAGCCGACGGTGCCGCAGGACGATGGGAAACCGCGTCCCAAGGGCGAGCCCCTCGGGCCTGCGCGGGCCGACGCCAGCCATGGGAGCCGTACCGCCGCCTGGCATCGCCTGGACGGTGGCGCTCGATTGGGCAACCTGATTCATGCCCTGCTGGAGTGGCTGGACAGCGAGGGCTACGGACTCGCCCAGAGCGAGGGGCTGCAATCTGCGCTCCTTGCGCAGTGCCGCCGTGCCGGCTTCACCGATCAGGCGCAAGACATCCTGGCGTGGATGAAGGCCCTCATCGAGACCCCATTGCCCAGCCTCGGAGCGAGTTTGCCAGGCACTGACCGTCGATTGACCGAGATGGAATTCTGGATGCCGGCGCCCCAGCGATCGGCCCAGGCGCTGGATCGGCTCTGTCGCAGATACCTGATGAAGGGGCGACCGCGCCCTCCGCTTCCCCCGCGGTCGCTCAAGGGCATGATGACGGGCTTCGCCGACCTGGTGATTGAGCATCAGGGACGATACTGGGTGCTGGACTACAAGACCAACCGGGTGTATGCGCCGACAGACTCCGCGGACGCCCCCCCTGATCGGATGGGTCTCTACCACCGTGCAGCACTCGAAGAGGTGATGGCCCATCATCGGTATGACGTCCAGGCTGCGCTCTACCTGCTTGCGCTGCATCGGCAACTGGGCGCCCAGCTCGGCCCGTCTTACACTCCATCACGTCATCTGGGTGGCGCCCTGTACTGGTTCGTACGCGGACTCGATGATCCGGGCCGCGGCGAGTACGCGCTCCCAATGAATCAGGATCTGCTTGAATTGGTCACGGGGCTCGATGCACTTCTGGGCCATGAGGACGAGTCATGAGCTCGCCTGCACACCAAGATCCTGAGACGACCCAGGCGATCGCTGGCTTGCGCGCGCTGGCCGAAGCAGGCGTCCTGCGCAGGCTGGATGCCGAATTCGCGGCATTCATGGGTCAGCTTGATCCCAACGCCGGGCCGGGGCTGGCCATCGCTGCGGCAGTGCTGTGCCACAGGGAAGGCCAGGGCCACACGTGTCTCCCCTTGAGCGATCTGATGCAAACGGATCCGATCCTCTGGGGCCCGCCCCCGTCACACGCGCATCTGCTGGCCGTGCGGCGCGCCAGTCCTGGAACCCTCTCGCAGTGGGTCGCTGAATTGGTTCGCAGTCCGCTCGTCGCGCGCGCTTCGTCGGGTGGCGCTCTCGACACCCCCTTGGTCCTGGCCGGACCGGACGAGGCGCCTCGCCTCTATCTGCGTCGCTATTGGCGAGACGAGCGCACGGTCGAACGCGAGGTTGCTGCGCGCAGCCTCATTCGCGATCCGGTCGACGAAGGCCAGGTCCGACAGGTGCTCGATCAACTGTTCGGCGAGGCGCCCGCCGACTCCGACACCGTGGACTGGCAGCGGGTCGCCTGCGCGCTGGCCGTCCGGGGTCGGCTGAGCCTGATGACCGGAGGCCCCGGCACCGGCAAGACCTATACCGCAGCCCGACTGTTGGCGCTGTTGTTTGCCGTCGAGGTCAACCCCTCACGACTGCGGATCGCACTCGCCGCGCCGACGGGCAAGGCGGCGGCGAGGCTACGTGACTCGATCGACGAATCGCTTCAGGCGCTTCAGCCGGGCCAGGCATGCCCGGCGGTCGATCTGTCCGCGCTGCAGCACGCGATCGGCCCGGCGCGCACGCTGCACGCGCTCCTGGGGAGCCGACCGGACAGCCGACGCTTTCGCCACCATGCCGGCGAGCCGCTCGACCTGGACGTACTGATCGTCGACGAAGCCTCGATGGTGCCGCTTGAAATGATGGCTGCACTGCTCGATGCACTACCGCCCACGGCGCGGTTGATCCTGCTGGGCGACAAGGACCAGCTGGCCTCGGTCGAGGCGGGTGCCGTCCTGGGCGATCTGTGTCGAGATGCGCATATACCGCGCTACGACCGGGACACGGTGCGGTATCTGACAGCCACCACCGGCCAGTCGGTCGGTACGGTCGCACCGACCGAAGGCTTGAGCGGGTCTGCGATCGCGTCCATCGCGTCTCAGACGGTGATGCTCACGAAAACGCGCCGCTTCGGCGGGCCGATCGGCGCGCTGGCCCAGGCCATCAATCAAGTCGGTGACGCCGCGCAGGCCGCCACGCTGCTCCGCACTGAATCACAGGGCGCGCTCTGGGTTCGGGACGACGGCACACTCGGCGCGGCCATCGAACTGGCGGTCAAGGGTCGCGAAGGTGCGCTCGCCTGTTACAGCACCTACCTGATGGGACTCCAGGCCCAGCCGGTGCCCCGCGAGCGCGCGGCCCATGCGCACTGGGTCCGGGGGGTCCTGACGGCCTTCGAACGCTTCCGCGTGCTCTGCGCGGTGCGCGAAGGCGATTGGGGTACGGAAGGCCTCAATCGGGCGATCGAGCGGGCGCTTGGCCAAGCGGGTCTGATCAAGCCGGACGGCGTCTGGTACCCAGGACGACCAATCCTTGTCACCCGCAACGATCCCTCGCTTGGCGTGTTCAATGGCGATGTGGGGATCGTCCTGCCTGGCCCAGATGAGTCAGCGCGTTTACGCGCCTATTTTCCCGAGGGTGCGGGATCCCGATCGGTCTCGGTCAGCCGTTTGCTGCACGTCGAAACGGCGTTTGCGATGACTGTTCATAAGAGCCAAGGGTCGGAATTCGAGCACACCTTGCTGGTCCTCGCTCCAAAAAGCGGCGCAGTCTTGACCCGTGAATTGCTCTACACAGCCGTCACCCGCGCGCGCAAGGCCTTCAGCCTGGTGGCCGCGCACCCGGACTTGCTGCGCTCGGGAATTGAGCGCCCGACGCGACGGGCGGGTGGGTTGCTTACCCCAACCTCTCCTCCGGCGGCGCAATCTCCGACACCAGATCGCGCACCAGGGCCTTGTTAGCGAGGGGTCGCAGGCTCATCGGGCCTTCGACCAGGCGCACCGTGCACGCATAGCCGACCTTGCCGTCGATCTCCATCATGCATTCCTTGCAGGCATTGGCGTTGATGCAGGAGTAGCGAAAGCTCAGGCTCGCATCGGCGTGGATGCGCGCCCAGCGAAGCCCATCCAGCACCGACTGTCCCTCGACAAAGGGCACCTCGATCACGCGGTCTCCCGCCTCGCGCATGATCTTCAGCTGGGAAATCCGCGCCCCTGCCGCCCCACCCTCGTCGATCTGGCTGGGCAAGGCCGCCGCCGCAGAGACTGCCGCGACCCCATCGGCCGAAGCGCCTGACGCCGCCGCCTGGGCCGCCGGATACTCGACCGACTGCAACGGCGAAACGACGACCCGGCCATCCGGCTGCAGGCGAGCCACCTGATTGAAGGTCCATTCATCCAGCAGACCGGGATAGTCCACACGCTGATGTGCGCCCCGGCTCTCGCGGCGTCGCAGCGCCGATTCCACCACCACCCCGGCCACCTGCAGCATATTGCGTAAGTCGAACCAGTCGAGCCGCTCGAGCGCATAGCGCGGGTCACTGGCAGGCGGTACCTCGCCCAGCATGGCCTGCAACTGCGCCAGTTCGATCTGGGCCTGCAGCAAACCCGCCTCGGTTCGAAACGGGCCGACCCGTTCGCTCATCGTCTGCTGCAAGCGCGCGATTAATGCCGCCGTATCGCCGCGCTGCGGCCCATTGGCTCGGACCAGCGACAGCGCAGTCTGAGCAGCGTGCTCGCTCCAGCCCGCGCCCTGCCGCGTACGCGCGATCTGCGCTGCGGTCGCGCCCGCCCGCTCACCGAACACAAAGGCCTCGGTGATGGCATTGCCCGACAGCCGGTTCGCCCCATTGGCCCCACCCACGGCCTCGCCCGCCGCGAGCAGCCCCTGCACGCCCGTGCGCATCTGCGCATCCACCCGCACGCCCCCCATGTGGTAGTGCGCGATCGGCGCCACCTCGATGTCCTGCCGGGTAAGGTCTATGCCATTCTTTGCAAGGTGATCGATGACCGGACCGAACGCGGCGCGCAACTCGCCTTCGGGAATGTGTCTGAACGAGAGCCACGCACCGCCTGAGGGGCTGCCGCGACCGGCGGCCACCTCCTGGGTGATGGCCCAGGTGGCGACGTCTCGGGTCAGCACATATCGCCCGGACTCCGCCTGTCCATAGCGGTCGGAGAACTCCTGACCCAGCCCGTTGGTGAGTCGCCCGCCGAGCTTGTAGCGAAAGGGGTCCCACATGATCGGATCCATGCCGATCAGGCGCGGGGCCAGATGACCGATCGGGAAAAACTGCACGAACTCCATATCGATCAGTTCGGCCCCTGCGCGCAGCGCCAGCGCATAGCCGTCCCCGCTCATGTTGGCTGATGCGGAGTTTCGACGATACAAGCGCGTGAGCCCACCGGTCGCGATCACCACGGCCCGCGCGGCGATCGTCACGGGCTCGCCCGTGGCGAGGTGCACGGCAACCGCCCCCAGCACCTCGCCGTCCTCGACCACCAGATCAGTGATCAGAAGGTCGCCCACACGACGGATCGCATCGATACGATGAACCTGCGTGCGCAAGGTGCGCGACACAGCCGGCCCGGTATTCAGAAAATCGACGTACACGCAGCGTGCCCGGTCATGCCCCGGTGCCATGACCTGCTTCAAGGGCCCGGTCCGGCCGCCATCGCGCCGCGCCCAACCCACGCCCCACTGCTCCATCTCGCGGATGCGCAGCGGCCCGTCCTCGCAGAGCAGCTGAGACAACTCCGGATTACAGAGCCCGCGACCGGCACGCAGCGTATCAGCCAGATGGTGTTCCCAGTGATCCGGGCACTGATCGCCCACCGCAGCGGCCACGGTCATCTGGGCCATGATGGTGGCCCCGGCCCGTCCGATCAGGCCCCGATCGGCCACCAGCACCGACGCACCCTCGCGTGCGGCCGCAAGTGCCGCATAAAGACCTGCGCCGCCCGAGCCAATGATCAATACCTCTGTGTTCAACGCCATCATGACCGTACTGCCTCAAACGTGAAAACGAAAAGGCCGGGGGCCCTCAGACGAGAACCCATCCGGCCCGGAGATCACACACCCGCCCTGGAATCACAGACCGACCTTGAACTCCTTGTTCCAGAAGTCGAGGACCTGTGCTTTCTGGGCAAGCAACTGTTTGAGGTCCAGCGCCCGCAGACGCTTCAGTTCGTCCGGCGTGAAGCCCACCCGCGCCGCCAGTTCGGCGCTCATCTTTGCGTCGCGTACGGTGGGCGCATAGCCCATCGCATCGGCGAACTCGACCTGTCCCTGCGGCGCAAGCATTGCGCCCAGATAGTCGAATGCGGCCTGCTTGTTACGCGTATTCCTGGGCACGGCCGCCTCGAAGGTCACGGGCACCGCGCCCTCCTGCGGAATGGCAAACCCAAGCGGTAAGCCTGCCTTTTGCCACTGCAAGGCTCGGGCCTTCCACATGCAGGTCATCCAGATCTCGCCGGACTTGAGCGCGGCCGCCACCGCTTCGTTGGAGGGAAAGACCTTGGGCTGATTGCCCTTCAGCTTCATCAGGAACTTCATGCCGGCCTCGAAGCTCGAGGTGTTGCCCCCATTGGCCAGTCCCGCAAACAGCACGTTGAAATTGAAAATGATGTCCGAGAAGCCGACGCGTCCCTTCAGCGACGGATCGAGTGCCTGATTGAACGACGTGGGAGGCGTCTTGATCTTGGTCGTGTCATAGACGATGACCATGGCACTGAAGATATGCGGAATCGAATAGGGCGTCAGCAGCGTATCGAAGACCTGGGCCTTGCGCGGCACCTGCTGATTGCCGATCGGCTCGAGCGCGCCAGCCACCGACAACTCGTACATATCCAGGTCGGCCAGCAGCGTCACATCCATCGAGCCGCGCCGCGACTTGGCCTCGGCGCGCACCTTGGTCATCCGCGCAACGGCATTGCCCGTGTCATAAATCACCTCGAGCCCCTTGGCCTGGGGATTGACGATCCTCTGCAGGAGCTTCTGATAATCGCCCCCCCAGGTGCCGACGACCACCTTTTTCTCGTCGGACTGCGCGTAGGCGGTACTCAAGCCCAGCGTGGGTGCAAGGGCGAGGCCGGTGGCGCTGCGGATCAACTGGCGACGCTGAAAATCATGGGTGCTCATGGTGCTTCCTCCTCCGGTTGGGTGTAATCAGAATGAATGGGTAAACGAATCGTTCGATCGGACGGCGCCTGCCACGGGCTCAAGCGGACGGGTGCGTCGGCCAACTGTGCATGGATCCAGTCCAGTTCGCAATCGCGCGCGATGACAATGACGCTCGATGGCTGTCCATCAGGCAGTCGCGCAGGACCCGCCGGCTGAGGCGCGCTGAACTGGGTTCCGACCGACTGCAGCAACACCGGCGCGCCCATGTCCCCGAGCATCACGATGGCCTTGAAGCGCAGCAAGCGCTCGCCCAGTAATCCCGTCAGGTCATCGACCCACGCGGCAAAACCCGCCCAGTCAAGCGTTGACGCCGGCCCCCCCCTGAACACCCGGATGCGCGGGTGGGCCACCGCTTGTGATTCGGGTCCAGACTCGAGCGACCGAGCGGGTGAGGCGCCGCCCGACGCTGCTGCATCAAAGCTTAACGGACCGAAGGCCCCGCGCACCCGTCGATCGATGTCAGGCTCAACGACACACTCGGCGAGCGGATTGATCCTTGCCACGCGCAAGCGCGCACGCTCGATCCCGGCGGCATCGATCAGATCGAGCTTGGTGAGCACGATGCGCTGAGCCGCCGCCCATTGCGCCAGGGCCTCATCCATCTGGTGTTCAGGCGCCTCATCGGGCCGGCTGGCATCGAAGGTGCAGAGAACGCGGATATCGAGATTCAGCTCGATCAGATCGCGATCGCGCAGCGTCGCAAGGACTGCACCCGGACGTGAAATCCCGCTGGTCTCGATGACAATGCGCCTCAGAGGCGGCGCACCCATTGGGCGTGGTGCATGAATCAGGCGCAAGACCGTATCGACCAGCGAACTGCGTAGCGAACAACAGATGCATCCATTGTCGAGCATCAGCACCGGGTCGTCAGGCGCTTGGGTCTGCAGCACGGCCGCATCAATGCCCACCTCTCCGGCTTCGTTGACGATGACCGCCGTGTCATGCAGGTCACGACCGGCCAGAAAACGCCCGAGGAGCGTCGTCTTGCCGCTCCCCAGGAAGCCACAGAGAATCAGGCATTCAATACCAAGGCGGTCGTTCATCGGCATGACCTTGCCAGCTCTGATCGACCATCGCCCGCACATCAGCGAGCAATTCGTCGACCGGATAGACCATCCCCGCGCAGAGCGTGTGCGACAGGCTTCGCTCCCACTGCGGCGAGCCGGTCTCGTCGTTGAGACGCCAGGCGCCCGTCGCATAGAGCAGCTTGAAATCATCCAGCGGGTTCTGATCGTGAATCAAGAGGTCGGCGCGCTTACCCACGTCAATCGAGCCGGTGTCCTCCTCGACACCAAGCAGCTCCGCGCACTGATGGGTCGCCGCGCGAAGCACCTCCAGCGGATTGAAGCCGGCTTCCTGCAGCAATTCGAGTTCCCGGATCAAGCCAAAACCGTAGACCTGAAAGATGAAGCCCGAATCGCTGCCGGCGCAGACGCGCCCCCCCCGATTCTTGTAGTCGTTGACGAACTGCATCCAGACCTGATAGTTCCGCTTCCAGTCGATCTCGTTCTTTGTGCTCCACCGATACCAGTAGGCGCCATGTCCACCCCGCTGCGGCTGGAAATAGCGCCACAGCGTGCGCATCGTGTAGCGGCCGTGCCAGTCGGCGCGGCGCGTGCGCATCAAGTCCCGATTGGCGTCGTAAATATTGAAGGTGGGCACAAAGGTGTGCCCCAGGGACAGAAACTCGTCGAGCACCGCGTTCCACCTCGCCGAACCCGGCTCGGTGGCCTGCGAAAACATCTCGCCCGACACCGCGAAGCGGAAGTATTCGTCGTTGTAGTTGTAGCCCTGCGGATAGTCCTGTACGACCCGCCGATCGAACAGAGCCTCGGGAATGCCGTAATAGTGCTCGGAGCTGGTCAGGCCCCAACGGGCAGAATCCAGCGCGTTGACCCGCGTGACGCCCATCTGCGCATGATGGCAACCGGTCCGCAAGCCCTGTGCCTGGGCCTCATCCAGCGCCGCCTGCATGATCCGGGGGGGCGCACCAAAGAACTTGATGCCGTCGGCGCCACGCTCGCGTAATCGGCGAACCCAATGGCGCGCCTGATCGACCGTATGCAAGGTCTTGATCCGCTCGTTCACCGCCGGAAAATAGCTGTGCAGCACGAAGTTGGGTGCGGCAATCCGGTGGGCACGCTGCGCCTCCCGCTGCTCAAGCATCCAGCCCAGGCCATTCATGCTGCCCATCTCGCGCACCGTGGTGACCCCGTGCGCGAGCCAGAGCTTGTAGACGTAATCAGCGGGCAAGGGCTCGCCACTCATCGCATGCCAGGGGGTGCCGACGTGCGCATGCGCATCGATCAGACCCGGGGTGACGAAGCGGCCATGACAGTCGATCTCGTGATCGCCGGCCGCCGGCCGCCGCGCAGGATTGATCGGTTTCCCAGGCGTCCCCACACTGGCCAGCTGCGTGATCCGGTCGCCCTCGATCACGATATCCACTGGCCCCCAGGGCGGCGCCCCAGTGCCGTCGATGACGGTTGCACCGCGAAGCACCAGGCGCTTGAAGGGCCCTGCTCCGCGGTCCCGGCCCGTCGCCCGGGACGACGGAAACATGCCCTTGGGCTCGAACATGAGCCGTGGCTCCTCACCCGCCTCGACGGCCACGCCGTTCAGGGTCGCTTCACTCGCCATGATGACGACTCCTTCTTCAGAGCTCGTTGAACTGCACCACACCGCCCTTGATCACCAGCGGAATTCGCTCGCCCTGACCACTCAGGCAGGAAAGATCACGCATGGGATCCCCGTCAACAGCCAGCACATCGGCCATCGCACCGGGCTGCAGCCGACCCAATTGGCCCACCCGCTGGAGGACCTCGGCCGCGATCGTGGTCGCGCTCTGGATGACCTCCTGGTTCGACAGGACCTGCGCCCGGATGCGGAACTCCTCGCTTTGCAGGCGCTGGGAAGGCCCCAGCAGATCGGAGCCATAGCCCATCGACACGCCATTTCGCTTGAAGATCTCGAGTGAACCGAGCCCGGCCTCCTTGACTGAACCGATCTTCTCGACGCTCTCGGGCGGCAAGCCGTACTGCGCGCCCTCGAGAGCCAGGGCCTCGTAGGTCACCAGAGTGGGGACCGCGTAGGCCCCATGCTGACGCATGACCTGTGCCGCCGCATCATCGATCAGATTGCCGTGCTCGATCGTGCGTACGCCCAGGCTGACGGCACGCGCGATGGCCTCGGCCGTGTAGGAATGGGCCATGACATAGGTCTGGCGCGCGCGGGCTTCGGCCACGATCGCCCGGATCTCGTCGTCGGAATAACCAAGCGCGGCGATTGGATCGGTGGGCGATGCGACGCCGCCCGAGGCCATGATCTTGATCTGATCCGCACCCATCTGCAGTTCCTGACGAACGGCGCGAATGACTTCATCGACGCCGTCTGCCACCCGACTGATCTCACCCGCACGAAAGCAGCAACCGCACAGATTCATCGGCCGCAGATGATCGGAGCGCGGTCGCGGATCACCATGCCCGCCGGTCTGACTCAGTGCATGACCAGAGATGAACAGTCGTGGCCCGACCGCACTGCCCTCTTCGACCGCGCACTTGATCCCCCAGCCCGCGCCCCCCGCATCGCGCACCGTGGTGAAGCCGCGCCGCAGCATGGCCTTCATGATCGGGAGCGCCCGGTACATGACCAGCGCATCGGGCAGGACACCTTGGGTATTCAGATTGAGCTGCGTGGCCAGCACATGCACATGCAGGTCGATCAAGCCGGGCATGACGGTACGCCCGGACAGGTTGATCACCCGCGCCGACGGCGAGTGGATCGGCGAGGCCGAGACCTCGCGGATGACGCCCTCTTCGATCAGGACATCATGTGTGCCCGTCAACGCGGGCTGCATGGGGTCGAGCAACTCGCCTCGGCTCAGCAGCAAAAGGCTCATCTCAAGGTCTCCATTGGAATCGGCATGGGATGGAATCAGGTCGTCATGGTTTTCACATAGCGGCGGTGGATCAGCCAGCTTGAACTCACCGCGATCACAAGCGTCGCACACACCAGGACCAGGGCCATCGCCGACCCAAAGGGCCAGTTGGATGCCTTGGTAATCTGCGCGTACAGCGATGGGGCCATCATCGTGATGCCGGTCCCACCCAGCAAAACGGGGGTTGCATACGCGTTCATGCAGAGGATGAAGACCAGGAGCGTACCGGCCGCAACGCCGGGCGCCGCGAGCGGCGCGATCACCCTGAAAAAGGTGATCGCGTGATTGGCCCCCAGATTGCGCGAGGCTTCCTCAAGCGAAAAATCGATGCCCTCGAGAACGCTCTGCAGCGTCAGGATCATGAAGGGCAGGACCACTGCCGTGGTCCCGATCACCACCGCAAGCGGCGTGTAGAGCAGCTTGATCGGCTCGTCGATCAAACCGAGTGCCCTGAAAAGTGCATTGGCCGCGCCGGCGTTCCCCAACACAACCATCCAACCGGCCGCGCGTACGACATTGCCGACCATCAGCGGAAAGACCAGCAGGATGATCAGGAGGCTTTTGAAGCGGGTGTGGGTCCGCGCGAGAAAGTAGGCGACCGGGAAACCCATCACGAGCGACAGGACCGTACAGAGCAGCGCCACCTTGAGGGTCGTTGTGAACACATCGAGGTAGTACTTGTCCCCGAAAAATTTCACGTAATTCTGGAGCGTGAAGCCCTCCTTCATGATTTCGATCGGATCGTAGGCGTTGAAGCTGTAGCGAAACATCATCAGGATCGGCAGCATGATGATGATCAACACAACGATCGACGCGGGAAAGGCAAGCCCGGCCCCCAAACGACCAGCCCGATCCGGGCGCACATTCAGGGCAGGCGGCGGAGTCGTATTGGAACGAGCCATTGTCTGCGCTGAGCGAGATCAGTGAAACGGCACAAGGTCAGTGGCATCGAAGGCCACGTGCAGCCGTTCGCCAACCGCCGGGGCCGCACCGGCCCGAAGATTCTGCAATTGGGCAATCAGTACCGGCCCACCCGGTTCGACGGCCTGCATCTGGACCTCGAGCAAGGCGCCCAGGTAGGTCGAACCCAGCACGTGGACCGCCATCGAATGGTCACCCTGACCGGGTTCACGCGACAAGCGCAAACGCTCGGGTCGGATCCCCAGCCGGGTCACTCGGCTGTGGGTCGTGAGGTCCGCCATGGAAAGCACCAGGCCATTCGGGCAGACGAAGCGGCCGGGCGCAGCTACCCGTCCCTCGAAAAAATTCATCTTGCCCAGAAAGTCTGCGACGAACAGATTGGCCGGACGCTCGTAGACCTCGTCGGGTGTGCCGACCTGCTGCACGATGCCGTCGTGCATGATGGCAATCCGGTCGGCAATCGACAGGGCCTCCTCCTGATCATGGGTGACGAACACGGTGGTCAGCCCAAGTTTGCGCTGCAAGGCGCGGATCTCGTCGCGCACCTCGAGACGCAGCTTGGCATCCAGATTGGACAGGGGTTCATCCAGCAAAAACACCTTGGGCTCGATCGCCAGCGCTCTCGCAATCGCCACCCGCTGCTGCTGCCCCCCGGACAACTGTCTCGGGTACCGGTCGCGAAGTTCGCTCATCCGAACGAGTTCGAGCGCGCGATCGATACGTGCGCTGCGCGCCTCACCCTGAACCTTCTGCATCTCGAGCCCGAACGAGATGTTCTGAGCGACCGTCATGTGCGGAAAGAGTGCATAGCGCTGGAACACCATGCCCGTGCCCCGGCGATGCACAGGGACGTCTGTCACGTCCTGCCCGCCGATCACGATTCGACCGGCGGAGGGCTCGATGAACCCGGCGATCATCCGCAGGGTGGTGGTCTTTCCACAGCCGCTGGGCCCCAGAAATGCAACGAATTCGCCGTCAGCAATCTCGAGCGAGAAATCGGCGACAGCGACCGATGCGCCAAATTGCTTGCGTAAATGGGACAGGGCGACCTGGGCCATCGTCACACCACCTGACTGAGTTTCACGAACCGATCAGTGATCAGCATGATGGCCCCGAGCAGGATGATCTGAACGGATGACACCGCCGCAATGGTCGGATCGAGATTGAATTCAAGGTACTGCATGATCGCAATGGGCAGCGTGGTCTTCCCCGGACCGACCAGCGACAGCGAGAGTTCCAGGTTCTCGAACGAGACAATGAAACTGAAGAGACCGGCTGCGACAATCGCAGGCCGGATCATCGGCAACGTGATCCGGAAGAAGGCCACCCGTCCAGTCGCACCGAGATTGCGCGCCGCCTCTTCGACCGAACCGTCCAGGCCGTGCAAACTGGCCGACACCAGGCGCACGGTCCAGGGAATCGTCAGGCAGATATGCGCCATGACCAAGCCGGCTGTCGTGCCTACGATGTCATAGTCGAAGAAATTCTCGGCACGAAGGTAGAAGAGGTAGATCGCAATGCCGGCGACGATGGAAGGCATCAGCAGGGGTGACAGCAACAGCGTATTGACCCAATCTTTGCCCGGAAAGGGATGTCGGATCATGCCCAACGCGGCGACCACCCCCAGGCTGACGCCAATGACCGACGCAATCAGCGCGACCTGCAGGCTGAAGATAAAGCCATTGACGAAGGCGGGATTATCCCAGGCCCTGAGGTACCACGAGAGCGTGTAGCCCGAGGGCGGGAAATAGAGGATCGCATCCTTGAAGAAACTGAGCCAGAGCACGAAGGCGATCGGACACAGCATGATCGCGTAGACGATCACGACCGTCGTACGAAGCAGCACGGGGCCCAGTCGAAGGGACACGGTATGCGATCCTGATTCCAGAAACGATCCAGCCGTCTGAGCGCTTACTTCGGCGCGATGTTCAGCGCACGAATGACCTCACCCCATTTCTTCGCTTCGGACTGAATGTGCGCGTTGAAGACCTCGGGCGAACCGCCGACCACGTTGCTGCCAATGCCCACCAGGCGCTTGCGCATCTCAGGGGTACGAATGATCGCGTCGATGTCCGCATTGATCTTGTTGATGATGGGCTGAGGAACGCCTTTGCGGGTCGCAAAACCGAACCAGCCTGTGGCGTCATAGCCCTTCACACCCAACTCATGCAGCGTCGGGAACTGGGGGGCCGCTTCGGCGCGCTCCATCGCGGTCAGACCGATCATGCGGACCTTGCCTGCCTTCTCGTTCTGGATGACCGTGGACAGGCTGTCGAACATCAGATTGATTTGCCCGCCCAGCAGATCGACCACGGCCGGACCGGTGCCCTTGTAGGGCACGTGAGTCATCTTGACGCCTGTCATCATCGAGAACATCTCTGCAAAGAGATGGGTGGCGGTGCCTTGTCCGGTTGAACCGTAGGTGAGCTTGTTGGGATTGGCTTTGGCATAGGCCAGAAACTCGCCCAGATCCCTGGCAGGGACCGAGGGGTGAACGACCAGCGCATTGGAAATCTTGGCGACCAGGATGATCGGCGCAATGTCGCGATCGATGTCGTAGGGCACCTTGGCGATCAGAAAGCGATTGAGGGCCAGGCTGTTTGAGCCCAGCAACAGCGTGTAGCCATCTGCAGGCGACTTGACCACATGGTCAACACCGATGATGGTGCTGCCGCCCGGACGATTCTCGGCAACAACGGGCTGACCCCATTTCTC
>JBDLRB010000113.1:0-4709 GCA_039800205.1 Pseudomonadota bacterium | reverse complement strand
TCGATGCCCTCGGCACCGAATCCGTACAGCCGGTCGGCCTGCTGCGCGAGCGTCTTGTTCCGATCGATTCCGCCGTCGGCATAGCCCGCAAACACGGTGAGGTTCGACCCACCAATCAGGAAGCCCTTAGCGCCCCGCACCGTACTGGTGACGCCCTGCTTGTTGGTGGACTTGAGCGTGTCGCCGTAGTCGACCTTTTCGAAGCTGATGGCTCCCGACACGTACAGGAAGCTTGAAATTGCGAGCGTCGCCTTCTGAACGTAAACGCCGAGTTGGTATCCCGTCGAATCGATCTTGATTGCGCCAGTGGAACCCAGCAGCAACGCGCCGTTGAACGAGGCCGCGTAATCGAGCGACGCTTCGGAGGAATCTTGACTGTTGTACTTGAAGCGGATGCCTTCAAGCGACAACTCGAACACGCTTTGGTCAATGCCAAAGATGCTCATGCGGTCCATGGCCACATCGACCGTGGTGTATGACTGGCCGCCGGCGCTCACCAATACGACGCCGAAGTCAACGCCCTCAACACCAAAGCCGTAAAGGCGGTCGGCCTGCTGCGACAGCGTCTTGGATGAATCGATTCCGCCGTCGGCATAACCCACAAACGCCTGAATATTCTGACCAGTGATGGCCATCATCGATGTGGCTTCGACGTTGCTGAGCGTGCCCGACTTACTGCGCAACTTGAGCGGCGCCGCGGGGGTGTATTTCTCGAAGCCCAGTCGCCCGCTGAAATAGGCAAAGTTGAACAGATTGAGCGTGAGGTCTGCCTCCACCCGGATCAGCTCGCCCACCGCGCCATTGTGGTTCACGGTAATGGTGCTGCTCGGCCCGGTGGGAATGGCGACAGGACGCGTGGCGAAGTCGATCACCTGATCGCCTTCTCGCGAGGCCTGGTTGATATCGACCGACAGATTCCGCAGGCTCGGCAGGAAATCGCCAATACCGACGAAGCCGAAACGCGTAGCTGAAGCCTTCAGCGCAGTCCATTTACGGCTGGCGTCATTCTTGTCGGTATAGAAGCCGATACCGAAATTGACGCCCTCCAACGCCAGTCCGATCGCGTCTGCTGTTCCGCCGTTGACCCCCGCGAAGGCTTCAACGTTCGAGCCACCGATGGTGAGCGTTTCAACATCGATCACCTCAGAGGTGGTCTGGCCCGATTTGCGCGACAGCGCCACCTTGGTGGTTGCCGATTCGATCGAGAAATTACCAGCAACGCGGAAGAAGCCAAACAGGTCGATGGTGATGGCAGCATCAACCCGAATCAATTCGCCCTTGGCGCCATCGATCGACAGGTTGAGCGTGGACGACACGCCGGTGGGCACCGCCAGTACGGTGGCCCCGGTGGAGAAGTCGACGACCTGATCGTTTTCCTTGTCGGCCTGGTTGATGTTGACAACCAGGTTGTTGGCACTGATGGTCAGGCCGCTGATTCCCACAAAGCCCGCGCGCGAGGCGCTTGCCTCCAGGCTGGTCCATTTGCGGCTGGCGTCGCTCTTGCCCGTCATGAGGGCAAGCCCGAATGCCACGTTTTCGAGCTTGAGACCGACCTCGTCGGCGGTGCCGCCGCGAATGCCGGCGAAGGCGGTGAGATTCGAACCGCCGATGCTGAGAAGATCGACATCGACGCGCTCGGCGGTGGTGGCGCCCGACTTCTTCGCAAGCGTGACGGTTTGCGAACGCTTTTCCACCGCCAGATTGCCGCTGACCTGGAAGAACCCGAAGATATCGAGCGTGAGTGTGCCAGCCGCTCGGATGACCTCGCCCAGCCCTTTGTCGATCGAGAGCTTGAGTTCCTTGCCCGTGCCGACCGCTACCGACAGGTCGGTGGCGCTGAAGTCAACGACGTCGGTGGCATTTCCATCGGCCTGGTTGATCAGCACACCAACATTGGTGGCTTGGATCTTGACCGAATCCCCCAGCCCCACGAAGGCCACGGAGCCCGCCGACGCTTGAAGCGCTGTCCATTTCCGGGTGTTGCTGGCCTTGCTCGTCATGAGCGCAAGACCGAACTCGACCCCCGTGAGTGCAAGACCAAAGCGGCTGGACGTATTGCCGCCGATGCCGGCGAATGCATTCAGGCCGCTGCCGCCCACCGTGAGCAGATCAACGGCGACGGTTTCAGCTGCAGCAGTGCCAACCTTGGTGAGCGTGACGGTCTTGCTGCTCTTTTCAACCGCCAGTTCGCCAGACACCTGGAAAAAGCCGAACAGGTCGAGATTGAGCTGACCGCTCGCGCGGATCATTTCGCCGCGACTGCCGTCGAGCGAGAGCTTCAAGCCCTTGGTGGTACCCGTGGCGACGGTGAGATCGGTGGCCTTGAAATCAACAACATCAGTGGCCGCACCATCTGCCTGGTTGACCAGAACGCCCACATTGGTGGCGCCGATCTTGACGCTGTCGCCCAGCCCCACGAAGGCGACGGATCCGGCCGTGGCCTGCAAGGCCGTCCATTTACGCGTGGGCTGAGCCTTGCTGGTGAGGAGCGCCAGTCCGAATTCAACATTGGTCAGCGCAAGACCAAGCCGGTCGGGGCTATTGCCGTTGATGCCGGCAAAAGCGTTGATGCCGCTGCCGCCGATGGTGAGCATGCCAGCATCCACCTGCTCGGCCGCTGCCGTACCGACCTTGGCGAGCGTGATGGTCTTGTTGCTCTTCTCGATCGCGAGGTCGCCCGTGACCTGGAAGAACCCGTATACGTCGAGCGTAAGGTTACCGCTCGCGCGAACCAACTCGCCGCGCGACCCATCAAGGGTGATCTTGAGCGATCGGCTTGGACCGGTAACAACCGAAATGTCGCTGCGCGCGAAATCGACAACCGTAGTGGCTTCCCCATCGGCCTGGTTGATCGATACGCCCACGCCGGTGGCATTCACCTTCAAGTCGCTGCCAAGACCGACAAACCCGACCGATGCCGCGGTGGCCTGCAAGCCCGTCCACTTGCGCGGTGCAGCCTCGCCGGGCGCGCCCGTGAGTTGCTCCGTGGCGAGGACCAGACCGAACTCGACGCCGGTCATCTTGAGACCCAACTCGTTCGCCGTACCACCGTTCAAGCCCGCGAATGCGGTCATGTCGTTGGCGCCGATCGTGAGCATGTCAACGCTGACCGTGCTGGCCGCCTTGGTGACGGTGCCGCTCGAGTTTTTCTGCTCGTCGGCGAGCTTGACCGATCCGCTCTTCTTCTCGATGCCGAAGTTGCCCTTGGTCTGGAAGAAGCCGAACAGGTTGATATCAAGGACCCCGGTGACGCGCATGAAGTCACCGAGCGAGCCCTCGATATCGAGCGTGCTGTCGGTAGTGGGGCCTGTCGGCACTGTGAGATCGGTGGCCGGTGTGGCGTCGGTGTCGCCCGTGGTGTAGTCGACCACGACCGTACGCGCCGGCTTGGCCGGCGTGACAACGGTTTTGCCGGCCTGAACCACTTCGAGGCTGGCCGCGCTGGTGATCGCCACCGGACTTACGGTGACGTCTGCAATATTCACACCCTTGAGCGAACCTGCAAAGCCGAGCTGCATGGTCTTGCCGGCCCACAGCACCAGATCGAGCGACGCAGCGAACCCGCCGCCAACCGCTGTGTTCAGGGCCGCTGCGGCCTTGTCGAGGATGGCCTCGACCTCGGCACGGGACATCTCGGAGTCGATCGTCTCGGTCTGAACGCTCTTGCCCGAGTGCGTCAGCGTGACCTTGAAGCCAACCTGATCGGCATCCGACTGCAGGACGATCTGCTGGACTTCGCCCGCCGGAGCAACGCCCTGCGCGATGTTGTAGGGCTTGACTACGCCAAGCTGCAGATCGGCGGAATAACTGGTGATGTTGGCAACATCCAGGCGAGACAGAGCGCCCTGGAAGCTGATCGTGTAGGCGATCGTCCGATCGGTGCTTTCCGCCGCATCGAGGGCCACGGTGAAGTTGCCCGTACCGAAAATCTTGACCAGACCCGTTTCGATGTTCTGGCGCAGCACGCTGCGGTCGCTGCTGTAGACGATCGGGTCGGTGAACTGATCATTGCCATCGGCATCGGGGACAGAGACGCGGAAGGTACCGGCCGGCAGCTGCGGATCAACCGACACCGCCGAGACCTGCATCAACGCTATATCGGATCCCGCCAGCAAGCCGCCGAACTGCACGCGGTAGGCATCGGTACCGTCGGCCGACACGGTGAGCGTGCCCAGTCCGCCCAAGGTTTGGGTTCCGCCGGCAGAAGTGGCCGCGCGCAGCGCGTCCTGAACCGTCTGCGCATCGGCGCCAAACGCGATGGGCGCGGTGACGAAAGTGACACCCGCGCGCGCAACGCTCAACCGGAACGTGCCGGAGGTGGTCTTGGTGGAGTCCGCCAAATCAACCTTGCGGTCGATACGAACCCGCTGTACCTCGGCGACCGCTGCCGCACCGTCTTGCACCAGGTCGTAGTCGAGCGGAGTGTTGAACGCGATCATCCCATCACGGATGTTGGTCTGATCGAGATCGCCAATGAAGCTGATGACGTAGCGCTCGCCGCTGACCGCCGCGGTATCGCGCTCGACGCGGATATTGGAGGACGACGTGCCTAGCAGCGTTGCAAACGCGGATTGCAGGTTGGCGCGGGTTTGCGACGCATTGCCCGCAACGAATGCCCCGCTGCCCTTGGCCGCGGGCGCGCTTGCTCCCTCGACCTTGAGCAGCAAGGGGTTGAAGGAGGTACCGGCCAGCGCCCCGCCGAATTCGAT
>JBDLRB010000112.1:0-10011 GCA_039800205.1 Pseudomonadota bacterium | reverse complement strand
CGTGCCGCATGGGCATCCCTGGGCGATGCGAACGATGATTGATTCGGACGAGCTGAAAAGGGAAACCATGTTGCTGCTCGGCTCGGGCCATTGTTTCCGCGATCACGTGCTGGCCGTTTGTCCCGAACTCTCCCGCTTTGCTCAGGAAAGTGCGGGCATTCAGAAGACCTTCGAGGGGTCTTCGCTCGAAACCATCCGCCACATGGTGGCCTCGGGCATCGGTATCACGCTGTTGCCCTGGCTGGCCACGCCGGGTCCGGGCGATGATGGCTTGCTGCGGTATATACCCCTGCGCTCGCCGCCGCCCTCCCGGCAGATCTCGCTCGTCTGGCGAAAGAGCTACACCCGGGTCGCTGCGGTGGCGGCGCTCAGGCAGGCCGTCTTGAAGCTCGATCTGCCTGGTGTGACGCGGCTGCCCAATGCAGCGCCAATTGCTCACTGACCGAATAGCCCCCGGCATGCGATCCGAGATTCCGTACGATTCGGGCCGCTGCGGGTACGGCCATCGCTCGCATTGGGTCGGCCCGCACAAGCTGAGACGACCTTGACTGACGATCTGCATGCCGAGCGCGCCCGGGGTCTTGCTCAGGCGAGACGGGGCATTCTTCTCGTCGTGATCGCGGGTCTGCTTTTTGCGTCGCTCGATGGGTTGATGAAGTTGCTGGCCGAACGCTATTCGCCCTTGATGCTGGGCTGGGCGCGGCATTTTTTTCACGTCCTGGTCATCCTGCTGGTGTTTGGCCCCCGAATTGGGCGCGGCCTGTTGCGCACCCGCTTACCCTGGGTTCAATTCGCCCGCGGCCTGACCCTGGCCCTGTCAGCGATTTTCTTTTTCAGCGCGATCGCCCTGCAGCCGCTGGCGGAAATCGTGGGGGTCTTCAGCATTGCGCCCGTGCTGATCACCGTTGCCGCGGTCTGGCTGCTCGGTGAGCGAGCGCCTCCCGGCACAACCTGGGCCCTTGCCCTGAGTCTTCTGGGGGTGGCGCTGATCGTGCGGCCTGGAGGCGGCATCTTCGGATGGGGCGCGTTGCTGGCCCTGCTCGCTGCGATGTCCAGCGTGGCCTTTGCCTTGTTGACTCGAATTCTTGCGCGTTCCGAGGAAACCATGGCGACGCTGTTTATCGGTGCGGTGGTAGCGACGCTGCTCCTGTCGCTGATGCTGCCCTTCGTCTGGCAACGTCCGGAGTACTGGACCGACGTGGCGCTGATGGCGCTGATCGGTACGCTCGGTGCGAGCGGTCATCTGCTGCTGCTGCGCGCCTATCGGATCGCGACCGCGTCAACACTGGCCCCGTTCGGCTATGCGCACACGGCCTTTGCATTACCCATCGGTTTTGTCCTGTTCGACCATTTCCCCGATTTCTGGTCGCTGTTGGGGATTGCCTTGATCGTCCTGACCGGGGTGGTGATGGCTCTGCTGAAGCGGTCGGCCTGAGTGGCGGGGCCAATCGGTTCGAAGTTTCTCAGCCGTTCTGCGCCCGGGTTCGTGCCGCCAGATCGGTCCTGAGCTTTTCGGCCAGTTCGATCACCGCCATCGCATAGAAGCTCGAGCGGTTGTACCGGGTGATGACGTAGAAGTTGGGGGCCGCAAGGATGTGCTGCGAGGGCTGATCGCCATTCGGAAACTCGATCAGGGCAAGCGGGGTCTGCTGAGGTACAACGGCTGCGCTCCGCACGCCCGCTTGCTCGAGTTCCGCGATCTTGAACTGCGGTTCAATCCCCGCCTGGACAAAGCGATCAATCCCCGACGAGGGGCCGACGGCGGCTGCGAAGTGGGTTGGGGCGCCTCGCTGCCAGCCGTGATTGGCCAGAAAATTTGCGACGCTACCGATCGCATCGGCGGGATTGCGAGACAAGTCGACCCGGCCATCCCCATCAAGATCGATGGCATGTCGACGAATGCTGCCGGGCAGGAACTGCGGGATACCAATCGCGCCGGCGTAGGATCCATGGGGGCCCATCACATCCAGGCGATTGTCCCGGATCCAGAGCAGGAACTGCTCCAGTTCGCCCTTGAAGAATTCGGCACGGCGGAGGTAGTCGAAGCTGAGGGTCACCAGCGTGTCGAAGACCCGAAAGGTACCCGTCACACGCCCGTAGTTGGTCTCGATCCCGATAATCGAAACGATGATCTCTTCCGGTACGCCGAATCGCTCGGAGGCCTCGCGGAGCGGTTCGCGATGGGCGCGCCAGAACGCAAGGCCCATCTCGACGCGATAAGGGTCGACTACCCGGGTGCGATACTGCGCCCAGGAACGGCGGGCCCCAGAGGGCGCGGGGGTCATCAGGCTGACGACCCGGGGCTGATGACGCGCTTCGGCGAAATACTCTCGTAGCACATTCACATCAAACTGATGCTGTGCGACCATGTAATCGATGAAGCGCTGGACCTCAGGACGGGACAGATAATCGCCCGCGGCGCTGGCGGGCCGGGTGCCGGCGCCCTGCGGGGCAGGAGCCGCCGTCTGGCCGACGACGCCAGAGACGGCAAACCATCCGAGCGCAAGAACTCCGAGAGATCTGAAGGCAATAAAATGCCTGATGGCAGCCAACCGTCGCATAGGCTCGAGTGTCTCACGCTCGCCCAGGAGCGGAAAGTTGTTCCGGTCCGGTCGACGTATCGATGCCACAGTCTGCGAGTTCCATCAGGATTTGTAAGGATTTTCGCCAAGGGGTAAGTGTATGGGTGACTCAGGGACAGTGGGGGTCGAGGGCTCGAAGGGCGATCCGGCGCCTGCGCGGTGGGTCGATATTGATCGATCTGCGCCAGGGGTCGTGCGGCTGACGCTCCTGCGAGGGGGGCAGTTCAATGCCTTGTCGTTCGGCATGATGACGGCGCTTCAACAGGCGTTTGAACAGATCGAGGCCGACCCCTCTGTGCGTGTCGTGGTCCTCGCCGGTGAAGGGCGGGCCTTTTGTGCCGGGCATGACTTGAAGGAAATGCTCGAAGACTGTCGACTGGAGGCGTATCAGGCGCTCTTTGCGCAGTGCACACGGATGATGCGGACGATTCAGCGCATGCCTCAGCCGGTCATTGCCCGAGTTCACGGCATTGCGACGGCCGCGGGCTGTCAGCTGGTCGCCAGCTGCGACCTGGCGGTCGCGTCGGCCGAGGCCCGCTTTGCCGTTTCGGGCATCAACCTCGGTCTGTTCTGCTCAACCCCTGCGGTTGCACTGAGCCGCAACGTCAGCCGCAAGCAGGCGTTCGAAATGCTCGTGACGGGGGAGTTTATCGACGCCGCCTGCGCGCTTGATCGCGGCTTGATCAACCGTGTCGTGCCGCCCGAGCGGCTGGACGAGGAAATCGAAGCCTTGTGTCAGTCCATTCTCGCCAAACCCCCGGGGGTCGTGTCCGTCGGCAAGTCGTTGTTCTACCGTCAGATCGAGATGGGCGTCGACGCCGCCTACCAGTTGGCGGGGCAGACCATGGCGTGCAACATGGTCGAGTCGTCCGCCCAGGAAGGGTTTACCGCTTTCGTCGAAAAGCGGCCCCCCTCCTGGCGTTTGGGCTGATCGGGGGCGCCGCCTTTTCCGGACTCAACCGACGTGTTGTGCCAGTAAGGCCAGCACGCGCTCGCGTCCCAGCCGGGCGCTGGCCTCGTGATAGGACCCGCGCTGGTCGCAGCTGAATCCGTGGCCAGCGGGGTAAACGTGGACCGGCACGCCGGGCTGCGCCGCCTTGATGCGTTCGACATCACTCATCGGGATGGCGTGGTCGGTTTCACCGAAGTGCATTTCGACCGCACAACGCGGTCTTTCGCCGGAGAGCCCGGCGATTCCACCACCGTAGAACGGCGCGGAACAGGCCAGTCCGTCGATTCGCGTGGCGGCCGCCCAAGCCACGGTTCCGCCCCAGCAGTAGCCGACGATACCCACCCGGCCGACCGGAGCAAGCAGCGCCCGCGCGCTTTCGACATCAAGGAGGGCCGTGTCGATGGAGACCTGGCCCATCAGAGCGCGGCCGCGCGCAATGTCGTCTGCGGTGTAGCCCAGTTCCACCCCGGGCTCGGCGCGATCGAAAAACGCCGGCGCGATCACGGTGTAGCCCGCCTGGGCGTAGCCTTCGCAAACCGAGCGGATATGGCTGTTCACGCCGAAAATTTCCTGGCAGACGATCAGTCCGCCGCGGCTGGGGCCGGGGGGGTCGACGCGCCATGCCCCGATCGTCTTGCCATCTGAGGCGGTGAGTGTGATGGATTGGCCCAATTTGATCTCCTTGGTGGTGATGCATCGTTCGGGGCCGATTCTCGATGATCGGGCGCGCTGGTGTCCAGCCTGATCCATCTTTCGTCAGATGGCTGCGTGTCATAATAAAGAGTTCATTTCGATGAGACGGATCGCCCAATGTCGCTCGCTCTGAAAACCCTTTACGACAAGCTCTGGGATGCCCACGTTGTTCACGCCGAGGCGGACGGCACCACGCTTCTCTATGTCGACCGCCATCTGGTTCACGAGGTCACCAGCCCGCAGGCCTTCGAGGGTCTGCGGCTGGCCGACCGCACGCCGTGGCGGATCAGCGCCAATCTGGCCGTGGTCGATCACAACGTCCCCACGACCGATCGCAGCCGTGGCATCGACGATCCGATCGCGCGACTGCAGGTTGAGACCCTGGACGCCAACGCACGGGGTCATGGCCTGACGTACTTTGACATCAACGACCGTCGGCAGGGCATCGTGCACGTCATCGGACCTGAGCAGGGGGCAACGCTCCCAGGCATGACGGTCGTCTGCGGTGATTCCCACACCAGTACCCATGGTGCATTCGCCTGTCTGGCGTTCGGGATCGGAACCTCTGAAGTCGAGCACGCGTTGGCGACGCAGACGATCGTCGCCAAGAAAATGAAGAACATGCTGATCCAGATCGATGGGCAGCTGGGCCGGGGCGTGACCGCCAAAGACATCGTGCTGGCCGTGATCGGCCGGATCGGCACCGCGGGTGGGACGGGCTATGCGATCGAATTTGGGGGTTCGGCGATTCGCAGTCTGTCGATGGAAGGCCGAATGACCGTGTGCAACATGGCGATCGAGGCGGGTGCGCGGTCGGGCATGGTCGCGGTCGATGAGGTCACGATCAACTACCTGAAAGGGCGGCCGATGGCACCGACCGGTGCTGACTGGGATCGTGCGGTCTCGTATTGGCGCGCCTTGCGCTCGGACCCCGAGGCGCGGTTTGATGCGGTCGTACAGATCGACGCGGCCTCGATTCGTCCGCAGGTCACCTGGGGCACGTCGCCTGAGATGGTCGTCACCATCGATGATCGGGTGCCCGATCCCGACAAGGAAAAGGATGCAGTGCGTCGCGAGGGCATGGCCCGCGCACTCACCTACATGGGGCTGACCCCCAATACCCCCATCACCGATCTTCGAGTGGACCGGGTGTTTATCGGGTCCTGCACCAACTCTCGCATTGAGGACCTCCGTCAGGCTGCGGCGGTCGCCCGGGGTCGGCACGTGGCGGGCTCGGTCAAGCAGGCGCTGGTGGTTCCGGGGTCCGGTCTGGTCAAGGCTCAGGCCGAAGCCGAGGGGCTCGACCGAATTTTCATCGATGCGGGTTTCGAGTGGCGCGAACCGGGGTGTTCGATGTGTCTGGCCATGAACGCCGATCGGCTCGAGCCGGGCGAGCGCTGCGCCTCGACCTCCAACCGTAATTTCGAGGGTCGTCAGGGAGCAGGTGGGCGCACCCACCTGGTCAGTCCGGCGATGGCGGCCGCAGCGGCGGTGGCCGGTCATTTCGTTGATGTTTCCTCTCTTCGCTGACGGAGCCCGATCATGCAGAGCCTCACCGTCCATCGCGGTCTCGTCGCCCCCCTCGACCGGGCCAACGTTGACACGGATGCAATCATCCCCAAACAGTTCCTGAAGTCAATCAAGCGCTCCGGGTTTGGTCCCAACCTGTTCGACGAATGGCGCTATCTCGACCAGGGCGAGCCGGGCATGGACAACTCGGTTCGGCCGCTCAATCCCGATTTTGTACTGAATCAGCCGCGCTATCAGGGGGCCTCGGTCCTGCTGGCACGCAAGAATTTCGGCTGCGGTTCATCGCGCGAGCACGCCCCCTGGGCGCTCGAGGATTACGGATTCAAGGTCCTGATCGCCCCGTCGTTCGCGGACATCTTCTTCAACAACTGTTTCAAGAACGGCGTGTTGCCGATCCGATTGCCCGAGGCCGACGTCGATTGGTTGTTCCATCAGGTCCATGCGTTCGTTGGCTTCGAGCTGGTGGTCGACCTGCCTTCGCAGGTGGTCAGTACCGGCGATGGGTCGCGCAATTTTCCATTCGAGATCGACGAATTCCGCAAATACTGTCTGGTCAACGGCCTGGACGAGATCGGCTTGACCTTGCGTCATGCTGACCGGATTCGCGAGTTCGAGGCTCGGCGCCTCACCGAGCAGCCCTGGTTGGGTTATCGGCTCGGTGCCTGATCGGTTTTGCTGATTTCTGAAAGGATGATGATGAAGATTGCGGTACTGGCAGGCGATGGCATCGGACCCGAGATCACCGAGCAGGCACAGCGTGTCATTCAGGTGCTGGCCCGCGACGGGCTGGCCCTTGAGACCGAGCCGGCGATGGTGGGCGGCGCGGGGTATGACCGTGCGGGCGATCCGCTGCCCGAGGCCACGCTGCGCCTGTGCGAGCAATCCGATGCCATCCTCTTTGGTGCGGTGGGCGGTCCCCGATACGATACCTTGCCCCGCCCCATGCGGCCTGAACAGGGCCTGCTGCGCTTGCGCAAGCACTTTGATCTGTTTGCCAATCTCCGACCCGCGACCGTTTTTCCAGAGCTGGCGCACGCGTCCACCCTTCGAGCCGATGTGGTCGCTGGTCTCGACATCCTGATTCTGCGCGAACTCACCGGTGATATTTACTTCGGCCAGCCTCGCGGTATTCGGACAACCGAGAGCGGAGAGCGCGAGGGCTTCGACACCATGCGATACACCGAAGGCGAGATCCGGCGGATTGCCCGGCTGGCCTTCGAAGCGGCCCGCAAGCGCTCGAGCAAGGTCTGTTCGGTCGACAAGGCCAACGTTCTCGAAACCACTCAGCTCTGGCGTGACGTCGTGACCGAGACCCACGCCGAGTACAGCGACGTCGAGTTGACGCACATGTACGTCGACAATGCCGCGATGCAACTGGTGCGTAATCCCAAGCAGTTTGATGTCATTGTCACCGGCAACATGTTCGGCGATATCCTGTCTGATGAGGCGTCGATGCTGACGGGCTCGATCGGAATGCTGCCTTCTGCGTCCTTGAATTCAAAGAACTTTGGACTCTACGAACCGATTCACGGCTCGGCGCCTGACATTGCAGGCAAGGGTGTCGCGAATCCGCTTGCGACGATTTTGTCCCTGGCCATGATGTTGCGTTACTCGCTCGGGCAGGTTGAGGCAGCTGATCGCGTCGAGGCCGCCGTTCGCGCGGTTCTGGCGCAAGGCTTGCGAACGGCCGATATCGCCGAGCCCGGGCGGCAGACGGTCGGGACGGGTGAAATGGGCGATGCGGTTATCGCTGCGCTCGCGGCACAGTAAGCGGGTCGGTTTTAGCAGGGGCAGCTTGAATCCTTGAGGTCTGCACTGTGCGCAGCGCGGATCGGAGAATCGGAATGAAAGTCGGGATCGTAGGTTGGCGGGGGATGGTCGGATCGGTGCTGATGCAACGGATGCAGCAGGAAAACGATTTCGCGCATTTCCAGCCGGTTTTTTTCAGCACCTCCAATGCGGGCGGCGCTGCGCCTTTGGGCAGCGAGCGATTGCAGGATGCCGCGTCCATCGACGCGCTGTCACGGATGGACGTGATCCTGACCTGCCAAGGCGGAGACTGGACCCAGGCGACGCACAGCGCATTGCGGGCGGCGGGATGGACCGGATACTGGATCGATGCGGCGTCCACGCTCCGCATGAAGGATCATGCAGTGATCGTTCTGGATCCGCTCAATCTGCACGTGATTCGTGATTCGCTCGACCGCGGGGTGCGCGATTTTATCGGCGGTAATTGCACCGTCAGTCTGATGATGATGGCTTTGAACGGCCTGCTCCGCGAAGATCTCATCGATTGGGCCACCTCGATGACCTATCAGGCGGCGTCCGGCGCGGGCGCGCAGAACATGCGTGAGCTCCTGCAGCAGATGGGCGTGTTGCATCAAGCGGTCGCCGCTCAGCTGGCCGATCCGGGCTCGGCCATCCTTGAGATCGATCAGCGGGTCTCTGACGCACTGCGTGGCGCGGCCTTGCCGACCGAGCATTTCGGCGTGCCCCTGGCGGGCAGCCTGATTCCCTGGATTGACAAGGATCTGGGCAATGGCATGTCCCGTGAGGAATGGAAGGGCGATGCCGAACTGAACAAGATCCTGGGGCTGCCGGCGGTTGGGCCGGGGCATATACCCGTTGAGAGCCTGTGTGTTCGAGTCGGCGCGATGCGCTGCCATAGTCAGGCGATGACCATCAAGCTGAGGCGGGATCTGCCGCTTTCTGAGATTGAGCGACTCGTTGCGTCTGGCAACGATTGGGTGCGCCTGATACCCAATCAGCGTGAGGCCAGCATCCGCGACCTGTCTCCGGCTGCAGTGTCGGGACGGCTGGATATTCCGATCGGACGGCTACGCAAGCTGTCGGTCGGGGAAGGCGTCATCAGCGCATTTACCGTGGGTGACCAGCTGCTCTGGGGGGCCGCGGAGCCTTTGCGCAGAATGCTCCGGATTCTTCTGGACTGACAGGGCGGATCAGACCATGCACCCGCTCTTCCTGACCCGATATCGGATGGGTTGGTCATGCTGAGGGGGGCGTGCGCGCGGGTTTGTCGGGCCTTGTATGCGACCCGTCTCCCGCTCGTTGCAGTCGTGGTGTCCTGGGCTGCAGGCTTGTCGCCGGCGCTTGTTTCCGCGCTCGAATTGGGGCCGCTGGTCGTTCGGTCGGCCCTTGGGCAGGCCCTCGCCGCCGAGGTTCAGGTACGCGGTGTGATGGATGGCCCGTTCACGCCTTCTATCTCGATGGAAGCGCTTGATGCGGGTGCCACACTGACCGCAATTCGCTCGTCGGATATCGTCATGTCGGTGGATCCCTTCGCCGGGGGCTTCACATCGATCCGACTTCGCACGCTGATGCCTGTGACGAGCAGGGGCCTGTCGGTCTTTCTCAGGGTCGATTCGGGTTCAACGTCGGAGTCGGTTCGTTACACGGTCACGATGCGTGAGCCCTCGGTGCCTCAGGCACCGCAATGGTTCGAGGGGGTTCGAACCTTTCGTGTGACGCCCCCAGCCTCCGCGTCGTCAGCGGGCGCCGACGCTCTTCAAGGACGAGATCGCTCGGGCGGGGGGGGCGTGGATCCGCTCGCGGATCTGATTGTCCAGAAAGATCGGGCGGCGCGCGCTGCGAACCCGACGGCGGGCGACCGATCAGATCGTTCGCCGTCTCCCGCGCCTGAACGGGCACGGCCCGCACTTGCCCCGCCTCAAGCGGTGCTGCCTGAGAGTTTGCAGGGGTTCGTTGTCGGCGCGTTGTCGGCCAGCCCGTCGCGTGGGTCCGACTGGCCCGTTGAAATCGCTGTCCAGCCCCGCGATACCCTGGGTCAGATCGCTCGCCGATTGGTCCGCGAGGGGCTCAGCGATGAACAGATTCAGTGGGCGCTATTCAGCCAGAATCGTGCCGTTTTCGGCGGCAGTATCCATCAGTTGAGGGTGGGCGACAAACTGCTTGTCCCCCCGCTCAGGCAGGTCCGAAGTGTGTCTGCCGTCGAGGCGAGGACGCTTCTTCGTCAGGCAACCGAGGGTGTGTCGCCTGAGCCCAAACCTGAGCCCAAACCTGAGCCCAAGCCAGAGCCCAAGCCAGAGCCCAAGCCTGAGCCCAAGCCTGAGCCCAAGCCTGAGCCCAAGCCTGAGCCCAAACCTGAGCCCAAACCTGAGCCCAAACCTGAGCCCAAACCTGAGCCCAAACCTGAGCCCAAGCCAGAGCCCAAGCCAGAGCCCAAGCCAGAGCCCAAGCCTGAGCCCAAGCCAGAGCCCAAACCCGAGCCCAAAC
>JBDLRB010000111.1:0-9495 GCA_039800205.1 Pseudomonadota bacterium | reverse complement strand
CCCTATCCGCCCGGGGGTAGTACCGACATTCTGGCGCGCGCCTTCGTTGAGCCCTTTGCCCGGCATCTGGGGCAAACCATCGTCATCGAAAACCGGCCGGGCGCCGCCACGAATATCGGACTTGAGCTGGTCGCCCGATCGCCTGCGGACGGCTACACCCTCTACTTTGGCACCAGCAGTCTCGCCTCCAATCCGCATTTCGGGCCGGTGCCCTCGGTGGACGTATTCAAGGACATCACCCCCGTCAGCTTGCTGGCGACCATGCCTTATCTGGTTGCGGCCCATCCTGGCTTTTCAGCCAATACGCCCAGAGAACTGCTGGACCTTGCGCGTCCTCAGCCGGGGAAGTTCACGATCAGCTCGGCCTCGCTCGCCACTCAGGTCAAAACGCTCAACAAGCGGGCGGGGATCGATCTGCTGCATGTGCCGTACAAGGGCGGTGCCCAGGCCAGTGCGGACGCGATCGCCGGTCACGTCAACCTCGTGATCGCTTTGCTGCCGGTCCTGCTGCCCCACATCAAGAGCGGCAAGCTCAAGCCGATTGGCATTTCATTCGATCAGCGCTCGCGTGCTGCACCGACCATCCCAACCTTCCAGGAAATCGGCGTGCAAGGACCGGCGCCGAGCTGGTTTGCGCTCTACGCGCCGGCGGGCACGCCTGCAGCAGTCGTATCCCGCCTGAATGCGGCAACCGTCGTGGCTGCCCAGGATGCGAACTTGATCAAGCAGACGCTCGACAAGGGCATTGAAGTCCGTTCGAGTTCGCCCGCTGAGCTGGAGGCTCTGCTCAGGGAGCATCACAGGCTGAACGCAGTTCTGTTGAAGGAAGTCGGCTGATGCCCGCACGCTTCGAACAACTTGAAATCGAGTTTCACCAGCGTGCCGAACAGGCGCGTTCGATGGGTGGTGCGGCCAAGTTGCATCGCCGGCGCGAGGCGGGTGTGCTGAATGCGCGCGAGCGCATAGACACACTGGCTGACCCGGGGTCATTCACCGAGTTCGGCTTGTTCGCCCAGTCTGTACGGGAAGCCGATCGCGAGCGTACGCCGGCCGACGGCAAGATCTCCGGCCTGATCCGGATTGACGGACGGCCCGCAGCCGTGATCTCGAACGACTTCACGGTCATGGGCGCATCGAGCGCATCAGTCAACGGCCGGAAGGTCGGCCATCTGAAAGACCTCGCGACCCGGCGCGGTTTGCCCATGGTGTTTCTCGGTGAGTCGACGGGCGCGCGAATGCCGGACGTGATGGGTGCACGCGGCATCGGCGCGGGGGATCGTCCGACGCAGTATCGGCGAATGCGTGAGACGCCCTGGGCCTCTGCAGTCCTGGGTCATTGTTATGGTTCGTCGTCCTGGTATGCCGCACTTTCTGATTTCGTCGTGATGCGAAAAGGTGCAGTGATGGCGGTTTCGAGTGCCAAGCTCACCTCAATGGCGATCAGCGAGGCACGTGACCCCGAGGAGCTCGGCGGGTGGAAGATGCACACCGACATCACGGGGCTGGTTGATCTTGCAGTCGATACCGACGAGGAGGCCCTGGCCGCAGTGCGGCGATTTTTGTCGTACATGCCCTCGCACCATCGCGCGACGCCGCCCTCAGATTCGGGCGCCGAATCGGACCCACCCGATGGGCTGCGGATTCGTGACCTGCTCCCGCTCGAGCCCACCAAGGTCTACGACATGCGCAAGATCCTTGATTGCATTGTCGATCGGGGTTCGCTCTTTGAGATGAAGGCACGCTACGCGCGCAACATTGTGACGGCGCTGGCCCGGATCAACGGCAAGGTCGTGGGCCTGATTGCGAACAATCCCCTGCACAAGGGCGGCGCGATCGATGTCGACGCGTGCGAAAAGGCGACCGCCTTCATGGTGATGTGTGATTCGTTCAACATCCCTCTGGTCTTCTTCGTCGATCAGCCCGGATTTCTGATCGGAATCGAAGGGGAGCGACGGGGCGCGATCGGGCGGGTGATGAACTGGATGAATGCCTTATCGCTCGTGACGGTGCCAAAGCTCTCGGTCATTGTCCGCAAGACCTACGGTCAGGCTGTCCTGAATATGGGGGGAGGAGGCAATGCTGATGTCGTGTTGATGTGGCCCAGTGCAGAGATCAATTTCATGGATCCTCGCCATGCAGTGACGATCGTCCATGGCGTTCGGCGGGAGGATGATCCGGCGCGTTACGAGGCCCTGCTGGCCGAGATGGCCAAGGAGACGTCTGCTTACGAGATGGCTTCAGCCTATAACGGCCATATCGTTGTCATGCCCGAGGCCACTCGCACGCTCTTGGCCGAGTTGCTCGACTCGGCGGGCCTGGGCTTGACAGGGGGGGTCGGCGAACACCTGATGAGCACCTGGCCCACGAGCTACTGATTAAAAGCCCCATTCACGAATCAGCACTGCGAACGCCTGTTTGAAGTAGCGCATCGCGGGGGCCTCGGATTCTGCCTGGATGCTGATTCGCCCGCGCCATACGTGGCTCAGGAGTTGATCCGGAAGTGTGTTCTCAACCGGTTCCAGCGTGACCTTGAAAATGCCGCGTTCGGGTAAGAGCTGCCCCGACTGCTCACGGACCGGAATGTGTCCGCCTTGCTGAAGTGCAAGCTCACGGCGAGTGAGAGATCGTGACGCATCCGGATCGATTGTCTTGACAACGAGATCGACCACCGGACCAACGGCACCGTCGCGGATGAACCCCGCCCGATTGCCGACCCTGATTCGCCGGATATCCTGCTCTTCAATCCAGGTCTCGACCACCCAACGCGTGTCGGCCTTGATCAGGGTGGCGAGGCGTTCACGGTCGTTGACCCACTGACCAGTGCGCAGGGCCGGGTCAAGATCTCGGAGAATACCGGCGAAGGGCGCCCGGGGTTGAACCTTCAGACGCTCGGTCTCCAGGCTCATGAGTTCAGACTCGGCGGTGGCGAGTGATTCCTCGGTGACCAGGGTCCGCTCGCGAGTCTTCTCGTCAAAGCTCGAGGTGGCTGCAAGTTGGCGAAGCTGTGCGACTCGGGCCTGGAGCGCCTGCCGTCGTGCCTCAAGCTCAGGACGCTTGAAGTGCATCATGACCGCGCCTTCGGCGACGAACTGTCCCTCGGCAACGGGCAGGGCCTCGATCAGCGCCGCGGCGGGTGCGTGCAGGGGCCAGGACTCTGCCGGACGCAGCACTGCGCTTGCTCCCAGTCTGCCCGGCCACGGGATCAGGGTAGCCGTCAGGAGCGCGAGCACGATCAGGACGCTCCAGCGCGTCCGACCACTCTGTCCGATCGCGTCCCGGCGAACGACCCATGCGCGCCATTCCATTCGGAGGGGACGCAGGATGAACCAGGCGATCTCAACCACAAACAGGAAGAGACCCAGTGCCTTGAAAAACAGGTGATAAACCAGCAATGCAATCCCAATGAAAAGCACCAGTCGGTAGATCCACGTGCACCACGCAAAAACGATCATCCAGCGCTGCCGACGGGATGAAAAACGCTCGGGGGGCTCTTCGTTCAGTGCGAACAGCCACTCCCTGAGCTTCCATCGTGCCAGCGCGAATGAGCGTTCGTGCAGGTTGGGCAGGTCCAGCAGGTCGGACAGAATGAAGTAGCCATCAAAGCGCATGAAGGGGCTTGCATTGATCGCAAGCGTGGTCAGCCAGCTCGTGGTTGCCAGCACGAACAGCGCTGATCGAAGCGGGCCGTCGGGGATCAGAGCCCAGGCAAAACTGGCCCAGACGGCGACCATCAATTCAATGCGAATACCCGCCGAGGCAATCCGGTAGCGTTTTCGTGCATCCGTCAGCCGCCAGGCCTCATTCGTATCGGTGTAGGCCATCGGCCAGAGCACCATGAAAGCTACGCCCATCGTGGGAACCCGGCAGCCGTAGCGCTTGGCCGTCAGCGCGTGTCCCAGTTCGTGGAGTGTCTTGACAACGATCAGAGCAAGGGCGTATGCGAGCAGCCCGTCCAGACTGAACAGATCGACAAACTGCGCCTTGAAGACGTCCCACTGACGACTGACCTGGATCAGCGCGAATAGAAACGCGAGCGCGGTCAGGGTTTCGAAGCTGCGCGTCTGAACGGGGCGGCACAGAGGCTCGAGCTTCGCGAGCCATGCATCGGGCCTGAACAGGGGAATCCGAAAAAAAAGATAGTGGTGGAGCAGCCACGTCCAGGCGCTACCACGAATCGCGACCTTGCGATTCGCCAACTGTCGAGCACTCGAGGGTTCGTCGGGCCGGGTCAGCTGATTGGCTTTCAGGAACTGCGCCACATCGATCACGCTGCTTGCATCCAGGCTCAGCGTTGTTTCCTCGCGAACCTGGCGAGCGATCGAATCGGCATCACCCACGGACCATCGTCTGAGGACCTCGAAACTGGGCCAGTCAATTCGAAAAAACAGATTTCGGGTCGGATCATGCAGCGTCCAGCTCGGCTGTCCATCGGGTAGGGGCGGGCCCGGCAAAAGCGCGAGCTCTTCCCGGAGTGCCGGGAAGGCCGGTTGCACCGGAGGCCCGATCGTCGTCATCGGCCGATCCAGGCGCGAATACTTGCGATCGGACGCCGCATGACCCAATAGATGAGGGGCACAGGTTCGCCGTCGATTCGAGCGGTGCCTTTCAGGCCGACGCGGTGACCTGCAGGCGACGTGATCGTGGCGCGCAGCCGGTACGCGTAGCTGCCGTCTGGCCGCATCACCGATTCATGGGCCATGTAGCGCAAGCGGGCCTCAAGCGGCTCAAGCGGCTGCGCGCTGAGAAACAGCTTCACGGGGGCCGCTGGGCTCAGGTCAATCGCATCGCCGATGCCGAGCCAGATCTCAATCTCGACGTCGTCGGGTTGTGCGATGCTCAGAATGCGCTCGCCAATGACGACGGGCTTCCCGATCCATTGATTCGGATCATCAAACAGCACGATCCCGGGCTGCGGGGCGACAACACGGCTGCGGCGGATTTGTTCCTCAAGAAAGGCGAGGTCCGCCTGACGTTCCTCGATCCGTCCCCCCAGCATGGCGAGTTGGGGGCGCACCCGAGGGTCGGTGAGCGATTGCTGGGCGATTTGCCGATATTCAGCACTGGCGGTCGCGAGCGATTGTCGCGCAACGTTCAGGCGGCTTTGCAGGAGCGCCTGGTCGAATCCGAACAAGGCCTGCCCGGTATCGACCGTCTGGTTTGGCTCGACCTGGAACTGATCGATCACCCCATCCAGCGGTGCCCGCAAAACAAAGGGTTGCCGCGGAACCAGTTCGCCGGGGGCCAGTACGGACAGGCGAACCGGAACGAACGCGAGGATGATCAACGAGAGCGCAATCAGCCATCCAGGGCGCAACCACGACAGGCGTCTGGAGCGTATTCGGGCGGGATCCCGTGTCCCCCATCGCCCTGACTGGCGGGCAAGGGCCACGCGGGCGTGCCACCACGCTTCAAGCCACTCCTGAAGCATGAGCTTCTCGGTCTCCTGCCAGGGGTCCTCCCGAATGAAAAGGACTGCGGCTGTGTTGGGCGTCTCGGCACGACCTGGGGGAAGCGGTAGCCAGAGCGCGTGCGCGGGCCACCACTCGCCCCAGGGCTGCGCCAGCGCCTCAGGTAAATCCAGGCTTGTGACCACGCGAGCGCTCTTGTCGCGAGGCTGCTCGCGCTCGAGATGTCGGCAGACGGCCTGGACCCAATGGGCGTACGGTGCGTTTGACTCGGGTTGGACCAGTCCAGACAAGGCGGAAATGCCCCGGTCTTGCCGCCACAGCACGGCCATCCGGTAGGGGAAGATCCGCATGCTGTCGTTGACCAGAATGAAGCCAAGCTCTGCTTCGCTCTGGGCGCCTCGAGCGAGGCGCGTCAGGTCAAGGAGTGATGCCAGTGCGGAATGAAGTGAGACACCCGGTGGCGCGCCGTTCGCTGCGGACATCAGCTCCTGCCTCGCTCCTGTGCCTGCGCGGCCCGCGCCGCACGCAGCCGCTCAAGCAGTCCTGGTTCATCGTTCGCCTTGTCCGAATGGGCTTCATCGCTGGGTGACTGTGCCAGGATTTCGTCCCACGACTCATCTTCGATGACCCAGGTCGGGCGCATGAGACCGGTCAGGAGCGTCCCGCGAGCCTGGGTCAGTCGAATCTGATCGCTCAGGCCGGTCCGGCTTTGCGGGCGGGGGGCCTCGCTCGAAGGCTGTGTCGCGGGTGCGGGGGACGGGGCCGTCTCTCCGACACTGAACTTGAAGTTCGCTGACACCGCGCGTCCCTCGGTGTCGCGCGCGGTGATCTGGATTTCAAGGGTACCGCTGAAGCCAGGGGGTGGGTTGACGCGGAAGGTGCCCGCCTGCGAGTCGAATTGCATCCATGACGGCAAGGGTTGACCGTCTGTCTGCTTGGCATCCACCGAAAGTACGGCATCTGCGCGGGTGTGCGCAAAGGCGTCCGCCGGAAGGTTGAATGTGGTGCTTCGATTCCCCTCGACAAATTGATCCGTGATCCCCCTGAAGAGGACCAGTGCGGGTTGTGGCGCTTCGATCACTGTGGCGCGAAAGCCTGAAGAGCTGGTCAGGACTTCGCCCACGGCGGCCGCTGGACGGGCGTCGGGGATGATCGCCTGGGTGGTTGAGGTGACCGCAGATTCAACACCGAGCGCTGAGTTGAACGTAGGCCGAGGCGGTGGGACCACGACGGTGATCACAGCCGGTGGCGGCGCGACGGGCAGCGGGGGCGGCGCAGGCGGAGGGAGGACGACGGGCGGTCTGGGGCGGTCATCATCCTTCGGGAGATCGGTATCACGCCCCCGGCTGTCAAACACAGGACCGCTGCCGTCATCCCGAATCGTTGCGGTGCCAACCACCTCTCTGCCTCCGGTTGTGAGGACGCGCAAGTTGAGGGTCTCGCCGTCGTCGGGCAAACCATCGTTGGTGATCGCCGTTCGAACCAGCATCGTGCCGTCCTGGGACAACTGAACCAGTCCACCGGTGTAGTTTGTCCAGGTTGTGCCGCCGTCGATCGAGAACGCCAGCCGGCTACTGTCCGTCGTACCGAAATCAATTCCCTGGTCACTCGCTGTCCCGGGTTCGAGGACGAGGCTGATCCGTTGAGCGTCGCCGCCCTTGAGATCGAAGTAGGTAAAGGGTGAGGCCTCGTTGACTTCTGTACTTGAGACGGTGACGGGCCGGTCATCGGTCGCGATTGCGTTGGGATCTGGCGTCCCGGTGGGGTCGTACGTCTGTCCGCTGCCGTCATCGACGATGCCACTCTCTGCACGGTCCTGCGTGCCCTCCGGGAGTGTGGCCGTGAGCGTAAAGCGTTCAAGGCCCTCTGATTCTGCATCTTCAACGGTCGGAACGGACACAAAAAACGAGGTGACGCGTGCCGGTAGTTCAACACTGCCGTCGGTCACGATCAGATCTCGTCGCTGACCCTGCTCGTCAAAGTAATAGGCCTGGGGCGTCGGGATGTAGTCCAGTGGCTGTCCGTTTGGCGAGTCGGTCCCATCCTCAGCCGGCACATCATCGAGGCTCAAGGCGATTCGGGTTGAGCCCGATTTCGGGACGTTGAGTTTCACATCGAATATCGCATTCGTTCCTTCAGCGATATCCGTCCGGCCTGTGACCTCAATCGTCCGGATGGTGAAGACCGGTATGCCGGGGTCGCTGATCCGACCCACCCGGGTGTCGTTATCGCCCAGCGCGTTATCGGTGATCGTATAGTCCAGAAACAGCACATTGTCCGATTCGGAGAGCCCGATGCTGACTCCATCGCCGTTCGGGTCGACCTTCGTGAAATCGACCCATCCGACCTGGCTGACGACTTTGCCCTGAAGATCGATGAGCGGGAGGCCAGCCGCCGCATACGCGTCGAGGGTGTCCTGATCGATCCACTTGTAAAAGGCCATGAAGGTGTCTGTCGTTTCGCCCGTGCGCGAAACGTCAACGGTGAAGCGCCATTGCTGACCCGGGCGGTCCGGATCATGATCGATCACCGTGGCGACGGGCGCGTCGGTCCGAAGCGTCGCTGAAAAGCCCATGGGACTCCAGTTGGGCGTGAACTTCACAAGCGCTGAGAGCTTGTCGTACTGCTCCTGCGTGAGCGCGGGCACACGAACGCCCTCAAGTTGGATATGCGGATCGGGCACACCCTTCGAATTCGGGGTGTCCTCGGCGACCAGGGCGACAATCGCGCGCGTGTCGCTCGTGAAGGGGTCAGCGTTGGCCGCGGAGAAAAACGTGTTGTTGATCCATGAAAACGTGGTTACGCCGTTCTGGAAGCCGTCGCCGATCGATTCCGGCAGGTCGATATTCAGATCTCCATCATAGGCTGCACCGATTTTCGCGACCGACTCGCCACTGTTACCCGTGCCCACCAGGTTGGCGACGTCCAGGGTGTAGGTCTGCGGCTTGACGCCGGCCAAGCCCCGAGCGCGGTTCGCTAAAACGGACTCAACCTCGGTGGTGATCCCGTCCACGTCGGCGTCGGCCCCCAGGTCGATGGGATCCTGGAAGAAATCATTGCCTGCGTTTCCGGTGATCGTGTAGGACACCCGCGCGGTATCCGGCGCAAGGCCTCCCGCGTCGGCAATCGTGTAGTGGAATCCGTCGGTTCGCCAGTCAAGCTCCACGACCCGGGCAACCACAGCTTCAGCCGCGCCGACTTCAGTCCCACTTGCAAGGGGGGTGTACCGAAGCTGACCTGCCTCGATCTCATCCAGAGTGATGATCAGGCTTTGCCCGAGGCTGATCACTTGCCAACTGCCATGCTGGCCACTCGGGTTGTACTCAAGCGTACCCTGAGTGCTGGTTGCGGTGACCTCAAAGCGACGGCCCGCATGTTCGTAGAGCGATTCTCCGCTGGCACGGAGGAACAGAGTGCCATCTGCGAGTGCCGCCTGTCGGTCAAACAGGCTTCCAGCGGGGGCGGGGTCGAGGTCAGCAAAGGCCTTGTTGACCAGGCGCCCTAGTGCATCGGTGTAGCTTACTGAGATGATTGATAACTGCGTGGTTGGCGCCGGACCGTCGTTACGACGAATGAGGTTTGCCGCGACCGATCCCTCAAAGCTCAGGGTGAAGTCGTCGTCGACGGCGTCCGGGCGATCTGTTTCAAACGGAGTCGCACCGCCAGGACCATCGGGATCGGTTCCGTCGTCATGAATCGTGGCCAAAGCCGAGCCTTGAGTCACGGACAGATCAACCGAAGCGTAGGTCTTTGCGGAAACGATGGACGCGATGACCGTTTCGGCGCCCTCGAAGACGACGTCTCCCTGTGGATCGACTGTGAATGACACCGACGTTTGACCTGCAGGGATCAAGAGACTGAACCGACCCGCTGTCCCGGTTGCGGTGAGCCCATTCACCGCATAGTCGCTCAGCAGTGTCGCTGAGCCGCCCAGGTCGAGCACGATCTCGGTATCGGTCTCTGAGGTCCCCCCGGTCAGGGTCACGGTATAGGTGATCACATCCGTTTCGTTGGTGTCGCCTTCGCTGATCGAGCTGGGTGTCGCGGTGATCGACACCGTGGGCTTATCGCCCAGGGTATCCGTGGG
>JBDLRB010000110.1:0-9058 GCA_039800205.1 Pseudomonadota bacterium | reverse complement strand
ACCGTGGCAACCAACATGGCGGGCCGTGGAACGGACATCAAGATTTCACCTGAGGTCCTCGCAACCGGTGGTCTCCAGGTTCTGATGTTCGAACCGCATGAGTCCTCTCGGGTCGACTGGCAGTTGTTCGGCCGGGCAGGGCGCCAGGGGCAGCCAGGCTGTGCCCAGACCTTCGTCAGTCTGGATGACGATCTGCTCACCCGTCACACCCCCTGGCTGGCAAAGCCGCTTCGAGCGCTGGCCCGCGTGCCGATCTTCCGGCCCCTTCTGATTCGCCTCTTGCTCTGGCTGGCTCAGGCCAAGGCGCAAACCCTCGCCTGGTCCAGCCGCCGGATGCTTCGTTCATTCGAGAAAAAAATGAATAAGCAACTGTCTTTCGTCGCCGGCAGTGGCAAGCCGGGCGCGGGCGGCGATGGGACGGCCTGAAACATGTGCTGTCTGATCAGGCAGCGCGGCCCAGCGCTACGGGTATTCACGAGGCGCCGAATCCGTCAGTCTTCGTTAGCTTAAACGCTTTGATTGCTGCTAAGATTTTGTGTTGGGTTATTTAACGAAACCGGAGTTCACCATGTTTCAGAAAGTCGTTCCGATCAACCGCGAACGTCATGCGGGCAAGAAGATCAAGCAGGCAACCGGTTTCGGTTTCGCCTCCAATTTTCACCTGGCCTACGTGACCATTCACGAATTCGCCCGCGCCTCGGCCATTTACCCGATCGTGTTCCTTGAGGACAAGGAAGCGGATGAGTTCCGTCCGGTCGTACTGCTGGGCCTCGAAGCCGGCCAGAACCTCTTTGTGGGCGAAGATGGCAAGTGGCAGTCTTCCTATGTGCCGGCCATCATCCGCCGCTATCCGTTTGCCCTCTCGCGCACCGACGAGCAGGATCGCTTCACGATCTGCATCGACGAGGACAGCGAGCTGGTCAATGACTCCGAGGGCGCGGCCCTGTTTGACGACAAGGGTGAGCCCACCGAAGTCATCGAGAACGTCAAGCGCTATCTGGCCGAGCTCCAGCAAATGGACGTCATCACCCGCGACTTCTGCAAGTACATGGCTGAGCACAACATGTTCACGCCGCTGAACATGCGCGTTCGCGAGTCGGATCGCATCAAGAACATCACGGGTTGCTACGTGATCAACGAAGAGCGTCTGAACAACATCTCCGACGAGCGTCACCTCGAGCTCCGTAGCAAGCGCTACCTGCCGGCGATCTACGCCCAGCTGATTTCGCTCGCCCAGATCGAGCGTCTGGTCACCCTGCGTGGCGGCGAAGTCGTCACTGCCGATCAGCCGTCCCAGGCGGCCTGATCGTTCATTGGTGTCTGAGGGCACTGCGACGCGTTGATCGTCGCAGTGCCTTTTTCTTGTGTCACTGCGGTGTCCCGCCCGGCGGGGCACTCGGATCGGTCGGGAAGGTCCGGGTGAATTCAGCTCAAACTCTCCAGCAGGTGTCCCGCGGCAGGCACGCTTTTCTGTCGCTCGCACTGTTCGCAGTCGCGGGGCTGGTCTCGGCTCAGTCGTCGGTCGGTGCTGATCGACCGGTCGTCGAGGTCGGCGAACGGGTCGATCTACCGCCCGTGATTGACGGTCGGATGTCGCTCAGCACCCGTCGAGTGCTCCAGCTGGCGCTTGACCGAAACGCCCAGATTCTGCTCAATCGCCTCCAGAGCGAGGCGGCTCGGCAGCAGGCGACGGCCGAGAGCGCTCTCTATGACCCGCTCGCCTTCGGTGTGTTCCGGCGCGAGTACAAGCTGCGTCAGCGCACGGCTGACGAGATCCTGGCTGCGATCAATTCGCCGAACCCTCAGGAATTTGAAAGTCAGGAACAGAATTCCGGAGAAGCCGGCATCCGAAAGCGCGTTGCGACCGGGGCCGAGGTCGGGTTCTCGGTCCGCACCAACCGTCGTCGTAGCAATCTCTCGCCTCAAACCGAGCAGGACCCTGAACAGCGCGCGGCCTTGGTCATCACCCTGAAGCAGCCCTTGATGCGAGGCTTCGGCCGCGAAATCGTAGAGACCGATTTGCGGGTGGCCGAGCTCGAAGCTCAGGCCAGTCGGCTCGAATACCTTCAGCAGATCGAACGGGCCAGCGCCGAAACGCTCACGGCCTACTGGCAACTGGCGCGGGGCTTGGACACGGCTGAGGTGCTCCGCCGCTCGCGCGACGGGGCCCGATCCCTGCTCGCCGATGTCGAATCGCGTATTGCAATTGGGCGCGTCGCCCCGATCGGTGCGCTTGAAGCGCGCAGCGCCTTGTTGTTGCGCGAGGCGGAACTCGCTCGCGCCGAGCAAAGTGTGTTCGATTCCGAAGCGCGCCTGAGATCCTTGCTTCGAATCGAACACGAGCCCTTGCAGCCCGCCTTCCGCCTGCTGCCCTCCACTTCGCTCAGAGCATTTGATCACCGTCCTGATGTGTCAGCGGTTGCCCTGGACCGAATCGTGGCGCGCTGGCCCGCTGCCCGGATTGCACGGGTGAGGCGGGATCAGGCCCTCACACGCCTCAACTTTGCCTCGGACCAGCGACGCCCCAATGTCGAGCTTCAGGCGAGCTACAGCACCAACGGTCAGGCCTACGACTTCGATCGTGCACTCGAGCTGGCCCGAGGAACCAAGTTTCCCGATTGGTTCGTGGGTATGAGCGTCGAGATGCCCCTCGCAGGTAACCGTCGAGCACGCGCCCAGTTCGAGGCTCAGGCCCTTCGAGTTCGGCAGTCCGACGAAGAATTACGCGCCATTCGCACGGGTCTGACCCTTGACCTCGTGTCCCGGGTCGAGCAGCTGGGGGTTTCGCGAGACGAGGTCGCCCGGTTGCGGGCCGAGGTCGATCTGCGCGCCCGACTGGTCGAGATCGAGCGGATGCAGCTCGGGCTTGGGATCTCGCGGGTGGGGCAGGTGCTCGAGCGCGAAAAGGAGTTTGTCGAGAGCTCCGTTCGGCTGGTCGAAGCCGAGGCGCGCGTCGCCTTGCTGCTTACGGGCATCATGCTGGCCGATGGCAGTCTGCTGCCGGCCCATGCGATCGAAATCGAGGAATAAGGAGCATCCCCTTGGGTCTGATCGGTCTGCCATCCCGCAGGATGTTCCAAGTCCTGGTGCTCGGTCTGTGTGCCAGTGTGCTGTCGGTGGCGTCTGTTCAGGCCGCGCCGACTGAATTCACCGGCCTGATCGTCGCGCGTCACGACCTTCTGGTCAGCCCCGGTGTGTCAGGTGCGGTCACTCGGGTGGGGGTCGAAGTCGGCCAGCGGGTCCGGCCGGGGCAGGTCATGGTGCAGGTCGACGATCGCGCACAGGAACTCGAGGCCATGCGCCGCAAGCAGATTCTCGAGGACATGAGCGAATTGAAGGCAGCGCGTGATCGTTTGCGCATCCTGACGCCGCTGTACCAGGACTCGCGCAAGGCGTTCGACGCGGGCGGCTCGATCAGTCGCGAAGAACTGTCTCGGCTCGAACTCGACTGGTCATCCGCGCAGGCGCGTGTCGAGCAACTCGAGATTCAGAAGCGCCGGGAAAAGATCGAATACGAGATCGCCGAAGAAGAGCGCCGACAGCGTCGGTTGGTCGCTCCGGTCTCCGGCGTCGTGACTCGAGTCGACATCGAAATCGGCGAGTGGGCGCGGCCGGGCGAGCCGGTGCTTCAGCTCGTTGATGCCGACCTGTGTTACCTCAAAGTCAACGTCACCCCGGGCGCATTACGGGGTCTGCGCCCCGATCAGCCGCTTGAGATCCGCTTCGACCCCATGCTTTCCTTGTCGCCGGTCAAGGGGCGTCTGAGTTTCGTTTCACCCGCGACCGATCCGGCCAGTGGTCTGACCGAACTCCGGGTCAGCTTCCAGAACACGGGTTGGCGCGTCCCGCCCGGCGTGAAGGCCTCAATCGTGCTGAACGATGCCGAGGCGATCCGCTAAGGCTGATTTTCAGCGCAACGCGTAACGGTGTGCTCGGAGCCTAGTGCAGGGATTGGGGCGATGGTGCGGCCGGCGGTACCGTAGCCGGCGTGCTGGGCGATGCCACCGCTGACGCTTCGACCGCCCAGTTGGCCTGCGCGCTCAGTTTGCGCAGCAGCTGCTCGAACCCAACGAGCAGCGATGGATTGCAATTGAGCGTGAACTGTTCGCCCGATACGGTCTTGAAGGTGAACGTGGTGACATCATCCTGGCGGCCCCACGACAGGGCGCTGATCAGTGGGATGCGCTCACCAAAGACCGGCTCCCGGCCGACGGCTTCGTACGGCTTTTCCATTGAAACGCCAGACATCGCCTGCTGATCCGCAAATTCACGCGCGGTCTGGGGGTCGAGCGATGGTGCGCCGATCTTCTCGGCAAAACGTGAGCCCGCATCCGATCGCTGGCTGCCGATGATCTTCAAGAGCTCGACGGTCAGAAGCCGCGTCATGAAAAAGCGCAGTTCCTTCCGGCCCGAGATCCCGATTCGGACGATCAGGCGATCTTCAAGGCGGTTGTACTGGAGGTTGATCTGTTCGATTTGCATAGCGCGGAAGGATAGCGCGTGCCGCCCGGTTTGTGGTGAACCTGTCACAAAGGCACTTCAAAATTCCCCGTCAGGGTGATGCGCTGCGCTGGTCGTGCCGAGCCTCGATTCTTCGACCCCGCCAGAGGGAAAAATCGGTTTTTCCTCTCGCGTCAGGGGTGTATCATCGCAGTCTGCGAATGCGCTGAAAGCTTTCAGATTCATCGCGAGCTTGCCTGGATCGTTCAATTGCCGGATCAGCACATCAATTCAGTGACTTTGCGCTCGTTGTTGGGGTTTCCGGGCTTCAGGTATGCACCCTTTCACGGTCAGCCTGGCCCCTGCGCCCCTAGAATTCCTGCGCCCAGCGTTCGATGGCCCCATTTTTACGTTCCCCGTCGCCTGACGGGGGTCGCCCTCTGCGAGTGACTCCATCATGAATGACACCCACTCATCCCCGACGCCCATCCTTGTCGCGGCCAGCGCGCAGCCCAGCATTGCACCGACCCCTTCTGCACAGGCCTCCACCGCTTCCCCTCGGTCCGCCGAACTCGTCGCGGCGCTCGCGCGGCCGCAATCGGGGAGCGCGTCTCCGGTGATCGCAGCACCAACTGCGCCGGGTTTGCTTGACCCGTCTCGCCAAATCGAGTTGCCGCTCGGCCGGGGTGAGCATGATCAAGGCGATCGTGATCAACGGCGCGTCTCCGACGCGCAGTCCAACGAGCGCGATGATCGCGTGTTGTCGGCCGATCCGTCGACCCTGGTTGATGGGGCGGGCCAGCCCGTGCTCTCCGCTGGGGGGCCGGTCTGGACCGGCGATGGCCCGTTGGCGGGGGTCGCTGCAGCGGATCTGTCGGGGCCTGTTCTGGCCAGTGCCGGAAACGCCGCGACGGCCCGGACGAACGACTCCGCCGAGGGTGTGTTTTCCTCCTCGAAGGGCGTCGTTCTCCTGGGGGCACTCTTCGGCGGTCTGCTCCTGGGCGCGGCGGGGGGCTCCGGAAAGCCCAAGCTTGATCCGGGCGATGAGGGCACGGTCATCGATGGATACCTTGTTGGCGCCAAAGTGTCGCGTGTCAGCGATTCATCCAAGTTTGTCTTCACCGATGCCGATGGAAAATTCTCCGGCTTGACCGGAACGGGCCCCATCCGTGTGGATGGGGTGGCCGAGGGTAACAATGGCCTCGGCACCATCGATCGTTCGACGGGCCAACCTTTCCGGGGTGTGCTGTTCGCGCCAGCGGGCTCGGACGTGGTGACGCCACTCACCACCTTGATTCAATTGCGAATCGATGCCGGTGCGACGCAGGAACAGGCGATTCAGCAGGTTCGGACGGCCTTGGGCCTCGATGCCGGTTTCAATCTCCTCACGACTGATCCGATCGCTGCCTTCGCCCAGACGCAATCGGCTGCAGCCCTCGACGTGCTCAAGGCCGGCGTTCAGCTCGCCACGCTCTTGCAGGCACTGAGCGATGATTCGGCGGAGTTCGCTGATCTGGCTCGACGGGTTGCCGATCAGGCGGCGACGGGCCAGCCGATCAATCTGGCAGATGACGCGCTCATTCTCACGCTCGCAAACCGAGCAGGCGCTCCAGTCAGTGCCCAGATGGCCCAGGACCTGAGCGCCCGGCTGACCGCGCTCGATGCCGCGACCACTCTCGGCCAGATCGAACTCGAGCAGGGCGACCTGCTGGGGCGTTATCGGGGCCTTGAAAGTGACAAGGACGTCGTTCGCCCGGACATCGAGGTGACGACCTCGAGCTCCAGTGTGGCGGCCGCCCAGACTGCGTTGGTCACGTTTACCCTGACCGAGCCATCCACCGACTTTTCTCTGGACGACGTGTCTGTCTCGGGGGGCACCCTGAGCAACTTTTCGGGTTCGGGGGCCGTCTATACCGCCACCTTCGCCCCATCGCGGGACAGCACGACGGCGGCCTCGATCAGCGTGCCAAGCGGTGCATTCACAGATCTGGCCGGCAATGCCAACGCCGACGGCGCCGAAGCGAACAATACGGTTTCCATCGGTGTTGATACCTTGGCCCCCCGCTTGACTTCGATCCAGGTCGATCGTCCCAGCGGTCGGATCACGCTTCAGTTTGATCAATCGCTTGCGCCAACCGATGCGCCCCTGGATCCCACCCAGTTCACCGTCCAGGCTTTTGACGCCACATCGCTCAAACAGGTCGATCTCGCGGTCCAGTCCGCTTCCCTGGCGAGCACCGGTCACCAGCTGATCCTGACGCTGTCCAACAGCCTCGATGCCGACGGCAACGTCGACAACATTCAGGTCAGTTTTCAACCTGGCGAATCGGTCGGTGCGGTTCGATTGACCGATCTTGTCGGTAATCCGGTCGAGGGATTTGGACCGGGAACGGCGTCCGACGGTCTGATTCGGGGGGCTGAGATCTGGATCGAGTACACCGATGCGGGTGGGCTCAAGACCCAGAACACGGGACTGTTGACCAATGATGAAGGCAATTTCTTCTTGCCTGATCGCTACCTGAGCGCGCCCTACAACACGGGGGTTCTGATCATCCGGGGCGGCGTCAACATCGATACGGGTATTCCCAACACGCTCGAAATGCGTGTGCCGCTCGGCGTATCGGCCGTCACCCCGTTCACGGCCTTGAGCGAGGCGGTCAGCCAGTACCTCAATAGCGTTCTGGGCGCCGGGAGTACGATCGACGCAGCCGATGCCGAGGTTCTTTCGCTCCTGAGCGGAATCGGTCTTGAGAGCGGGGGGATCATCACTCCGGAATTCTCTCGTTCGTTGATGGCAAAGGCCTTTGACTTGCCTGAGGCGGCCGATCTCACTCGCATCACGCCGCAGTCCTTCGGGACGGCCACTGCATCCGCCTCTCCGCCTCCCGCCCTGTTGCAATTGCAAAAGGTTGCGACCCAGATTGCCGCCATGTCCGCCAAGGCCGAGGAATCCGGGATGTCCGATGGCCTTCAGCCGGGCCAGGCGACCAAGCTGCTGTTTCTCAGCCTGGCCAAGCAGATCGTGGTGTCAGGCTTGTCGGGCCAGGTCCTCGATCTGTCCGATCCGACGGTCTTGCAGAACGCCTTTGGCGATCTGAGCGCAGGCGCCGTGCTTCTCGCCTCGGTCGCCGATGCGACTGCAAGCATTGCCGGGGCCGCCTCATTTGGCAGCGTCGGCGCGGCTCAGACCCAGTACTTTGATGTGATCGATCCCGCCGCTCCATTGACCATCGAAGCCATCGGATCCAGCCCTGAGTCCTCTGGCGCCGGTCGGGTCATTGGCTCGGCCGTGCCCCAGTTCCGGCTCGGACTCGACGCGGTCTCAGTCGACGGCACTGCGGCTGTGGCGGGCGACAGTGTTGTCCTGCTCCGAGAGGGTACCCAGGTCGCTGCAGCGGTTCTGACCGAGGCTGATATTGCGGCCGGTAAGGTTGATCTTCCGGTCGGCACTGTGCTGCCTGACGGGGTTGCACGCTTTTCGGCGATCGTGATTGATCGGGCCGGTCGCGTCAGTGACCTCTCGGATTCTCCTCAAGTCAGCCTGCGTATTGATACTCAGGCGCCGTTCGCGCCAGAACTCTCGCAGGTGACGGCGGACGACGTGATCAATTCGGCTGAGCAGGCCTCCGGCGTCATGCTGACCGGAGCCGCCGAGCCCGACGCCCGGGTGAGGCTTCAGTTCGCCGACCGGACGGTCGGGGACATCGCGACGGACGCGCAGGGACGCTGGACGCACACGCTGTCTTCGGCGGATGTTGCGGCTATGGGTCAGGGAGACGCGCTGATCACGGCCACGGCGACAGACCGTGCGGGGAACCTCAGTGTGTCGTCTGCACGTTATGTCACCGTCGATACGCTCGCGCCTTCTGCCCGTGCGCTCAGTCTGTCCTTGAACGATGGGGCAGGCGCCGCCGTCGCAGCGGGTACGGTGACGCCCGAGCAGCAGCCCATCCTTTCAATCCAGCTGTCGCGCCCGCTCGCTCAGGGCGAAACCGCCGTGGTGTTCGATGGCGAGACGCGCTTGGGTATTGCTGTGCCGTCGCTGTCCTCGGCCACGGGGCTCGACTACCAGTTCACTCCGCAAGCGTTGCCCAACGGCAGTCATGCCCTGTCGGTCCGGGTGTTCGATCCAGCGGGTAACGCCTTGGCCGCCACCGAGACTTTTGCGTTTGGCATCAATGCGGACACCCCGGCCGCCACGATCGAACTTCAAAAGGGTCTGGCCCAATCGGTGACTCTGGTGTACCGCTTGCCCCAGGAGGGCGCGACGGTCGACGGCGATACCGTGCTGCTTCGGCTTGAGCGTCCCGCCGACGGTGCGGTGTTCTCCGCTGCGGTGCCGGTCGTTCAGGGCGCGACACAGTCAATCGATCTGGCAAGCCTGTCCGCCTTCGAGGCTGCGCTGGGCATTGAGGCGGACTACGTCCTCAGTGCCCAGGTTCGCAATGATGCCGGCACGGTGGGTTCGGTCGGCCTGCCGCTCGAGTTCTCAGTCGATCTCACCGCACCCCAGGTCACCATTTCGGACAGCACCGCCGGTATTGCGGCTTCGGTTGTCCAGTACACCTTCGATTTCAGTGAACCGGTCACGGGCTTCGATGGTTCAAAAGTCACCGTA
>JBDLRB010000109.1:0-6731 GCA_039800205.1 Pseudomonadota bacterium | reverse complement strand
TGGCGGAGTGGACGGGACTCGAACCCGCGACCCCCGGCGTGACAGGCCGGTATTCTAACCGACTGAACTACCACTCCTGAACCTGTGCGCTCAATCAGCAGAGCGCAAGCCTTGGTTTCCTGTAGCGTTTTGGTGGGTGCTGAGAGGTTCGAACTCCCGACCTACGCCTTGTAAGGGCGCCGCTCTACCGACTGAGCTAAGCACCCTCGGCAAGAATCAAGACAGACAAAAATTATAGCCCAAAAAAAGAAGGCCTGCAAATCAGTTGATGGCGTCTTTCAGGGCTTTACCTGGACGGAATTTCGGGACCTTGGCCGACTTGATCTTGATGGGCTCGCCCGTTCGAGGATTACGCCCCATGCGTGCCGCGCGCTTGCCGACATCAAACGTACCAAATCCGACCAGCGTGACCGTCTTCCCTTTCTTGAGCGTAGTGCGCACCGCACCGATCAGTGCTTCGACTGCTCGCCCCGCAGCGGCCTTGGAAATATCCGCCTTCGTGGCGATATGCTCGATCAGTTCGGTCTTGTTCACTGGATCCCCTCCATTCGGGACAAGTTGATATAGGGGCTCGGACAACGTACTCGGTCAAACAAACGGCGAGCGCCCAAGCGAAAAGAAGCGCGAAATTTAAACTTCGCTGAACCCGACTGTCAACCAGAAGGGGGCCCCCGCTCAATCGGGAAAACCCCCTTGACTGAAAAATGAAATGCTCAGTGCGTCAGCATCTCGGAGGCGGCCGCCTCTCCAGACGAACTCACGGATTTTTCGGCCACGACCTCTTCCTCGGGTAAGGCCTCGGGAACCCGCTCGAGGGCGAGCTCGAGCACACGATCAATCCACTTGACCGGGACGATCTCGAGCCGGTTTTTGACGTTGTCGGGGATGTCTGCGAGATCCTTGACGTTCTCTTCGGGGATGAGCACGGTCTTGATCCCCCCACGATGAGCAGCCAACAGCTTTTCCTTCAAGCCGCCAATCGCGAGCACCTCCCCGCGCAGCGTGATCTCTCCCGTCATGGCCACATCCGCGCGAACCGGGATGTTGGTCAACACGGACACAAGCGCCGTAGTCATGGCGATGCCCGCGCTGGGACCGTCCTTGGGCGTCGCGCCCTCCGGCACGTGGATGTGGATATCGCGCTTCTCGTGAAAATCCGGCTGAACACCGAGCCGACGCGCGCGGCGACGAACAACCGTCATCGCTGCCTTGATCGACTCCTGCATCACATCGCCCAGTTTGCCCGTAAAGGTGGTCTTGCCTTTTCCATCGACCGCGACCGCCTCGATCGTCAAGAGTTCGCCGCCCACCTCGGTCCAGGCGAGGCCCGTCACCTGACCGATCTGGTTTTCCTTTTCGGCCACACCAAACGTGAAGCGCCGCACCCCGCAGAATTTGTCCAGGTTCTTGCCTGTGACCTGAACCCGGCGCTCCTGCTTCTTCAGCAGCAGCATCTTGACCACCTTGCGGCAGATCTTGCTGATTTCACGCTCGAGGGCGCGAACGCCCGCCTCGCGGGTGTAATAGCGGATGATGTCGCGGATGGCGCTTTCGGCCACCGAGATCTCGCTCTCCTTGAGGCCGGTGTTCTTCATCTGCTTGGGCAGCAGATAGCGCTGAGCAATGCTGACTTTCTCGTCTTCGGTATACCCCGACAGTCGGATCACTTCGAGCCGATCGAGCAGCGCGGGCGGAATATTGAGGCTATTCGCCGTGGCGACGAACATCACGTCAGACAGGTCGTATTCGACCTCGACGTAATGATCGACAAAGCTCGTGTTTTGCTCGGGGTCGAGCACCTCAAGCAGCGCCGAAGCCGGATCGCCCCTGAAATCCATCCCCATCTTGTCGACCTCGTCGAGCAGAAAGAGGGGATTACGCACGCCCACACGGCTGAGATTCTGAAGGATCTTGCCCGGCATGGAGCCGATGTAGGTCCGACGATGCCCGCGGATCTCGGCTTCGTCACGAACGCCCCCCAAAGCCATCCGGACAAACTTCCGGTTGGTCGCCCGCGCGATCGACTGACCGAGCGAGGTCTTGCCCACGCCCGGGGGCCCCACCAGGCACAGGATGGGCGCCTTGACCTTCTCCACGCGTTGCTGGACCGCGAGATATTCAAGGATTCGCTCCTTGACCTTTTCGAGCCCGAAATGATCGTCATCAAGAACGTCTTGCGCATGGGCCAGATCGTTGTTGATCTTGCTTTTCTTGCGCCAGGGCAGGTTGACCAGGGCATCGAGATAATTCCGCACGACCGTCGCCTCAGCGGACATGGGCGACATGAGCTTGAGTTTGCGGAACTCGGCCTCGGCCTTCTTGAGCGCCTCCTTGGACATCTTGGCGCCCTGGATCTTCTTCTCGAGTTCCTCGAGATCTGCGCCCTCTTCGCCCTCGCCCAACTCTTTCTGAATGGCCTTGACCTGCTCGTTCAGATAGTACTCGCGCTGGCTTTTTTCCATCTGGCGCTTGACGCGACCCCGGATGCGCTTCTCGACCTGAAGGATGTCGAGCTCGGTCTCGATCTGGGCCAGCAGCTTTTCCAGTCGCTCGCTGACCGGAACGGTCTCAAGAATGCCCTGCTTGAGCTCGATCTTGATCGGAAGGTGAGCGGCAATCGTGTCGGCCAGACGTCCCACCTCGTCGATCCCGGACAGCGAGGCCAGGATCTCGGGGGGCACCTTCTTGTTCAGTTTCACGTACTGGTCGAACTGCGCCAGGATGGCCCGGCGCAAAGCCTCGAGCTCAGACCCCGTCACGGCCGGCGGTTCGATCGCCGAGACCTCGCAAACGAAGTGCGTTCCCGATGCATCAATCGAGTGGATTTGCCCGCGACGGGCGCCCTCCACAAGGACCTTCACCGTGCCGTCAGGCAGCTTGAGCATCTGAAGGATGTTGGAGACGCAGCCGATAGCATGAATGTCACTGATTGCAGGCTCATCCTTCGAGGCGTTTTTCTGGGCCACCAGCATGATGCTCTTGCCGGATTCCATCGCAGCTTCGAGCGCCTTGATCGATTTCGGCCGCCCGACGAATAGCGGAATCACCATGTGGGGAAAGACCACCACATCACGCAAGGGCAACAAGGGAAGGGTCAGCACAGGGGCAGAGTCAGTAGACATGCCGATCTCCAAGGATTTGAGGCACCACGAACGTGGCGCTGAAGACGTCGGATTTCAAGCCTCGACCGACCGCCGGCAGGACCGGACCGGCGACGCGCAGACCGAATTGATCCGGGATCGGTCCTCGCAGCACCAACGATCGGGAAAAGATAGGGCAAGACGCAGCGGCGCTGCTCAATTGCTGCCTGCGACACGGGGCGTGTCGGCGTAAATCAGCAAGGGCTTGGCATCGCCGGTGATCGTATTTTCGTCAACGACAACCTTGCGAACGTTCCGCTCGTTCGGAAGCTCGTACATCGTGTCGAGCAGCACCTGCTCGAGAATCGAGCGGAGGCCCCGCGCGCCGGTCTTGCGCTTGAGGGCGCGCGCCGCAATGGCCTGCAGGGCCGCCGGCCGGATTTCGAGTTCGACATCCTCCATCTGGAGGAGCCTCTGGTACTGCTTGACCAACGCATTGCGTGGCGCAGTCAGGATTTCGATCAAGGCCGATTCGTTGAGCTCGTCCAGGGTCGCGAGAACCGGCAGGCGGCCGATCAATTCGGGGATCAGACCGAACTTGATCAGGTCCTCGGGCTCGACCTCTCGCAGCACATCCCCCACCGCGCGATCCGACGGCCCCCGAACCTCCGCGCCAAAACCAATGCCGCTTCGCTCGGATCGGCTGCGGATGACCTTGTCGAGCCCGTCAAACGCCCCCCCGCAAATGAAGAGGATGTTCGTGGTGTCAATCTGGACAAAGTCCTGGTTGGGGTGCTTGCGTCCTCCCTGGGGCGGAACCGACGCAACCGTACCCTCGATCAGCTTGAGCAACGCCTGCTGGACGCCCTCGCCCGACACATCTCGCGTGATGGAGGGGTTGTCCGACTTGCGCGAAATCTTGTCGATCTCGTCGATGTACACAATCCCGTTCTGTGCCTTTTCGACGTCGTAATTGCAGTTCTGAAGGAGCTTCTGGATGATGTTCTCGACGTCTTCGCCAACATAGCCCGCTTCGGTCAGCGTAGTCGCATCGGCAATGACGAACGGCACATTCAGAAGGCGAGCCAGGGTCTGCGCCAGCAGTGTCTTGCCTGATCCGGTGGGGCCAATCAACAGGATGTTGCTCTTGGACAGCTCGACCTCGTCCTTGGCCCCCTTGTGACGCAAGCGTTTGTAGTGGTTGTACACGGCCACCGCGAGAATGCGCTTGGCCTTGGACTGCCCGATCACGTACTGATCAAGTGTCTCGCAGATTTCAGAAGGAGTGGGCAGCCCGCTACGCGCGCCGCCCTGGGCGGGATCGGCCTGGACTTCGTCTCGGATGATGTCGTTGCACAGTTCGATACATTCGTCACAGATGAAGACCGACGGCCCGGCGATCAGCTTGCGAACTTCGTGCTGGCTCTTGCCGCAGAACGAGCAGTAAAGCGGCTTTTCCCCCGAACCCTTCTTCTCTGACATCCGTCCCCCGAGTGATGATGCTGCCGCAAACCGTGCCGGAATCAGGCGGCCTCTGCCCGACTGACCAGAACCTTATCAATGATGCCGTAGCTTACAGCATCTTCTGCGGACATGAAGTTGTCCCGATCCGTATCGCGTGCAATTCGGTCGATGGGCTGGCCAGTCTTGTCTGCCAGAATCTTGTTCAGCCGTTCGCGCAGGTAGAGGATTTCGCGGGCCTGAATCTCGATGTCAGACGCCTGGCCGTGCGCGCCCCCCGAAGGCTGGTGAATCATGATGCGCGCGTTGGGCAGGGCAAACCGCTTGCCCTGAGCCCCAGCCGCAAGCAGAAAAGCGCCCATGCTGGCCGCCATTCCCATGCACAGCGTGGAGACGTCGGGCTTGATGAACTGCATCGTGTCGAACATCGCCAGGCCCGCCGAAACCGAGCCCCCGGGCGAATTGATATAGAAAGAGATGTCCTTCTCCGGATTTTCGGATTCGAGGAACAGCAACTGCGCCACCACCAGGTTGGCTGTCGCATCCATCACCGGCCCCACCAGAAACACCACCCGCTCGCGCAACAGGCGCGAGTAAATGTCGTAGGCGCGCTCGCCGCGTCCGCTCGTCTCGATGACGATGGGCACCATGCCGAGGCCCTGCGGCGCCTCACGCTGAGCGAGATGGGCATTGACGAGGTCTTCGATCAGCGCGTTTCGTGTCGTCATGTTGAGACTCTGTGCTGTGCGGTAAGGAAACCTGAGGGGCGCGGCTTGAGTCGATCAGCTGGCGGCCTGGGCCATCAAATCGTCGAAGGACAGTGCGACATCATTGACCCGTGCCCGCGCCAGCAGCCAATCGACCACGTTCTGTTCGACAACCAGGGCTTCGACTTCGGCCAGACGCTCGCGATCGCTGAAGTAAGCGCGGACGACTTCGGCGGGGTTCTCATAAGCTTGCGCGAATTCCTCGATCTGGCGGCGAATCTGGTCCGGCTTGGCCTGCAAGGATTCCCGTCGGACGATCTCTCCCACCAGGAGGCCGAGCCGCACACGCTTCTCGGCTTGCTCGCGAAACGCATCGGCCGGAATGGGCATCGAGCGAACGTCCATGCCGCGGGCCTGGAGGTCCGCCTTCATTCGCTCGGCAAGGGCCTCGCTCTCGCTATCGACGAGCGCCTTGGGCAGATCGAACGTGGCCAGCGACGGCAAGGTGTTCATCACACTGGCCTTGACCCGTCCGCGCAGACGCTGGGTGATCTCACGCTCGAGATTGGCTCGAATATCTTCGCGCAGACGGGACACATCGCCGTCGGCGATCCCGAACTGGCTGATGAAGCCCGCGTCGAGCTCGGGCAGCACACCCGCCTCGAGCTTCTTGAGCGTGACCTCAAATTGCGCGGTCTTGCCGGCGAGGTCCTTGGAGCCGTAGTCCTCGGGGAATGCGACTGGGAACGTGCGCGTCTCGCCCACCCCCATGCCTCGGACGCCGGTTTCGAAATCGGCCAGCATGCGTCCCTCGCCGAGCACGAACTGGAAATCGCTGGCGGTACCGCCGTCAAACTTCACGCCATCGACGGACCCGGAGAAGTCGATCGTCGCGCGATCGCCGTCTGCAACCGGACGGTCCTGGGTCTCGGTCCAGGACACACGTTGCTTCCGGAGGACCTCGACCGTCTTGTCGATCTCGGCCTCGCCAATGGCGCACGTTGCCCGTTCAACCTCGAGCGTTCCGGCGTCGCCCGGAACGATTTCGGGGTAGACCTCGAAGGTGGCCGTGAAGGACAGCTTGCCCTCGTCGCCTGCCGTGCCCGGCTCGATTCGGGGCTGGCCCGCCACGCGCAGTTTGTGCTCATCCACGGCATCATTGAAGGCCTTGCTGACGACATCACCCAGAACCTCGGCCTGGACCTGACCGCCGTAGGACCGCTCGATCATCTTCATCGGTACCTTACCGGGGCGAAAGCCCGGCATCTTGACCGTACGCGACAACTCGCGCAGGCGCTTCGCGACCTGTCTGGACACGTCTTCAGCGGACACCGCCATCTGCACGCGACGCTCGAGCGCGCCGGTATTCTCAATTACTGTAGCCATCTGTCATCAGTTCCCGTCAAGGTGGCGCGTCATCGGGCAGCGCCCTGCCCACGCCGTGGTGCGGCCGAAAGGACTCGAACCTTCACGCCTCGCAGCG
>JBDLRB010000108.1:0-9863 GCA_039800205.1 Pseudomonadota bacterium | reverse complement strand
TTCAACGTAATGCGCATTGCCCCGGCGGATCCGCTCGACCTCCTCGTCCGTCAGCAGGCGCACCACTTTGCCCGGCGAGCCCATCACCAGGCTGCGATCCGGGATGTCCTTGCCCTCGGTGATCAGTGCACCGGCGCCGATCAGGCATTCGCGGCCAATCCTGGCGCCGTTGAGCACAACCGACTGGATCCCGATCAGCGAACCATCGCCGATCGTGCAACCGTGCAGCATCACCTGATGACCCACCGTGACGCCTTCGCCAATGATCACCGGAATGCCGTCATCGGTATGAATCACGGTACCGTCCTGGACGTTCGATCGGGCGCCAACGCGTACGCGATCGTTATCGGCGCGTATTGTCGCGTTGAACCACACACTGGTTCCGGCGGCGAGTTCGACCCGGCCAATCAGTTCAGCCGAGTCGGCCACCCACGCTTCCGGGTCGATCTCGGGGATCAGATCGCCGAGCCTGTAGATCGTCATCGGTGTGCCCCTTTCATGAATTAACCTTCATTTTAAGGAATCGCTGCAAAAATGCTGCGCCGCCGATCCCTATAATGCGTCGAATCATGAATTCGACCGTGCCCTCGAAGTCGTCCGGCCTGGCGGTTGGCGACACCCGCCCTTACTCACCCATACGCATCAGTCGGTCCGAATGGGTCTCGATTCGGGGGCTGAATCTGCATCTCCGATGGTGGTCGGGGGACGACGCTCAGACTCCGCTCGTGATGTTGCACGGTTGGATGGATTGTTCCGCCACATTCCAGTTCATCGTCGATGAGCTTCGGCAGACGCGCCCGATCTGCGCGCTGGACTGGCGAGGATTCGGGCTGAGCGACCGGACGACATCCGACAGTTACTGGTTCCCCGATTACCTCGCGGACCTCGATCAACTGCTCGTCCGGCTGAGCCCGGATGCGCCGGTCGATGTGGTTGCGCACAGCATGGGCGGCAATGTGGCGCTGATGTATGCGGGTGTTCGGCCGGACCGGATTCGCCGCATCGTCAATCTCGAGGGCCTGGGACTGGGAGCGACCCGCTCCAGTCAGGCGCCCGGGCGCTACCGGCAGTGGCTGGATGAGCTGCGCGAGGGCTCGCCGCGCAACGGTCGGGCCTATCCAACGCTCGAGGCGCTGGCAGATCGCCTGATGCAGTCAAACCGGCGACTCACGCCCGAGCGGGCGCTGTTCGTGGCTCAGCACTGGTCCCGCCCGCGCGATGATGGGCACTTCGAAATCCTCGGCGATCCCGCCCACAAACGGGTCAATCCCGTGCTCTACCGGGTGCCTGAAGTGCTGGCCTGCTGGCGCAACATTCGCGCCTCGGTGCTCTGGGTCATGGCCGCCGAGCAACCGGCCAATCGTTGGCATGCCGATGACAGCGAAGTCCAGCGAAGGGTCCGGGCGATCCGATCCCTGCAGCGCGTGACGGTCGAGGATTCGGGGCATATGCTGCATCATGATCAGCCAGCGGCGATCGCGCGCTTGATCGAGGATTTTCTTCGATGAGTGACCGCCCAGTCCGTCTATCGGTGAATGCCGATCTGCACTGCCACTCGAACTTCTCGGACGGTGTGCTCAGTCCCGAACAGCTGGTCGAGCGCGCGGCCGCTCACGGGGTCGAACTGTTCGCGCTGACCGACCACGACGAGATTGGGGGGCAGTCGGCCGCGGCGAGCGCGGCCCGCGCCTGCGGCCTCGCTTATGTCGGTGGTGTCGAAATCTCAGTCAGCTGGGGCGGTGAAACCGTTCACGTGGTCGGACTTCGGATCGACTGGGAGGATGAGGCCCTGCGCGAGGGGCTTGCGCGCACCCGCTCCGGGCGCGATCAGCGGGCGCGCGAGATGGCCGCGGCCCTGGAGGCGGCGGGTATTCCGGACGCGTATCAGGGCGCTCTGCGGCATGTCGGTAATCCAGCCTTGATCTCGCGTACCCACTTTGCGCGACATATCGTCGAGGCGGGCGTCTGTTCCGACCTTAACGAGGTCTTCAGGAAATACCTGGTGGAAGGCAAGCCCGGTTATGTTGAGCACCGATGGGCGAAGCTCGAGGAAGCCATCGACTGGATTCGTGGCGCAGGCGGTGTGGCGATCCTGGCGCATCCGGGGCGGTACCGCTTCAATGACACCCAGCTCTGGGCCCTGATCGACCGCTTCCGCCAATTGGGGGGCGAAGCGCTCGAGGTGGTCTGCGGCAGTCACTCTCGCGAGCAGTACGGGCGCTTTGCGCGGATTGTTCGCGAGGCAGGCCTCAAAGCCTCGCGTGGATCGGATTTCCATGCGCCCGGCGAACGGCACATCGAGTTGGGCCGATTACCGCCCTTACCTGATACGCTCGAGCCCGTCTGGGCGGACTGGGACGTTTGAGCCCGAGTGTGTCCGGAGTGCGTCTCTTCAACCGATCCGGGCCTCTTCATGTTTCAGCGGCTGCACGTTCATCCCGACAATCCGCAGGCGCGCCTGCTGAAGCACGCAGCGGATGCCTTGCAGCGGGGCGGGGTCGTGGCGATGCCCACCGACGCCTGCTTCGCGCTGGTCTGGGCGATCGCTGCACGTGGAGCGCTCGAGCGCGTTCGCGCCATTCGCCAGCTTGATGACCGTCACTTGATGACGCTGGTGTGCCGCGATCTGTCCGAACTGTCCCGTTTCGCCCAGGTCGACACGCTGCAGTTCCGACTGATCAAACGCTCTGTGCCCGGCCCATTCACGTTCATTCTGCCGGCCACGCGCGAGGTCCCGAGGCGACTGCAGCAGGCCTCACGACGCACGATCGGCGTTCGTCTGCCGGATTCCGAGGTGGTCACAAGCCTGCTCACAATGCACGGGGAGCCCGTGCTCGCGACCACACTCCAGCTGCCGGGTGATGAGCACCCGCTCAGCGACTGTGACGAGATCGAGGCCCGGTTGGGCAAACGGATCGATGCGCTGATCGATACCGGTGTCTCGGGGATCGAGCCGACCACGGTGATCGACTTGACGGCCTCCGAACCGCGGGTGGTCCGCCTGGGGCTCGGCCAGGCCGATCTGGGCTCACGGTAGAATCGGGCGATGAATCTGAGTCTGCCCCAGCTGATTGCGGTCTACGCAATTCCAGTGCTGTTTGCGATCACCCTCCACGAGGCCGCGCACGCCTGGGTCGCCGCGCGCCTGGGCGATCCGACGGCCCGTCAGCTCGGCCGAGTCAGCGCCAATCCCCTGCGACACATCGATCCGGTGGGCACACTGATCGTACCGGCGCTCATCCTGCTGACCAGCAAGGCGCTCGGCGGGGGCGGTTTGTTGTTTGGTTGGGCCAAACCGGTCCCGATCGAAGTCGCGCGCCTGCGACGGCCACGCCGCGATCTGGGTCTGGTTGCTGCGGCGGGTCCGATGGCCAACATTCTGATGGCGCTCGCCTGGGCGCTGGCCCTCAAGCTGCAGATCTGGGCCGGTCTCGATCAGGAGTTTCTGCTGAGGGTTGCGCAGGCTGGCATCCTGGTCAACGTCGGCCTGGCCGTGATCAACCTGCTTCCACTGCCCCCGCTGGATGGGGGGCGTATCGTCGCAGCCTTTCTGCCCGTCCGGGCGGCCATCGCCTTTTATCGGATCGAGCGCTACGGGCTCCTGATCGTACTGGCCCTGCTCGCAACGGGCGTGCTGGGCATGCTGACGGTTCCCGCATTCCGCATGGGCGTCGAGCTGATTTCCACGCTGTTCAACTTCGCAGGCTGACATGTTTCAAGAACGAGTCGTCTCCGGCATGCGGCCCACGGGTGCCCTGCACCTGGGCCACTATCACGGCGCCCTGAAAAACTGGGTCCGGCTGCAGTCCGAGCATCCATGCATGTTTTTCGTGGCCGACTGGCATGCGCTCACGACCCACTACGATTCGTCGGAAGTGATTGCGGGCAACATCTGGGAAATGGTGATTGATTGGCTCGCTGCCGGGATCGATCCCCAGCAGTCCACCTTGTTCATCCAGTCCCGCGTGCCAGAGCATGCCGAGCTTCATTTGCTGCTCTCGATGTGCACGCCGCTTGGCTGGCTTGAGCGCGTGCCCACCTACAAGGATCAGCAGGAAAAGCTCAGCGACCGGGATCTGTCCACCTACGGTTTCCTGGGCTATCCACTCCTTCAGGCGGCCGACATCCTGATGTATCGCGCGGCGTGGGTCCCAGTGGGCGAAGACCAGGTACCGCACATCGAACTCACCCGCGAGGTTGCGCGCCGGTTCAACCATCTGTTCGGGCGCGAGCCGGGTTTTGAAGACAAGGCCCGGGACGCCATGCGTCGGTTGGGCAGCAAGCGGGCCCGGCTCTATGAGGAACTGCGCAAGCGCTTCCAGGAACAGGGGGATGAGGACGCCTTGCGACAGGGGCGTGAGCTGATCGAGCAGTCGGCCAACCTCAGCATGGGCGACCGTGAGCGCCTGTTTGGTTTTCTCGAGGGTAGCCGCAAGCTGATCCTCTCCGAACCTCAGGCGCTCCTGACCGAAGCGTCCAGAATGCCCGGTATCGATGGCCAGAAGATGTCCAAGAGCTACGGCAACGCGATTGCCATGCGTGAGGAGCCTGAGGCGGTCCAGAAGAAAATCCGGACCATGCCCACCGACCCTGCGCGCGGGCGGCGCACGGATCCAGGGGATCCCGGGCGTTGCCCGGTCTGGCAATTGCACGCGGTGTACAGCGACGATGCCACCCGGCAGTGGGTCCAGACGGGTTGCACCACGGCGGGGATCGGGTGTCTGGAGTGCAAGCAGCCGGTCATCGATGCGGTGCTTGCCGAGCAGCAGGCGTTTCGAGAGCGTGCCCAACCCTATCTTGATGATCCGAGCCTGGTGCGCAACATCATTGCCGACGGTTGCGAACGCGCCCGCGAGGCGGCCGAAGCCACCATGCGCGACGTTCGCGAGGCAATGGGCCTCAGTTATGGTTGAGGGGCGCCCCTCGGCCTGGGTGCTCGATGGTTTGCGGGGTGTGCCCGACGGTTCGCATGTGCTCGACTTTGCCTGCGGGTCCGGACGCCACAGTATCGCCGCCCTGCAGCGGGGATTGACGGTCACGGCGGTCGATCGAGACGCAGCAGCGCTGTCGGTGCTGGCTCGTCAGGCTGAGGCGTTGGGGGGCACGGCGCGGTCTTCGCTTGTCCTCCTCCAGGCCGACCTCGAGGCCGATCCCTGGCCGCTCGAGCCCGCCGGCTTCGATGCGGTCGTGGTGTGCAACTATCTGTTTCGCCCGCGTCTGCCCGCGTTGGCCGGATTGCTTCGTCCCGGCGGTCTGATGATCTACGAGACCTTTGCTCAGGGCAACGAACGCTATGGTCGCCCCAGCAACCCCGATTACCTGCTTGCGTCGGGTGAACTCTTTGCCTGGGCGCAGGCTACGGGCCTGCATGTCATTGCCTATCAGGACGGGGTCGTCACGGCTGGGCGCAGGGCGCGTATTCAGCGCCTGCGCGCAGTCAGGCAAACTGCCGACCTCGAGGCCTTCGCGCTAGAATGAACTTTTCCCCGGAATGAGACCATGATCCAGGGCAGCATTGTTGCAATCGTTACCCCGATGCATCCGGACGGCAGTCTGGATCTTGACGCTTATCGTCGACTGATTGACTGGCACATCGCCGAGGGCACTGCTGCCATCGTCGCCGTCGGCACCACCGGCGAGTCACCCACCGTCGATGTCGACGAACACCGCACCCTGATCCGGGTCGCGGTGGAGCACGCGGCGGGCCGAGTGCCCATCATCGCCGGGACCGGGGCCAACGCCACGCGCGAGGCCATCGAACTGACCCGGTACGCGCGTGAGGTGGGCGCCAGCGCCACGCTCCAGGTTGTGCCCTACTACAACAAGCCCACCCAGGAGGGCCTCTACCAGCATTTTCGTGCGATCGCCGAAGAGGCCGGACTGCCCGTGATCCTGTACAACGTACCGGGCCGCACCGTGGCTGATCTCTCCAATGACACGGTGCTGCGCCTGGCGCAGGTGCCCGGCATTGTCGGGCTCAAGGATGCGACCGGCGATATCCCCCGCGGTTCGGACCTGCTCGCGCGCTTGCCGGAAGGCTTTGCGGTGTACAGCGGCAACGATGACTCTGCGCTTGCGCTCATGGCGATGGGCTCGCACGGCGTGATCTCGGTCACCGCCAATATTGCGCCTGGCCTGGTGGCTTCCATGTGTCGGGCCGCTCTCGCTGGGCGCTGGGACGACGCGCTTGTCATCAATCGCCGGTTACTGCCGCTCAATTTCAAGCTGTTCGTTGAGGCCAACCCGATTCCCATCAAGTGGGCGATGGCCGAGCGAGGCTTGATGGGCTCGGGTATCCGTTTGCCCCTGACCCCGCTGTCCGCCGCATACCATGATGTCGTCCGGGCCGCGCTTCGGGCGGCGGGAGTCTGATATGTCCAGTGTTGTTCGTGGGGCGCGCATTGCCCTGATGGGCGCAATGCTTGCCTTCCTTTCCGCGTGCGCCGTTACCGAATGGGCCGAGGAGAAGGGCAAGATCGACTACCGTTCAGCCACCACGCGGCAGGCGCTGGATGTGCCCCCGGATCTGGTGACGCCCCGGGCCGATCCCCGTTTTCGCATCCCGGATACACCCAAGGATCGCACGCTGTCCGGTTTCGAGCAGCGCGGACGCGTCGCAACGGGACCCGCGACGGCGGCATCGCAGGCGAACGTGATCCTGCCCCGAATCGAGGGCCTGCGAATCGAGCGCGAGGGTGCGCGGCGTTGGCTGGTGGTTGATGCGGCGCCCGAGACCTTATGGTCGGCCGTGCGGGAGTTCTGGGTCGACAATGGTTTCCGAATGGCCACCGAACGGCCCGAGGCGGGCATTCTCGAAACGGATTGGGCCGAGAATCGTGCAAAGATCCCGCTTGACCTGATTCGCAGAACACTGGGTCGCGTGTTCGACAATTTGTATTCCACGGGCGAGCGGGATCGATTCCGCACCCGATTCGAACGAACCAGCGCCGGGACCGAGATCCACATCAGTCATCGCGGCATGATCGAGGTCTACGCCAGCGCCCAGCAGGATTCGACTGTATGGCAGCCGCGTCCCAGCGATCCAGAACTCGAGGCTGAGTTCCTCAACCGCCTGATGCTCCGCCTGGGCGGTCGTGATGCACGGCCTTCGGCCTCGGCCACCGACGCAGCCCGGCCAGGCGTGACGCCTCAGACGGCGACCGCCGCCGCCGCTCGGCCTGCACTGGTATCCCGCCTCGCGGGCGAGGGTGCTCAGCGTCGGATCGAGCTCGATCAGCCCTTCGACCGGGCGTGGCGAACCGTTGCCCTGGCGCTTGATCGCGGCAGTTTCACGATCGAAGACAGAGACCGTTCCGCGGGCGTGTTTTTCGTTCGATACATTGATGCCGACGAGCAGGCGCGTGCAGCAGCCAACAGTGCGGGCGTCTTCTCCCGATTGTTCGGGGGCGGACGGGCGGCGCTCAGCCAGCAATTCCGGTTTCTGCTGACCGCAGCGGGATCAATCACCCGGATCGTTGTCCTTGACAAGGAGGGCCAGCCGGTTCGGGACGCTGATCTCACCACCGTTCAACGCATGCTCGAGTTACTGAACCAGGAACTCTCCCGCTGAATCGGGGGCCGTGCCGTCCGACGGAGCTTGGTTTGCGATTCTCTAGCCTGGGTAGTGGCAGCGAGGGAAATGGTCTGTTGATCGAAAGTCAGGACGGGGTGCGCGCGGCCCGCCTGATGATCGACTGCGGTTTCGGTTTGCGAGAGGCCCGTCAGCGCCTGCAGTCGGCGGGCATCGAACCGGGCCAGATCGATGCGATCCTGGTCACGCACGAGCACGGCGATCATCTGGGGGGTGTGTTCCGGTTGGCTGCGGCTCACGATATCCCGGTCTTCATGACCCATGGAACCCGAGTGGCTGCCGGCGCGGTGCCGGATTCGGTTCGCATTCAGGAAATTCTTCCGGACCTCACGATCGAGGTCGGGGGGCTTTCGGTGACGCCAGTTGCCGTGCCACACGATGCCCGCGAGCCGGTGCAGTACGTGATCGATGATGGTCGCCTGAAACTGGGTGTGCTGACCGATATCGGGCACGGGACGCCTCATGTGCTGCGCGCGTATTCGGGGCTGGACGCGCTGGTGCTCGAATGCAATCACGACCAGGGCTTGCTCGCGGGCAATCCGCGGTACCCCGAATCCCTCAAGCGCCGGATTGGTGGGCCCTATGGTCATCTGGCGAATTCTGCTGCGGCCCAGATCCTTGCAGGCCTCGATCGCAGCCGCTTGCGGGTGGTCGTTGCCGCTCACCTCAGCCAGAAAAACAATACCGAATCGCTCGCGCGTGAGGCCTTGGTATCGGTCCTGGAATGTGAACCCGATGCAGTGACCGTCGCCGGCCAGGAGAATGGCTTTGCCTGGATGACGGTCTGAGCGGTGCTCGATTCATCCCGGTGCCTGACGCGGGGGCGTCGCGTGGGGCGTTTCAACCGATCCGCACCCAGCCGTGGCTGACCCACTGTCGGATCAAGTCGAGGAAGGGCGAATGTCCAAGGAGTGCGCCCAGTGCATCGGGCGGGATGAACCGATGCTCAGCCAATCGGACCAAGGCGTCCTGAGTGGTCGGATCAGCTTCGATGGCTTCACCGTTGATGAAGACGCGTTCGCCCCGGTAAAGCATGCGTGAGCGCCGGTCGAGGCGAAGACCGTTCCGGGCGATCCTTCGAACCAGCGTCGCGGGGCTGGGCAGCGCTTGTGACTCAAACCAGACCGAAGGTTTGGGTTCAGTCAGATAGCTTCCGATAAATCGCTCGATGGCGGTGGGGTCCGGCCGCCAGTGTCGCGCCCAGGCTGAAAGCACCCCGTTCAGATCGTCCGGAACATACGCGGCACGCCCAGGCGATGCGCGGCGGGTCGGGTCGGTGAAGCGCGGGTCGTCCAGGGGGTCGAGCTCATCCGCGCAGGCGACCAGGAATTCACGGAGGAATTCGTTTCGTGAGGGCGCTCGAAAGCCGATTGAGGCGGTCATGCACGGCCCCTGGGCGACGCCATCGTGAGCCCAGCCGGGCGGCAAGTAGAGCATATCCCCGGGCTCGAGCAGCCACTCCTGCGTGGGCTCGAAGCGTTCAAGGATCTTGAGCGGCAGGCCTCGCTTCAGTTGATCATTGCCGGGCGGGGCGATTTGCCAGCGCCTCGAGCCCCAGGCCTGGAGCAGGAACACGTCGTAGGCATCGACGTGGGGCCCGACGCCGCCCTGATCGCTGGCGAGCGAAATCATGAGGTCATCGACCCGTGCATCTGGAAGAAAGCGGAATCGACCGAGCAGTTCGTGTGCGGTGTCAACATGCAGGTCGACGCCCTGGACGAGTAGCGTCCAGCGTTTGCGTGACAAGGCCGGCAGATCGCCCCGTTCAAAGGGGCCGTGTTGCAGTTGCCAGGCACCCCGAAACGCTGTGATCAGTCTGGATTCCACCCCATCATCTTCGGCCAGTTCGAGCAGCGCATTGACATCGACCGGTGCGCAGGCGCCCGCAGGCACCGCCTGCCGGATCAGCACAGGCTGCTTCTGCCAGTAGTCTCTGAGAAAATCCTTGATCGCCATCTCGCCCAGGGGCGGCAGCGCTTCAGGCGGGGCGGGACGGGGGGAGGCAACAGGGCTCATGATCTCTCTGCGTGAAGGCCTTTTGAGTCTATCAGTATCAAGGAGCGAACGATGTCATTGGCAATTACCGATGGGACCTGGGTTCGATTACGTTATCGAATCCGCGATGCGCAGGGCGAACTGCTCGACGAGGCGGATCGTGAACTGACCTACCTGCACGGCGAGGAGGATGCGCTGTTACCCGCCGTCGCGCACCGTCTCGTGGGTCAACAGGCCGGCAGCAAACTGAGTTTTCAACTGGAGCCTGAGGATGCCT
>JBDLRB010000107.1:0-27327 GCA_039800205.1 Pseudomonadota bacterium | reverse complement strand
GATCGAGCTCGAGGTGTATGCCTTTCCGCTTCATGCGGTCGGGCCCTTTTTGGCGCGAATCGCACCGCCGCTTGGCCTCGGGAGCGTGGAACTCGAGGATGGGCGGTGGGTCAAAGGCTTTATCTGTGAGCCCTGCGGCCTGGACGACTCGACGGACATCACGGCTTCGGGGGGCTGGCGCTATCATCTGGGGCTCGCCGCCCCCGGGGGTTGAGACGCTGATCGTCCGGCGGTGGGTCTGCTGTTCGGTTTTGTCTGTCTGAGAGGTTGCTCCATGAGATCGAGTGATGGCCACACCCTTGCGCATGCCTGATGCGGGCGAGACCCTGGCAGAGCAGGCCTATCGTTGTCTCAAGCAGAAACTCTTTGATTTTGTCTTGCTGCCGGGCGACAGGCTGTCCGAAACCGAGCTTGCGGACTCGCTGGGCTTGAGTCGCACGCCGCTCAGGCAGGCGCTGCAGCGCTTGCAGATTGAAGGCCTGGTCGAGACCGTTCCCCGATTGGGCTGGGTCGTTCCCATGCTCCAGTTTGACCGGCTGGATGCCTTGTATGATTTTCGTGTCCTGATCGAATGTTTTGCAGTCCGTGTCTGTTGCCAGCAGGACGGTGCGCGGCCGGGGCTCCTCGCGCTGGCGGCGCTCTGGCAAGTCCCAGCCGACGAGCGATTGAGCGATGCGGCTCGGGTCGGATTGCTGGATGAGGACTTCCATCGAAGCCTGGTTGAGCAAGCCGGCAATCCGGAGATTGCCAAGACGCACCACGAGATCACCGAACGAATCCGCTTTGTGCGGCGACTTGACTTCACCAAGAGCCATCGCATCGATACCACCTACGACGAGCATGCGATGATCATTTCGGCCTTGAAGGCGCGCCGCGCCCAGGAGGCCGAGCGACTGCTGACCGCCCACATTGAACAGAGCAAGATCGAAGTGCGCAAGATTACGCTGGACGCGGTATACCGCGCGCGTGCTGCGCGTTGACGGTCAAGGCCGACTGCTATCATTGCGCCTCCTTGAAACGCATGGCGGGGGCAATCGTGCAGGTGGTTTGTCTTGATCTCGAAGGTGTACTGGTCCCCGAAATCTGGATCGAGTTCTCACGGCGATCGGGTATCCCCGAGTTGTCGAGAACGACGCGTGACGAGCCCGACTACAACAAACTGATGCAGTTTCGAATCGATCTTCTGGATCGCCACGGGCTGAAGCTTGCGGACATCCAGGCGGTCATTGAGGGCATGGGCCCGATGGCCGGCGCGCGGGAGTTCCTTGACGGCTTGCGCGAGCGCTATCAGGTGTTCATCCTGTCGGATACGTTCTACGAATTCGCCGCGCCCTTGATGCGTCAGCTGGGCTGGCCTTCGTTGTTATGTCATCGACTCGAGATCGACGAAGAGGGCGCCGTGCGTGGCTGGCGACTGCGCATGCCTGACCAGAAGCGAGCCGCCGTCAACGCCTTCAAGGCGCTCAATTATCAGGTGATGGCAGCCGGCGACTCGTACAACGACACGGCGATGCTGGGTGCGGCCGATGCGGGCTTCTTCTTCCATCCCCCTGAATCGATCGTCAAGGAATTTCCGCAGTTTCCGGTGACCTGGAACTATGCTGAGTTGCGGGCGCGATTCGACGAAGCGGCCGGACGCCTGGTTACGCGCTGAGCGTGTGACGGGTCGGGGGTCACCCGGCCAACTTCAGCGCTGCTTGAGCAGCGCGCGCGCCTGCGCGATCTGATCCCGATCGGGCGATGGGACGCCCGCTTGGGCGGATCCGTTCTTCGCCGCAGGCTGCTCAGCCTGGCGTGCAGCGATTCGGCTTCTTCGCTGGACCAGCCACCAGATCAGCCCGCCTCCAGCCAGCATGGCAAACGGACCCAGCCAGAGCGCCAGCGTATTGCCTTGCATCGGTGGCCGGTAGAGCACAAAGTCACCGTAGCGGTCCACCATGTAGTCGCGAATTTCACGGTCGCTTCGACCCGATGCGATCATGGTCTCGACCTGCCGGCGCAGATCGACCGCCAGATCGGCATTGGAATCAGCGAGAGTCTGGTTCTGGCAGACCAGGCATCTCAATTCCTCGGACAGTTTTTTCAGTCGTGCGGGATCGACGGATTCGCTCATCAGCGGTCTTCCTTAGCGGGCTTGCTGGAGCTTGCGTACCATCGGCAGCAACTCGTCGCGAATGATCTCGGGGCTGAAGGGGCCGATCTGCTTGTAACGGATCACGCCGTGTTTGTCGATCAGAAAGGTCTCGGGCGCCCCGTAAACCCCCCAGTCGATGGCCGCCTTGCCCTCGCGATCGGTGACCACGACCGAGTACGGATTGCCGTATTTCCGCAGCCACGCCTTCGAGTTGTCGGGCGCGTCCTTCCAGGCCAGGCCGACGATCGGAACGAGCTTCGCTTCAGCGAGTTCGTTGAGCAAGGGGTGCTCGATGACGCAGGCCGCACACCACGAGCCCCAGACGTTCAGGAGCCAGACCTGACCGCGCAGCGCCTCCGGTGACCAATGACCCGCCTGCTCCAGATGCGGCAGCGAAAAAGCGGGCGCAGGTTTACCGATCAAGGGTGAGGGAACCTGACGGGGATCACGATCGAGCCCCTTCAGCAGGAACCAGCCGATACCCGCGAAAATGGCAATCGGGATCAGCAAACGGAGTGTTTTCATCGAGATCAGCCTGCGAGACCCGCCGCCTGCGAACGGGCCGTGACGCGTCCCTCGCGCTCGGCCAGTCGGCGCCGGTAGCGGCGGTCAGCGATCGCGACGAACCCGCCCAGCGCCATCAGCACGCAGCCCAGCCAGATCCAGTTGACCAAGGGCTTCACATGCACACGGACCGCCCAGTTGTCCCCGCCCAGGGGCTCGCCCATCGACACATAGATATCCCGTAGCAGACTCCGCCGGATGGCCGCTTCGGTCATCGGCTGTTGCTGGGCACGATAGATACGTTTCTCCGGCCTCAGCACGGCCCGAGGTTCAGTGTCCAGCGCATCGTCGCTGCGGCGTAATTCGAAGCGACCGCGCGTGGCATCGTAGTTGGGTCCGGCCACTTTTTCGAGCGACTTGAAATCGACGCGCCAACCGCTCAGTTCGACGTGCTGCCCCGGAGCCATGCGCAACTCGCGCTCGGTCTCGGTACTCTTGACCACCGTGACGCCGAGCACGAATACGGCGATACCCAGGTGAGCGAGATGCATGCCCCAGATGCTTGCCGGATGCATTCGCGCGCGCCGCAGTTCGAATCGTCCGCCAGGTCCCCGCATCATCTCGAGGATCGCGATCAGGACTCCAGCGGTGACCCACAGGCCAAACGCGAGACCGATCGCTGCGACGGGCCTGAAGCCTGCGCCTGTGAGGGGTTGAAGCAGTGCCGCGGCCACCGCAACGCCAAACGCCCAGCGCAGTCGTTTGGCAAGGTCAGGGAGCTCAGTTGCCTTCCATCGAGCGAGGGGGCCTACGACCATCAGGAAGAGCGCCGGGGCCATCAAGGGGAAAAAGACGGCGTCGAAGTAGGGGGGGCCGACCGAAATCTTGCCCAGTTCCAGGGTATCCAGAACCAGCGGATAGAGCGTGCCCAGCAACACGGCGGCCATTGCGACCACCAGGACAACGTTGTTGGCGAGCAGCATCGATTCGCGTGAGATCAGGCCGAAGGCTGCGCCGTTACCGATCGCAGGCGCACGGAACGCGTAGAGCAGCAGTGAGCCCCCGACGACGATCGCCAGGAAAATGAGGATGAAGACGCCCCGTGCCGGGTCGGTGGCGAAGGCATGAACCGAGGTCAGCACCCCTGAGCGAACGAGGAAGGTGCCGAGCAGGCTGAGGCTGAATCCGAGGATTGCGAGCAGTACGGTCCAGCTGCGGAAGGTGCCGCGCTTTTCGGTGACCGCCAGCGAATGGATGAGGGCCGTCGCAACCAGCCAGGGCATGAAGGACGCATTTTCGACCGGGTCCCAGAACCACCAGCCGCCCCATCCAAGCTCGTAGTACGCCCAGAATGAGCCCAGCGCGATACCGAGCGTGAGGAAGGCCCACGCGACGGTCGTCCAGGGGCGGGCCCACCGGGCCCATACCGCGTCGAACCGCCCGCCGATCAGCCCCGCGACGGCGAAGGCGAAGGCCACCGACAAACCCACGTAACCCATGTAAAGCAGGGGCGGATGAAAGACCATGCCGGGGTCTTGCAGAAGCGGATTGAGATCGCGGCCATCAGCGGGACCCGGCACCATCCGCTCGAAGGGATTGGAGGTGTAGAGCAGAAAGAGCAGGAATCCAATGGATACCCCTCCAAGTGTGGACAGAATGCGGACCCGGAGCACCTGCGGCAGCGAGCCCGACCAGAGGGCGACCGCAGCGGTCCATCCGGTCAGCATCAGCACCCAGAGCAGCATGGATCCTTCGTGCGAGCCCCAGGTGGCCGCGACCCGGTAGGCGATCGGTAGCGAGAGGTTCGAGTGCGTGGCGACCAGTTTGACGGTGAAATCGTTGCCGACGAACAGCAGGCCCAGGCAAACGAACGAAAACAGGGACAGGGCGAAGAGCGCCAGCGAGGCCGGGGCTGCGAAGTCCATCAGGGGCCGACCGGAGGCGGGCTTCAAAAAGCTGCCGGCCATTGGAATGAGGGCCAGTGCGACCGAAAGCACCAGCGCCAGCACCATTGCAAAATGTCCCAGTTCGGCAATCATCTCGGATCCTTCATGTGCCCGCTCGGGCATCGTTTCTCGCGGGGTGTTGGTCGACGGCCCGGCGTCCTTCCGCCGATGGGACGGACCGACCGCATCGCTGGACGCTCAGGGCTTGGGCGGCTGACGGAATTGCTCCGGCGCACCGACCGGATGACCCGCCCGTTTCAGCGCCTCGGCGGCTTCGGGCGGCATGTAGTTCTCGTCGTGTTTGGCAAGCACCTCGCGGGCCACAAACGAACCGTCCGACTGCATGGATCCCTGCGCGACCACGCCCCGGCCCTCCTTGAAGAGGTCGGGCAAGATGCCGTTATACGCGACCTGAATGGTGCGGGCGTTGTCGGTGACCTGGAACCGGACCAGGGTGCCACTGGCTTCGCGACTCAGGCTCCCTTCCTTGACCAGGCCGCCAATCCGGAAGATCCGGTCAACCGGTGCCTTGCCCTCCGCGACCTCGGTCGGTGTAAAGAAAAAGACAAGATTGCTCTGAAATGCATTGAGTACCAGGGTGATCGCCACGCCGAGGGCGGCGACGCCTGCAAGGATCCAGGCCAGTCGTTTGTGTCTCGCCTTCATCAGGACCACTCCTGCTCGGTTCGGTGCTGAAGCGCTCGCTCGAGGCTGCGACGTCGTTCCCGCTTCAGCAGGTACAGTTCCACCCCGATGGCAATCGCCAGCGCGCTATACGAGCACCAGATATAAAAGCCATGGCCACCCATGGCGAACCATTCCTTCATCGCAGCAGTCCCTCCCGCCTGAGCTCGTCCGCGACCCACTCGGTGTGCGCCTCGCGTTCGAGGATGATTCCACGGACTCGACGCAAGGCCACCCAGATGGTGTAGGCCCAGGCCGAGAAGGTCATCAGCAACATGGCCGTCAGCATGGTTTCGGCCATTTTGGGCGCAGCGGTCATCGAGATCGTCGCGCCCTGATGCAGCGTATTCCACCACCGCACGGAAAAATAGATGATGGGGACGTTGACCACGCCGACCAGCGCCAGGAGCGCGCAGGCACGGTCCGCGCGCCGTGGATCGTCGATGGCCGCGCGTAGTCCAGCCAGGCCAAGGTACAGGAAGAACAGGATCAGCGTGGAAGTGAGTCGCGCATCCCAGACCCAGTACGTGCCCCAGGTGGGGCGGCCCCAGAAGGCGCCGGTCCACAGTGAAATGAAGGCGAACATCGCCCCGGTCGGGACGAGCGCTTGAGCCAGCATGGCCGGTAGCCGGGCGTTCAGCGCAAGGGCCCAGAGCGACCAGAAGGCGATCACCACGTAGGTGAACATGGCCATCCATGCGGCCGGAACATGAATGAAGATGATTCGATATGACTCGCCCTGCTGGTAATCGGTGGGCGCGACGAAAAAGCCAATGTAGAGGCCGGCGATGGCCAGCACGATTGCGAGTACCGCGCTGATCGTCGCCAAAGGGCCCGCCAGCGGATAGAAGCTGGCCGGCGAGGCAAATCTGAAGATTCGAAACGTTTTCATGTCACTCAAACGCAATTTTAACGGCCAAAGCGGTCGTGAATGGCCCTGCCAGACAAGCGAGAATCGTTGCGGCACCCAGCAGGGACAGGTGCGCCTCGGCGCCCAGCCCCGCCGCAGCGGCTTCGACCGAACCGGCACCAAACACCAGAACCGGAACCGCAAGTGGCAAAACCAGTAGCCCCAGGAGGGATGAACCTCCCCGCGTTCCGAGGGTCAGGGCGGCGGCGACTGCGCCGATCCACGCGAGTACGGGTGTACCGAGGGCCAGACTGAGGGCAAGGATGGCGATCGATTCCCAGCTCAGTCCGAACTGCAGTCCTGAGAGCGGCGCCAGCAGGACGAGCGGCGCGCAGTTCACCAGCCAGTGAGCGAGGACCTTACCGGCAAGCAGGGCGGGCAGGGGCGCGGGCGAAAGAAGCATCTGTTCGAGCGTCCCGTCCGCATGGTCCAGTGCAAACAGCCGGGCCAGACCCAGAAGCGTTGCGAGCAGGGCCGACACCCAGGCAACGCCTGGGCCGATCCGCCGCAGCAGCACGGGATCCGGATCCAGTGCCAGCGGGAAGAGCGATGCGACCAGAATGAAGAAGATGAGGATCAGCACAAGCTCGGCACGTGCCCGCAGGGCCAGCCGGAGGTCGCGGCGACAGCCCCAGAGGAGTGCCGCCAGGGCCCCGTGACGGTCCGGTTCAGCAGGGGTGGGCGCCGTTCCGCTCATCGTCGTCGCGCGAACCGGGCCAACTCGAGCGGGTGCGCCGGCGCGCGGCACTCGATCGGCAAATGGGTGGCAACGATGGCGCAGCCCCCGCGGGTGAGATGTCCGTCGAGCAGTTCGCCAAACTGCTGCTGACCGGCCGCGTCCAGAGCAGTCGTTGGCTCGTCGAGGAGCCACAGCGCTTGATGAGACGCATGGAGCCGCGCCAGCGACAACCGGTGGCGTTGACCCGCCGACAGCCGCTGGAACGGGAGAGGTCGCTGCCTCAACAAACCGACCGCGTCCAGACAGGCATCGATCTCGTCGACCGTCGGGCCGAACCCGCGATCGAGTTCGATCTGCAGACTCAGGTTCTCCCCGGCGGTCAGCACATCTTTCCAGCCGGAGGCATGGCCCTGGTAGAGCATTTCGCGGCGCCAGTCCGGTGAGCCGGGCTCGCGTCTGCGGCCCCGCCAGAGGATCTGGCCTTCGGTTGGGCGAAGTAGCCCACCCAGCGAGCGCAGCAGCGTGGACTTTCCGCAGCCATTGGGACCGGTCAGCCGCAGCCACTGACCCGCGGTCAGATCGAAATTCAAGCCGGAAAAGAGTGGGCGAAGGCCCACCGTGCAGGCCAGTTCTCTGACCGACAGCATGGGCGATCCAGCCGGAACGGTTTCGAGTGTCCGTCCGATCACGGCGTGACGATGCGGTCGATGACGATCCGCAGGCCCGTGGCCCCCGGCGCGACCGGTCCCGCGGTGCCGTACAGGTCGCCTGCCTGCCGCGTCGCCGTCCCGCTGCGGGACAGTCGCGCTTCGATCACCACTTCGGAGGCGGTTGACAGACGCCTTGAGGGATCCATGGCCAGACGGTCGTTCAGCCTGAATTCGAGCGGCCAACGAGGTTGGTCGATTCTGAGTGCGGCGTATGGAATCCGGGGCCCCGTCACGGCTCGCGCGGTGATGAAGAGCGTGCCCGCCCCCGCCGCCTGCTCGGTCAGTGCGGCGTCCAGGCGCACGCTCCCCTCGACGCCCGGTGCGTCGGCGCCTTGAATCCCGGTCGCATTCGCAGAGGGAGGCGTCGATGCGCCAGAGGGTCCGGTGGGGCGCGGCGCCGTGCCGCCGCTTGCGGATGTACCGCCTTCAGCGGCAATCCGGTCATCGATTCGCTTGATCACTTCGGCCATCGCAGCCCGCTGATCCGTCTGGTCGCTGGGCAAGGCCTCGAACAGGCGCCCGAGCAGAGCCCGTGCTGCGCCGTAATTGCCGATCTGGAACTGCGCCGCGCCCATCAAGGCGACCGCCTTGGAATCGTCCGGATCGACGCCGAGCGCCTGCTCGAGCAACTGGAGCGGCCGCCCGGCAAAACTGCCTTGCGCCAGCAGGGCCAGGGATTCCGCGAATTCGGCCAGCATCCGGGCGCCGGGGGGATTGAGCGTCAGGGCTCGTTCAAAGGCCTCGACCGCGCCCGCGTGATGACCCTGGAACTTGCGAGCGCTGGCCAGCACCAACCAGGCTTCTCCGTCGTTGGGGTTTGAGCGGACCCGCTCCTCGACTTGTCCAATCAGTTGTTCAACCTGTGCCGGCTCGAACCGGGGGGGCGCGCTGAGTGCAGCAAGCGTGTCCGGGTCGGTCAGCTCGGGCGCGCCGAGTTGCAGGTAGATGAGACCGGAGAGACCAGGCACCAGGACCACCAGTAGTGCGGCAATCAGGCGGGCACCGACGGGCGAGCGAGGCATCGGGCCGGGCCCGTCCACTGGACGCTCCGGGAGTTCACGCGCCATTTGGGCCACGAGTTCGTCCAGCGCTGCGTCGGCCTCGGCCTCGCTGAGCCGGCCCGACGCGCGCTCGGATTCGATCTCGCGCTGACGGTCCCGATAAACGGCAACCAGCGGGTCGCGATCATCACCCGCGCTGTCCGAGCGACTGCGAACGAGTGGCCAGAGCACGGCCCACAAGACGAGGAGGGTGATGACAGCGATGGTTGACCAGAACAGCATGGCAGGCGACGCGATGCGTACGCATCGCTCAGTGTTTGGACCGGCCGATTGTCGCACACGGGAAGCGCTCACCCCGAAGGGGTATTCAGGCTGGCCTGGGTGCGGACCCGCATGCCCTCGCGCAGGGTTGCTGGGGGGTAGAGGATCAGTGTTTCGCCTGGTCTCAAACCGCTGCGAATCCAGCTGGAACGGTTGTTCCGTTCGGCCACCTCGACCGGCCGAAGCCGCGCTCGGCCGTTCTCGACGACAAAAACCCGCCACAGCTCACCTTGCCGGATGATCGCCCCGTTGGGAATCATCATCGCGGGGTCCTCTGCCCGCACGATCAGACGGGCATTGACCCGCCACCCATCGCCGATCAGGAGACCTGCGGGGGGCGCGAAGTCCAGGGTGATCCGAACACGTTGCTCCTCGACCCCCAGCGCGGACACCTTGGTGTGCGCGACCGGTGCGATCAACGTGACCTGCGCGGGGTGGCTCGGGCTGTCCAGACCGAATGCGACCCGTGCAGGGAGATCGGGATGGATCTGTGCGGCGTCCTGGCTCAAGACGTCGACGATGATCTCCAGATTGTCCGGATTACCGATTTCGTAGAGGGGCGTTCCTGCTGGGACGAAGCCTTCCGATTCCTGAATGATGCGCAGGATCCGGCCCGCTGCAGGTGCGATGACCGGGAGCGGGGCTGCGGCCCGGGCCGACAGTGCCTCCGACCCTTGCCGACTGTGCATCAGCGCGGCTTGAGCGGCCGCATGGTCGTGTTCGGCGCTTTCGAGCGCCATGTCGGCTGCGACCAGCGCCTGCCGACGTTCCTCAAGATTCAGTCGGGTCGCCTCCAGCGCTGCGTCTGAGATGAAGCCGCCCGTTGCCAGTTGGCGGTGTCGGTCCGCTTCGTTCCGCGCAAGTTCGACCGCAGCCCGTGCCCGGTCCCGCGTTGCAATGGCGCCGCGAACGGCCGCATCGGCGGCAGCGGCGCGTTCGCTCAGACCGGCCAGCGTACGCCAGTCGAGCATCGCGGGCGGTTGCGCGTTGATCGTCGAAAGCGTCTGGCCCGCCGTGACCGGGTCGCCCACCTGCAGCCGGGTGCGGCCAACCTGCCCCGCGAGCGGTGCGCTGATCACGAAGCGATCCTTGACGCGAGTCAAACCATCTTCCTCGATCGTACGTTCGAAGCGACCGACGGTGACCACTGCTTGCCTGACCAGCACAGGCGCCGGACGCAGGACCCATGCAACGAGGACACTCGCGACCAGGCCGATCGCGACAATGAATGCGCTAAAGCGCAGCCGTTTCATCGTTCCACCCTCATTCCCTGACCTTCAGGACCCCGATCAGATCCAGTCGTGCCAGGCGCCTGCGGACCCGAACCGCGCTGATCAGACTCGTCAGTAATACGCTTGCGATCGCCCAGGCGTAGGTTCGCGGCCAGATGATGACCGGGATCGTGAACGTCCCCTCGCTCATCATCGAGACAAGCAGGCGGGCGAGTGCAACGCCCGCCAGGCAGCCGATCGGCATCGCGATCAGGGTCTGAAGGGCCAGCTCGCCCAACAGCAACCGGGCCACTTCGCCCTCGGTCATGCCCAGCACCCGGAGTGTGGCCAGTTCCCAGCGTCGTTCGGATAACGCGATTCGCGCACTGTTGTAGATGACACCGATCGCGATCGCCGAGGCGAACACGGTCAGCACCGCCGAGAACACCAGCATGTTGCGCCTTGAGCTTTCTCGAATTCGGTTCAGCAGTTCCGCTTTGCGGAACTGACCGATCACGCGGGGATGTTCTCGCAGCGCTTCGGTCAGTGCGTACTCGGCGTCCGGGGCGATGCGCAGAGCCGCCTGGTCGTACTGGAGGAGCGTCCCGTTCAGTCGCATCAGGGTTTCGGTCCCGATGTAAGCGCTGCGGCCCATGGGTTCGGGAAAGACCGCATCAACGATGATTGACTGCCGTCGCCGTCGCCCCTCGATCAGTTCCACCTCGATCGAGTCGCCCGCGCGGACGCCCAATCGGTCGGCCAGTCGCTGGGGGAGCACTACGCCCGTGTCGGGGAGCGGACTGGGACGGCCATCGACGCCATAGGGCCTGCGAAGCGTATCGTGCACGCCGAGCGCTTCAAGCCGGGTCCGCTCCTGCCCGGACGGACCGTGGAGTCTTGCGGGCAGACCTTGCTGGAGTTCGACCTGTGTCACACCAGGCAGCCGCTGCAGTTCGGCCGATGCCGCGCCCGCGACGGCGGGTTGCAGGGCCAGGTAGCGGTCGGCAGGCATCGCGAGTTCAAATTGAATGGCGAGGAGGTGGTCGATCGCATCGCGCCACCAGCTGCCCGAGATCAGGATGGCGACTGAGCCGGCGATGCCCAGCAGAGTGAAGAGTGATCGGAGCGGGCGCATCAACAGGGTCCGCAGGATCATGAGGTCGATGGGCCGTACGCGCCGTGATCCTGGGGTCCGCGGTCGATGCCGCCAGACGCGCGGCGCGGGGGGCTGCATGGCTTCAGAGGGAGAGAGCTTGAGGATCTCTCGCACCGAGAGGCTCGCGGCGACTGCCGCGCTCGCAAGGGCGACTGCGGCCGGGGCAAGTGCATCCCCAGGATTCAGTGACCACCTGAAGTCAGGAAAGCGGAAATATCCCGAATAGAGCCCGGTGAGCCATTGTCCGAGCTGCGCGCCGATCGCCACGCCGATGATCGCGCCCGCCGTGGCGATCAGCAGCGCGATCATCAGATAATGCGAGGCGATTCGCACGGCGCCATACCCCAGCGCGCGCAAGGTCGCGATCTGGTCCCGCTCGGTACTGACCCGTCGGGTCAGCACGACATGCAGCACGAAGACGGCGACCGCCAGGAAGATCACGGGCAGGACCGTGGCGAAGACCCGCTGTTCGGCGATCTCCTGAGAGAGCGCCCGATTGGAGAACTGGTCCTCGCGACCATAGGCTCCCCGTCCCCCCTGAGTGGCCAGCAATTGGTCGAGCTCGGCGATGACGGCTTCGCGATCGGCGGCCGGGGCCAGCTTGAGCGCAATGGTGTTGAAGGCACCGTCCAGGTCGAGCGCCCGGGCCAGCCGTCGCGTATCCATCCAGATGAGGCCAAAGGATCGGTCATCCGAGAGGCCACCGTGCGCCGCGCCAAGAATGTATTCCGGTGATGAGACCAGCCCGGTCACCACCAGCGTATCGCTTCGGCCGTTGAGCAGGATGCGCAGCGATTGCCCCGGCAGGACCCCTCGCTTCTCGGCGAACGCTTCGCCCAGCAGGATCTCGTTGGACCCCGCTCGGGGCCAGCGACCGGCGAGCAGGGTCAGCCGACCGATATCGTCGGGGTCGGGCATTGAGAAGAGTCGCGCCGAAAGGGGGTCGTCGATTCCGGCGATATCGATTCGCGCGGCATGCGCGATACCCGCGCGCACTGCGGCCACACCCGGCAGGCTGGCCGCCCGGTATGCGAAGGCAAGGGGGGCGCGGGTCAGGTCCAGGAACACGTCTGGAAAGCGGGTCTGCTCGTAGTGTTGGTCGCGGGCATCTTTCAGCGACTCATGGGTGGACATGCTTGCCACGTAGGCAGCGATACCCGAAGCGACCACCAGGGCAATGCTGAGGCCCTGCATACGAAGTGCCTTGAGGTCGCGCCAGAGCTTGGCGTTGAGCGCGCTCACCACGATAGCTGGGCCGGGGTCAGGCGCTGGGGGTTGCTGCGATCCTCGACCAGAAGGCCGTCTGCCAGTCTCAAGACCCGGCTGGCCATGCCCGCGATGGCCGCGTTGTGCGTGATCAGCAGCGTGGTCGTCCCGTATTCGAGGTTGACCGATTCCAGGACCTCCAGGACCGTTCGCCCGGTTGGATAATCCAGCGCTCCGGTCGGTTCGTCGCAAAGCAGCACATCGGGTCGTTTCGCAATTGCGCGGGCGATCGCCACCCGTTGCTGCTCGCCCCCGGACAGTTGGGCGGGGAAGTGATCCAGCCGGTTGCCGAGCCCCACCCGCCCGAGGGCTTCGGCTTCATCCATGGGTCGCTCGACCAGGTCGGTCACCAGGCGTACATTTTCCCGGGCAGTCAGGCTTGCGATCAGGTTGTAGAACTGGAAGACAAATCCCACCTGTGCCCGTCGATATCGGGTCAACTCGCGCGAACTCGCCCGGCCCAGATCGAGGTTCCGCCATCGGAGCGTTCCGCTGGTCGGTGTATCGAGCCCTCCCAGCAGATTCAGCAGGGTTGACTTGCCGCTGCCCGACGGACCAAGCAAAACGATCAGTTCGCCCGACTCGATCTTCAGGTCAACGCCGCGCAGCGCCTGAACGAGACCGCCCCCTGACGGGTAGTCACGCTTGAGCGCTTGAGCGCGAAAAACGGGGGGGGAGGGTTCATCAACCATGGCATTGCACGATGACGGCCCCGGTGCCCCGGGGCCTCTTTCAACGCAACGATGGTCGGGTGATCAGGGCGATCTCGCCTTGAGGGGCGGCAAGCCCACTTCGGATTCCAGCGATCAGGCAGCGAGTTTCAGACGGTCGGCCCGGAGCTGAGCGGACAAATGGCCAAGAAACCCGAGGCAGTGCTCGAGCTGTTCAATTTCGACGCCCTCGTCGGGCTGGTGCGCCACCGCGATACGGCCGGGCCCGCACACGACGGTTGGGATACCGACCGACTGCAGGATACCCGCTTCGGTTCCGAAGCTGACCCGGCCAAAGCGGTCATGTGCACAGAGGGGTTTGAGTGCCTCGGCGAGATAGGTGTTTCCGCGTTCGTCCAGCGCGGGGGTATCGAAAATCTCTTCGAAGAGGATTGCGCAATCGGGTGAAACCGCGCGCATGCCGGGCAGCAGTGTCTGCTCGCACCAGGTGCGGATGTCGTGAACGATCGCCGCCGCTGTCATGCCGGGCAACGCACGAATTTCCAGGAGAAACTCGCAATCGCGGGCGGTGATGTTGTGCGCCGTGCCCCCCTGGATCCGGCCCACGTGGATGCTGGTGTGCGGAAACTCGAAGCCGTCGTGGCGGCCGTGCGCGCGCATCTGGTCCTGGAGGGCTCGACAGTGCACGACGATCTCGGCCGCCACCTCAACCGCAGAAACCCCACTGTCGCGCAGGGACGAATGGACGGAATGGCCACGAACCTTGACCCGGTAGCCGGCGGACCCCTTGTTGGCGACGACCATGTGCATCGAGGTGGGCTCGCCGATCACGCATCCGATCGGTTTGACCGGGGCGGCGGCCAGCTGAGCCGCCAGCTGGCGCATGCCCCGCATGCTGGTTTCCTCATCGTAGGACAACGCGATGTGGATCGGGCGGGGCAGGTTCATTGCGGCCCATTCAGGCGCCCGTTCAATCATGCACGCGATGAAGCCCTTCATGTCGGCCGAACCCCGGCCGTGCAGCAGTCCGGCGCGCTCGGTCAGGGTGAAGGGGTCGCTGGACCACACCTGTCCCGCGACCGGCACGACGTCCGAGTGGCCCGACAACATCAGACCCGGAACCTCGGCGGGCCCGATGGTTGCGAACAGGTTGGCTTTTCCGGTTTCCTCGCCGTGCTGAATCGTGACCGCGATGCCGGGCTGATCGAGGCGCTCGGCGACCCATTCGATCATCTTGAGGTTGCTGTGAACACTGGTGGTGTCAAAGGCGACCAGGGTACGGAGCGTGTCGATCGTCTGTTGCAGGGCCATGGGGCGCATCCTGTTCGGAGTTCAGTCTGAACGCGTCCCCGGCGCGCGCGGCTCCGACGACCCGTGTGCGCCAAGCATACCGGAGTGTTCGCAGGCTCGGCTTTGCGGGCGATTCGGAATAAGATTGCGAAATCAATGAGGAGCGTGCCATGAATGCACCCGAAAAACATGCACTGGCCCCGTCGGCAGCATTGGATCTGTCGTCCTGGTGGATGCCCTTTACTGCCAACCGGCAGTTCAAGGCCAAGCCCCGGATGCTCGCCAGCGCCAGCGGGATGTTCTACCGCACCGACGACGGCCGTGAGGTCCTTGATGGCACCGCCGGCCTCTGGTGCGTGAACGCCGGGCACGGGCGTGCCGAGATCGCCGAGGCGGTTGCGCGCCAGGTCAACACGCTTGATTTCGCGCCCTCATTCCAGTTCGGCCATCCGATCGGCTTCGAGTTTGCCTCACGTCTCACCCGGATCGCGCCAGAGGGCTTTGGCAAGGTCTTCTTCACCAACTCGGGTTCTGAGTCGGTGGACACCGCCTTGAAAATCGCGCTGGCCTATCACCGGGCCCGGGGCGAGCCGCAGCGCACCCGGCTGATCGGCCGCGAGCGGGGCTACCATGGTGTGGGCTTCGGGGGCATCTCGGTGGGCGGGATCGTCAGCAACCGGCGCGCTTTTTCGGGCAACCTCCTGCCCGCGGTCGACCACCTGCCCCACACGCACTCGCTGCAGCACAATGCCTGGTCTCGTGGTCAGCCCGCCTGGGGGGCGCAGCTGGCGGACGAACTCGAGCGCCTGGTTGCGCTGCATGGCGCGGACACGATCGCCGCTGTGATCGTCGAGCCGATCGCCGGGTCAACGGGGGTGCTGGTTCCGCCGGTCGGGTATCTCCAGCGACTGCGTGAACTCTGTACCCGCCACGGCATCCTCCTGATCTTTGACGAAGTCATCACCGGCTTTGGTCGTCTGGGTTCGCCCTTCGCCGGTCATCATTTCGGCGTATTGCCCGACCTGTTCACCACGGCCAAGGGCCTGACCAACGCCACGGTCCCGATGGGGGCGGTCTTTGCCCGCGACGCGATTCACGACGCCTTCATGCAGGGCCCGGAGCATCTGATCGAGCTGTTCCATGGCTACACCTACTCGGGTCATCCCCTGGCCTGTGCAGCCGGGTTGGCCACGCTCGATATCTACGAGCGTGAGGGCCTGTTGACCCGCATCCAGGACGGAGGGGTCGGTGCGCTGTGGGCCGATGCCCTGCATTCGCTCCGGGGGCTGCCGCATGTGATCGACTTACGCAATATCGGTCTGATCGGGGCAATCGAACTTGAGCCGCGTGCGGGGGCGCCCGGTGCCCGGGCGTTTGATGCGATGCGTGCCGCGTTCGAGGCGGGGCTGATGATCCGGGTCACGGGCGACATCATTGCCCTGTCACCGCCGCTGATCATCGAGCCCGCGCACATCGATCGCCTGTTCTCCACGCTGGAGCGGGTCTTGCGCGAACTGGCCTGACGGCGCCCCGCCCGGGGGCCGTGATCGGGCCTGATGAGGACTCAGGCCCCGACGATGATGGTCGACGGTAATCCGAATTGGGACGGGGTGAGCAGGTCGCCCCGGGCTGCAATCAAGCGCTCGAGATAGCCTGCGGCGAGCGACTCGCTTTCCACCGGAGGCTGCCAGCTGCCGTCGATATCGCCACGCAGTAGAGCAACATAGTTGTGTGGCGCGTTCGAATCCTCAATGACCGTTTCCATATCGGGGACAGCGACCGATTCGCGGCCGATGGCGGACAGATCCGTCCGTTCGGGAAGTGCGAGCCATTGCGTAGCGCTCGCTGTGCCGCGCCCTTGGGCCAGGGCCAGGATTTGTGCGGCATCCTCACGGGTCACCCTGCCATCGCCGTCCACATCGGCGGCCAGCAACTGATAGGGCGAGACGGGTTGTGCCTGTTGCGGGCCAGGACCATTCGGATCGGGATTCGGATTGCGGCCTAGTGCGAGTTTGAACGCGGCCAGGGCATCGGCTGAGGTGATGGCTGCGCTGACTTCATCCGCCCCGGCGGTCCGGGTCAGCTCCAGGTCGTACAGGCCCAGGGGCACGTAGCCGAGGTCGAACCGGCCATCCGCTCCCGTGTCATCGGCGACAACGATCGGGTCCGACGTGCTGAGGGCAGACGCCTGGGCCCTCAGGCCGGCAAGCAGGGTGTGCGTGCGCCAGTGATAGACCTGGCCGAAGACCGGCGAGGTGTCGGGTAACTCCAGCGTTTGATCAAGAAAGGCGATGCGTTCGATATCAGCCAGAAGGTCGCTGCCTTCGCTGTCCGTTGAGCGTGTGTCGGTGACGCGCCATCGGCCGTCTGCCTGCGGCAGAACGTCAAAATCGGTCGAGAGCCCCGAGTAGCGAGCGATGTCCTGGCCCGAGCCGCCGATCAGGGTATCGTCACCGGGGCCGCCCTTAAGCGTATTGGCGCGTTCGCTGCCCCTCAGGGTGTCGTCGCCTGCGCCGCCCAGAGCGACCTCGATCCAGGTGTTGAATGAAATCGACAGGTTCTCGTAGCCCCAGTACCAAAGGACGTCGGGCTCCTCTGCAGCAAAATAAAGGGAACTGAAGGCGCCGGGTTGCAGATTGATCGTGACGGAGTGGGTCCAGTTCGAGGCGTCCAGCGTATCCGTGCCCCCCGCGTCCCAGAGGTTCTGGATGAACGGCTGTGCAGAGTCGAAGGTGTACTGATCGTCGCCCTCAGTGGCGTCGGGGCGGGCGCCGTACAGGAACTGGATTGCGGCGACGTCATAGCGCATCGGGGTCGACGGACTGATCAGGGACGAATCGCCTTTACCGTCCGGGAACCAGGTGTCGTCACGCTGGTTGTAGGACATCACCGTCTGGTGCTCGGTATCCTCCAGCCCAAAATCGGCAAACAGAAAGGGCGGCGATTCGTCAGCGCTGTAGGGGCCTGGATGTTTGAGTCCCAGAGCATGGCCGATCTCGTGGATCAGGACACTGAAGGCATACGAGTTGGGTGACGGGGTGTCCCAGGTGTCGGTGCCCGGCCGGTTGATCCAGACATCGCCCGATTCCTCTTGAGGGCCGGGCGTGTAGGCGTAGGCGGCAGTTCCGCTACCAGGTTCGTGATAGCTGCCAAAGCGCAGGGTGGCCAGACCGTCCTCTGATGTTGCCTCGTCCGTTCGCTCTTCGAATGAGAGGCCGGCAAGGCCGGCATACATCGCGAGCACCTCCCGAACCGCCGAGCGGTATGCGCCATCAAGCGGCAGGAAGCTCTCCGCCTCGACCCCTTCGGCGTAGCCGGGGGTTTGCTCCATGAAGCTATAGCTGAGGACGGTGCCGGGGGTGCCCAAGGGGCGGTCGGCGTTCCACCGGTTGTCGTCGGGGTCGATCAGAGAGAGAACGAAGGGCGTGTCGACCCGGAACGGGGCGATGATGCGATGGACGCTCAGCCCATCGCTCGCGCTGACCTCGAGTTGCAGAACGCCGGAATCGTCGTCGCCCGGCGTGCCGGACAGAACCCGGGTCGAGGGGTTGAAGTTCAGCCAGTCGGGGAGGGCAGCGCTGCCCGCCTGCTTGACCGAGTACACGATCGCTTCGGCATCGGGGTCGACGAAGAGGTCGTCGGGCAGGGTGTAAGTGAAGTAGTGGCCCGCCAGAGCGCGGGGTGGGGTGAACGCCGTGCCCAGACGCAGGACGGCGAAATCATGATCCCCCGGATCACTGTCGCCCCCGTAGCTGCTCCCCACTGCGATCAACTGGCCGTTCGCTGCCAGAGCACTCGCGTATAGAGCGGACGTGCCCGCATCGAAGAGGGTCGACAGGGATTGAGTGTCTGCGGCCGTGGCGGCGTCAGGCGGGATCGAAACAATCCACGCCTCGCCGTAACCGCCTGAATGGGCACCACTTGCGATCATGCGTCCATCCGCCTGAACCACGACGCTCTCAAACTGATCGTTGTCGCTGACATTGAATATCAGATGTCCATCGCCACCGCCAAACTGGGGGTCGATCTGGCCATTAGCCGTGAGGCGAATCACGATGCCGTCGGTTTGGTCGATCGTCGAATCGATGATGGCGCCGGTCGAACCGGCCAGAACGATCGAACCATCGGCCTGCAGGGCGAGCGATCGGATCTGATCGTAGTCGCCGATATCGAGCGTCCACACCCCGTTGGTCCCGAAGCTGGGGTCCAGTGTGCCGTCGGCGAGGTGGCGGGCCAGGGCAAAGTCGAACCCCCCTTCGCCGTCATACACCTGACCGGCCACCAGCAAACGCTCATCGGACAGGCGAAGCATCGCTTCGGCGTTTGATTCCCGGTAGGCCACGAAGCTGCCACGGACGATGCCGCTGCCTTCCGGTCCAAAGGCGGTATCGGCGGCCCCGTCCGCCGTTCGGCTGACGAGGATGTACTCATAGCCGCTTTGGCCGGCGACGATGATCGAGCCGTCGGTCCGAACCGCCAGGGCCGTGGCCTCTCCCTCTTCGGGGCCGCCCTGCTCATCGAACAGCGACAGGACCAGGCTGCCCTGCGTCGCGAACTGGGCATCCTGTTGCCCGTCAGCCGAGACACGGACCACGGACAGACTGCGACCCGAGCCGTCCGGCTCGCTGTCGCTTGATCCTGCGACCAGAATATTGCCGTCTGGCTGTAGCGCCAGGGCGAGGGCTTGATCGATGCCATGGACATCGATGGTGAGCAGACCGCTTTCTGCGAAACCCGGATCGAGCTGCCCATCGGGCAGGAAACACGCCAGGGCAAAATCCGATCGACTGCCGCTTGCGTCTTCGGCCCAGCCGGCAACCACGAACCGTCCATCGGCGAGCGGAAGCACCGCCCGTGCGCGCTCATCATCGCCCGGGGATCCGGGACGAGCGATGACCCGGCCATCGCCCGCGAAGGAAGCATCGAGTAACAGACGATTGGTCACCTTGGGCGCGTCTGAGGGCATGATCGAAAGGTCTCCGGTAAACACTCAATGAGGCCGCGGTGAGGTCAGGCTCGTTCTGTGGCAAGAATCGGCACTTTTTGCACTGGTTCATTCTATCGAAGGAGCGCTCGATCCGACACGTTGGGGTGTCCTTTAAAATACAAAATAAGCATAAACAAATAAAAACAAATACGTTTTAATTATCAAGAATGGTCGTCATCATTCCCGGCTTCAAGTTAAACCGTTGAGTCACGCGCTCTCTCAGTGAACGAACCATGAAAACAATCCTCCGTTTGATCCTGTCCGGCCTGCTCGCAGCGATCGGTTCCTTGGCTATCGCCGCCTCGCCCCTCCTGACGACCAGTCAACTCGAATCACTGCTCGATCAACCATCGAAGCTTCGGGTCATCGACATCCGCGAGCCCAAGTACTTCCCCAGCGGCCATGTGCCGGGCGCGGTCAACGCGCCGTATGGCCAGTGGCGCGGTCCGGCCTCCAATCCGGGCGAGTTGCCCGAACTGTCGAAGCTGACTGCCCTGGTCCAGCGCCTGGGTCTCGAAGCCGATCGTCACGTGGTCGTTGTCGCCAACGGCTCGGATGCGACCGATTTTGGCGCAGCCGCCCGGGTCTACTGGACGCTCAAGGTGCTCGGGATCAAGGAACTCTCCATTCTGAATGGCGGTTACCGGGCCTGGGTCGCGGCGGGCGGCGAAATTCGGCACGGTTCGTCGTCTCACGAACCCAGTCGCTTCGCGCCTCAGATCGACAGGACAATGATTGCGACCCGCGACGAGGTCGCGCAGGCGATCGAAGCGCACAAGGTCTTGCTGGTTGATGCGCGACCCGCAAGCTTTTTCCGTGGCGAAAACCGCCATGCCGGGGCGAAGGTGGCGGGCACCCTGCCCGGCGCTGAAAATCTGTCCCATGACCGCTGGTTCAAGCCCGGAAGCGCAAGCTTCGTCTCGGTTGAAGAGGCGCGGTCGGTCGCTGCGGCACTCAAGCTCGAGCCGGGCCGCGATACGCTGTCCTTCTGCAATACGGGGCACTGGGCGGCGACCAACTGGTTTGCGTTGTCCGAGGTGCTGGGCCAGCCGAACGTCAAGCTCTACGCAGGCTCCATGGTGGACTGGACCAACTCGCCCAAGGCGCTTCCGGTGGAGGGTCCGGGTCGGGTGGGCCAATTGCTGGTCGACATGAAGATCTGGGCGGCAAAGACCTTTAACTGAACGCACATGAAGCGCCTTCCGCTTGCGGCCCTCATGGTCGCCTTCTTTCTCGTCGTGGCCTTGCAGGTTTCAATCCGTCAGGCGGTGCTCTTTGTCGTGGGGATCGGTATGGGCGCCGCGCTGGCTGCGGCGCGATTTGGGTTCACCACGGGTTGGCGGCAGCTGATCTGCAATCGCGATCCTTCGGGGGTCACGGGCCAGATTGTGCTGCTCGCACTCGCCGCCCTGGCCGCCATTCCGCTGATCGGCCAGTTTTCAGAACTGCATGCTGCACTGGGCCCGCTGAGCGTGAGTCTTCTGATCGGGGCCTTTGTGTTTGGTTTGACGATGCAGATTGCGGACGGTTGCGGGTCGGGTACGCTCTACAAGGCCGGCCTGGGTGTACCGCTGAACATGGCGATCCTCCCGCTTTTCGCGCTGGGCAGTTTTCTAGGCTCGGCTCATCTGGACCGTTGGCTTTCACTGGGCGCGATTGAGCCGGTCGACCTGTCCGCATCGCTCGGAGCGCAGGGGGCGCTGCTCCTGACCCTGCTTGGGCTGCTCGGATTGGCGCTTGCCGTCCGGGTCTGGGTCGGGCCGGGTAAACAATGGTTTGCGCGGCGCTGGGTGCTGGGAGCGGTCGCGCTCGCAGTGCTCGCCACGCTCAATTTGCTGATCGCCGGGCAGCCCTGGGGGGTCGTGTACGGTTTCGGTCTCTGGGCGGCGAAAGTCGCCGTCGCAGCGGGCGTGTGGGACCCCGCAGCGAATGCCTTCTGGTCGCAGACGGGCAACTCGGTTCGGCTTGCCCAGACCCTGCTGATGGATGTGACGTCTATCACCAACATCGGGATTCTGGCCGGAGCGCTCTGGGTCGCGAGCGCCGGTGCCGAGGCCGACCGGCCCCTCACGGGTCATCAATGGGCGATCGGGCTGGTGGCTGGGTTTCTCATGGGCTACAGCTCAAGGCTGGCGTTCGGGTGTAACGTGGGTGCGCTGCTGAGTGGCATTTCGACGGGTAGTGTTCATGGCTGGCTGTGGTTGCCCATGGCCTTTGCCGGGACGCTGTTTGGAGTCCGACTGCGTGCGCGGCTGCGCTTCTGAAAGGCAGTCCGATGAATCGATTTCAAGCGTTCGATAACCGGCGTGGGCGGGTCCTTGCGTTCTGGATCGTCCTGGCCGGGTTCATTCTCTGGGATGCGTATCGAGCCGATCCCGTTGATCTTCGCAACGAACCGCCTTTGATCGCTGCGGGCTCAGGTCAGGCGGCGAGCGGCGGCCATTGTTCAATGGCCCGATAGCGGACCCAGGGGCTTGAGTGCGGGCGTCGTCCGGTTGGATCAGCCGCTCGGCTTGTCGCCCGTGCGCTGATAGGTGCCATCCCACGTACCGCTCCGCTCGACGAGCGATCGCCCATCGCTGCTTGCGACGGGTTGAACCATTTCAAACACCTCGCTCGGGTCGACGGCCGAATAGTCCATGTAGCCCATTCGCATCAGCGGTTGCTGACCGGACGCGTCAAAGCGGCCGTCGCGGATGGCTTCATCGGCGATGTAAACGCCGACCACCTCGCCGATGATCATGACCCAGGGGACCGGTGACCGTGTGGACTGCGGGAGTTCGATCATTTTCCAAAGTCTGCATTCGAGTGCAGCGGGGCTCGCACTGACTCGGGGCGCGCGGATGAAGCGAGACGGTGCAGCCTCCAAGCCAGCGAGTGCGAATTCATCGGCTTCAGGGAGGACGGGCGCGGCGCTCAGATTCATGCCGCGGGCCAGTGCACGGCTGGCAAACGAGCAGGTGAACTCGCCGGTGGCCAGGACGTTGCGGACCGAATCCTTGATGCCGGCGGACGAGAACATCACCATCGGTGGCTTGTCGCTGACGGCATTGAAAAAACTGTAGGGCGCGAGATTGGGGATGCCGTCAGCCGACAGGGTTCCGATCCAGCCGATCGGGCGGGGGACGACAATCGCCTTGAAGGGGTCGTGTGCCATGCCGTGGTCATTTTCTGCGGTCGAGTAGTGCATTGCGGATCATCTCCCGATTCGGTCGCGTGTGATCGGGCCCCCTGGTCCGTCAAACGTCCGACAGTGATTGTGCTTGAAATTCCAGAGATCTGCGGGGCCTGCCTTGCGTTCCCTGCGTTAGACTTTCCGCTACCCGTCCGTACGGATCGCCCGCTTATGTTGCGCACTGCCTGCATCTGTTTTTCTGTCTTGATCCTGTCCCTGGCCGGACCCGCATGGGCCGAGCCGGTTGCGGCGCCAGTGCAAAAGGTCGGTAGTTGCCCCAGTGGCTACTCCACCAGTGGCAACTACTGTGCCCCAGGCAACTCGGCACGGTTCGCTCTCCAGAAAGTGGGCGCCTGCCCCAGCGGCTACAGCACGAGCGGCGCATATTGCCTGGCCGGTTCAAACGCCAAACACGCCGTACCCAAACAAGGCAGTTGCCCCAGCGGTTACTCCACCAGCGGTGCCTACTGTCTGTCTGGACGCTAGCGACCAGGCTGATTTGTCTTGCGGTGGCGGATCCAGGCCGACTTCAATCCCGGAAAAACGCCTCGAAACCGCCTTCGATGGGTTCGAACCGACCCTCCCGCCAGATCAGACGACGGGGGCCCGGGATCGCAATCTCGCGTACCGGGTGGAGTTCGTCGCCGGGGTAGGCGACCATCCGGCCGCCCCCTTCCAAGCGGATCGGTTCGGGTTCGACATGGGGTGGGGTCTGCGATTGCGCGAGGGTCATGATGGTTGCGACATCGGGCATCCGCGCGAAGTGAGCGAGCGTCATGATCTGCGGAGGCGCAAGTTCGATGTCTCTTGCCCAATACCGTTCGAGCGCTGCGCGGGGCCGGACCCAGACGCCCTCGGTCGTCTCGCGTTCGTCGTGCCGGGCCTCCTGGTTGGCGGGCGCATGCGCGACGAAAAAACGAGTGTCAAAGCGCTTGCTTTGCGCGGACGGAATACGCGGCGTGACCCAGCGGGCCCAGGGCGTCAAGGCGCGCAGGTTCAGGCGAAGATTGAAGTGCTGCAGCAGTTCGACGAACGAGTAGCCTTCTCTTGCCCGGGCGGTGACGCTCTGGGCGAGCGTGGCATCGGCCCCCTGAGCAAGGAGAACGCCACATTCCTCGAAGGTCTCGCGCGCTGCGGCCACAAAGTAGCCGGCCGCCCGAAGGGCCTCCAGGTTCGGGTCGCCCATGCGCTGATGCAGCGCTTCGAGGTCGAGATCCAGGCGCTCGAGCATTTCATCCGCGTGGTCGTCCGGATCGACCTTGCCGCCGGGAAAGACGTACGCGCCGCCCAGTACGTCCGAATTGCCGTGACGGCGCATCATGAACACCTCGGGGCCGTCGCCGGTATCACGCAGCAACATCACTGTTGCGGCGGGGCGGGGCGGGGTCTTGACCTCTTCGTGGTTCAGTTCCATCAACTCGGCGCTCCGTCGATCCGTTTCAAGCAGGAAGGGACGAATTCTAGCCCTTGAGTCTGCGTTGTGCCCGCCGGCCCCAGACCCAGACGTAATGCAGGCCCGAGGCACCGATCGTCGCCGTGACGAGGATGTACATCGGCCCGAGCATGACTGACAGGTTCAGCCACTCGGCAGCATTCACCAGTACAGCCGTCAGCACGGTGAACTCGAGCGCCGTGTTGAGTTTTGACAGTCGAGAGGGCGCCATCTCGAATTCATGGACCAGAAAGTGGAAGGCCAGGGCTCCGAACACGATCACGATATCGCGGGTGATGACGGCCACAGCCAGCCAGCCGGGCAACTGCCCCTCGGCGGCGAGCATCAAGGTCACCGTCAGCATGGTGAGTTTGTCAGCAAGGGGGTCCGCGATCGCGCCAAAGCGGCTGCGCTGATTCCAGCGTCGGGCCAGATAACCGTCGGCGAGGTCACCGATTGCACAGAGCGTAAAGAGGATCAGGGCCTCATCGAAAAACTGCCGGGCGAGCAGATACGCGATGACCGGAATCAGCAGTGCCCGGATGATCGTGATCAGATTGGGGAGCGTCAGCAACATGGGCTCACCGGCCGGATCGGGCGAGGCCCAGGGCCTCGAACTGCGACATGACCTCAATGACCGCTTCACGGCCAGCATTGAACGCAGGCTCTGCACGATGGAAATCGAGCATCCCCATGTGTGCAAGGCGAGGCGTGATGAGAATGTCGGGGGGCTCACCGGCCATCCGGCTTCGGGTGATGCGCGCCTGCATCACATGCAGGCTTGCGGTGACCACATCGATCATGGAGGGCATCTTGAGGCCGGTCTCGCTGGATTCCAGCCACCCGCTCGCGCCCTCGGGGTCACTGCGTGCCAGAGCCCGGCGATGGCTCGCCAGCAAGTCGGCGTTCAGGTCCACGCCGATGACGATATCGGCCCCCATCGCGCGGGCAAGCGAGACGGGGACAGGATTGACCATGCCCCCATCGGCCAGCAGTTTGCCGTCGCGGATCACAGGCGCGAACAGGCCTGGAATGGCCGCGGAGGCGCGCAGGGCATCGGTGGTTGAGCCCCGACGAAGCCAGACCTCGCTCCCCGTCAGCAGGTCGGTCGCGACGGCGCCAAAGCGTCGGGTGAGATCTTCGATGGGTCGGTCGACGAAGCGCTTTTTGAAGAACTCGATCAGTCGTTCGCCCTTCAAGAGTCCGCCATTGAGGCCGATATCGAGAAAGCCCAGGACTGAACCGATCTTGAGACCATCGACCCATTCCTCGAATCGGTCCAACTCTCCCGCCGCGAAAGCGGCGCCGACCACCGCACCGATCGAAGTTCCGCACACGATCCGAAGGTCGACACCGATGCGCTCGAGCTCCCGAATCACTGCGATGTGCGCCCAACCCCGTGCCGAGCCGCTCCCCAGCGCCAGTCCGATGACGGGCCGTGCCTTCATCCCATTGTCCGTTCGCTCAGGAAGTCGGCCAGCGCCCGACCGGTATGCGTTGTGGCCCGATCCGCGAGGGTCTCGGGGGGGCCGCAGGCCACCAGGTGACCGCCCCCCGCCCCACCTTCCGGCCCGAGATCGAGCATCCAGTCGGCCTCGGCCCAGATGTCGAGATTGTGCTCGACCACGACCAGCGTATTGCCAGCATCGACCAATCGGTGCATGACCCGGATCAACTTTTCGACGTCGGCCATATGCAGACCGACGGTCGGTTCGTCCAGCACATAGAGCGTGTGCGTCGAAGGCGACCGCATCGCCTGACGGCGCGCCGGCGCATCCAGACCCGCAAGTCCTCTGGCCTTGGCCAGTTCGGTCACGAGCTTGATTCGTTGGGCTTCCCCGCCTGATAGCGTGGGACTGGCCTGACCCAGCGTCAGGTAGCCCAGGCCCACATCCTGCAGCAGGCGAAGGGGGTGCGCGATGCTCGGGTGTGCGTCGAACCATTCAAGCGCCTCGTCCACACTCATCGCCAGCACGTCGCCGATCGAGCGCTCGCGCAACCGGATGTCCAGGGTCTCGGGATTGAAGCGGCGACCGTTGCAGGCCTCGCAGCTCACTTTCACATCGGGAAGGAAACTCATTTCGATGGTCTGCACGCCCTGTCCCTCGCAGACCGGACAGCGACCGTCCCCGGTGTTGAAACTGAAGCGACCGGGACCAAAGCCGCGGAGCCGCGCCTCGGCGCTGTCGGCAAACAGGCGGCGAATGGCATCCCAGAAACCGACGTAGGTGGCCGGACAGGATCGAGGGGTCTTGCCAATGGGAGTTTGATCGACTTCCAGCACCCGGGTGATCGGTTCCCAACCGTCGATCCGGTCCAGGCCCGACCAACGGGGGGGCGTGCGCCTGAGATTCACTGCGTGGATCCGCGCCTTCATGTTCGCAAGCAGCAGTTCGCGGGCGAGCGTCGATTTCCCAGACCCCGAGACACCGGTCACGACCGTCAGGCGACCGATTGGGATCGCAGCATTGAGACCCTGCAGATTGTGCAGGGTGGCCCCATGCAGCTGTAGCCACGGCGGACCGTCCGGATCGCCAATGCTCGGACAGGGGCGACGCGCCTGGATGGGATGGCGCAGCGGCTCACGGAGCAGTCGTCCGGTCAGGCTGCCGGGCTCGGCCATCAAGGCCTCGCGCGAGCCGCTGACGATGACTTCGCCGCCGCGGCGTCCGGCACCGGGCCCGATATCGATGAGATGGTCGGCGCGCGCGATGGTGTCCTCGTCGTGTTCGACCACCAGCAGGGTATTACCCTTGTCGCGTAGCGCTTCGAGGGTCTTGAGCAGGATCCGATTGTCCCGAGGGTGGAGACCGATGGTGGGTTCATCCAGTACGTAGCAGACCCCTTGAAGGTTCGAGCCTAATTGCGCGGCGAGCCGAATCCGCTGTGCCTCGCCGCCTGACAAGGTCGGTGCGGCCCGGTCCAGCGTCAGATAGCCCAGGCCGACATCGCCCAGAAAGCCAAGTCTTGAGCGAATTTCAGTCAGCACATCGCGCGCGATCAGCCCGGATCGGCCCGTAAAGCCAACGGTCTCGAGCCACCGGGCACAGTCGTTCACGGACAGGGCGGTCAGCTCGGCGATCGAACGCCCAGCCAGGGTGACCGCCAGGGCGGTCCGGTTGAGCCGTTGCCCCGTGCAGCTTGCGCAGGCTTCGACCAGAGCCGAGTCGTCCTCGTCGGTCGCGGCGGCGCGTGAATCTGCGAGTCGCTCGGCCAGTGCGCCAATAGACTCACTGCTCTGATCCTCTCC
>JBDLRB010000106.1:0-5956 GCA_039800205.1 Pseudomonadota bacterium | reverse complement strand
CCCATCACGGCCGTTATCCTTTTTCTTCCATCGACCAGCGTGCTGACTACAGTTGGCCGGACGGAAAGCGGCTCGCCTTTTATTTGTGCAACAACATTGAGTATTTTGCATTCGGTTCAGGGCTGGGCACTGAAATCGGGATGGTCAATCCGCCGCCCAACCACCGAAGCTATGCCTGGCGGGACTATGGCAATCGCGTGGGGCTGGCGCGCATCCTGGATATGCTCGATGAACTGGGCCTGCCGGCTGCGCATAACGTCAATTCGTTTCTCTACGAGACTCATCCGCAGATTTTCGATCGCATTCGGCGCCGCGGCGATGAGATCGTCGGACACGGCCGGACCAACGCCGAGCGACAGTCGCAACTGTGGGAGCGTGACGAACGTGCGCTGATCGCTGAAGCGACCCGTGCAATCACACAGGCAGAGGGTCGTCCGCCCAAAGGATGGCTGGGCCCCTGGCTGGCCGAAAGCCACGCGACGCTCGATCTGCTGCACGAGGCGGGCTACACCTACACGCTCGACTGGGCGTCGGACGATCAGCCCTTCTTTATGAAGACACGCGGCGGTCAGATTCTCGCAGTGCCTTATTCGCTCGAATTAAACGATTCTCCCGCGATGACCTACAAGCATTTGTCGGCCCGCGATTTCAGCGACATGATTGTGGATCAATTCGAGCAGATGATCCGTGAATGCGAGAGGCGGCCACTGGTTTTTTCGCTGGTACTGCACACCTTCATCGCTGGGCAGGCCTTTCGCACCCGGCCAATCCAGACCGCGCTGGAGCACTGTCTGGCGCATGCCCGGTTCTCGGAACTCGTCTGGGTCTGTCGACCGGGCGATATTGCAGACTACATTTACTCGATCGCGCCGTCGATCTGAACGATGGGTCTCCAGACCCTCCCTCAACGACCTGAGTGTTTTGCCTCCCGGAGCCTGCCATGTTGATTCAGACCGAAGCCGAACTGGTTGCGCGGTACGGCGAGCCCTCGCCAGGGGCGCTGGCCAAGGAGATTGACTACATTCATCCGCACTACCAGGCGTTGATCGAGGCCTCGCCGTTCGCGGTTCTGGCGACTGCGGGACCGGAAGGGCTCGATTGTTCCCCGCGGGGTGATCCGGCGGGCTTTGTCCAGGTTGCGGATCGGAAGACCTTGTGGATGCCCGATCGTCGGGGTAACAACCGGATCGATAGTCTGCGCAATATCGTGCGCGATCCGCGGGTGGCGCTGTTGTTCCTGATCCCCGGGGTGGGCGAGACTTTGCGCGTCAATGGTCGGGCCACCCTCTCGATCGATCCCGATCTGTGCGCACGGTTTGAGTATCGAGGCACCCTGCCGCAATCGGTGATTGTGATTGAGGCTGAGCGGGTCTATTTTCAATGCCCGAAGGCCCTGGTGCGATCCGAACTCTGGAACCCGGAGCGGCACGTCAAGCGAAGCGCCTTGCCCAGTACCGGTACGATCCTCGCTGCGATCACCGAAGGCGTGCTCGGCGGGGCGCAGTACGATCAGGCCTACCCTGAGCGTCTGCGTTCGACAATGTACTGAGGCTGAGCGCGCTCGCCACGTGCCTACGTACGCCGGCCATCCTGGAGATGTCCTTCATGCGTGACCGATCCTTTCATCAGGTCGACGTCTTCACGGGCACCGCGTTGCGCGGTAACCCTCTTGCGGTTGTCCTTGATGGCGAGGGCCTGAGCGACGCAGCCATGCAGGCTTTTGCAGCCTGGGCTCAACTCAGTGAAACGACATTCGTGCTTCCGCCAACCGAGCATGGGCGGGCGGCCGGGGCCGATTACCGCGTGCGGATTTTCACGCCAGGTGGCGAGTTACCCTTTGCCGGACACCCGACCCTCGGCACTGCCTTCGCCTGGGTTCAGGCGGGCGGGCAGCCCCTGCGGCCGGATCGGATCGTTCAGGAATGCGGGGTCGGCCTTGTGAGGCTGCGCGAGCAAGGCGGATATCGGGCATTCGCTGCGCCAGAGCTGCGTCGCAGATCGGTCGACACAGAACAACTTGCTGCCGTGTCCGCCGCGCTCGGACTGCGGCCGGATGCGGTGCAGGCCGCGCAGCAACTCGATAACGGTCCGCATTGGCTTGGGTTACTTCTCGCAGACCCGGCAACAGTCCGTTCGCTGGCCCCGGATCATGCAATGCTCAAGCGGATTGGAGTCAAGGTGGGCGTTGCCGCACGTTATGAAGAGCCGGATGGCCGCGGTCCAGCGCTTGAAGTACGCGCCTTTGCCGCGCCGGTCGGAATTCTCGAAGATCCGGTGACCGGGAGCCTGAATGCGTCGCTCGCCCAGTGGTTGATTGCAGAGGACCGGATGCCCGCTGTCTACCGGGCCCGACAGGGTCTGGCGCTGGGTCGAGCTGGAGAGGTCTTGATCGATCAGGACAGCGAAGGGCAGGTGTGGGTCGGCGGCCAGGTGGCCGCCTGCATTCGAGGGATTGTGAGGCTTTGACTCGGCTGAGATCGGGTCAGAGTGGAAACGCGCTCTCAGTCAGTCTGACGGAATGCTCGGTGGGACGCGAGTGCCGCGCCCGAGGTCGGATGGATACGCTGGATTGGCGCAGCCGCCACTGCACGCCTTGCGATGTCCTGGGCCCGCGACATCATTGCACGAGCATCCCAGTCGATGGGCCACCCGCGCCACAATCGCAGCTTGCCCTGGACGATCACTGCTTCGATTTGCTCGCGGTTCGCCAGTCGAACCAATTCCCAGGGCAAATCCCAGCTTGGCGTCAATTCGGGTACGTCGAGATCGATGAACAGGCAGTCTGCGGCGAGGCCCGGGGCGATCCGCCCGGTGATGCGGTCGAGCCGTGCGGCCTCAGCGCCCGATTCGGTTGCCATCGCCAGCCATGTCCAACCGGCCCCCATCGAGAAATCGCCAATGGGTATCCCGAACGCGAAGCGCTGCGCGGTTTCTGCTGCATCCATCAATCTGAAGGCATCGCTGCGTGTGCCGTCTGTACCCAGCCCGACCCGGATGCCCAGAGAATGCATTTGCAATGCAGGGGCGACGGCATTGCCCTTCCAACTGCTGGCGACCGGGTTGTAGCTGACCGCGGTGTCCGTGTCTCGCAGCAGGGCAACTTCATTCGGTGTGACCAAGGTTGCGTGAGCAGCCAGGAGGTGAGGGCCCAAAGCCCCCGCTCGATGCAGGACCTCGAGCGGACGCAGGCCGCGAGCAATCAGCGAACGTTCGACCGAGGCCAGATGCTCATTGACGTGAATCTGCAGCAGTGCGCCAGATTCACGGCACAGTGCGGCGACCCGACCGATCGTCGAGTCGGTCCCCGCCTCGGGAATCGAGACCGCAAGCGATGGGTGAATCAGGCCGCTCGATGAGGGCGCAGCCAGATGTCGTTCCGCCTCGCGCAGGATTTCAGTTTGTTGATCAGCATGAGCTCCTGCATCGTTGCAGGTACGTGCCAGCACGCAGCGCAGTCCGGCTGTTTGCATTGCGGTTTCAATCGCGCGCAGTCCCGCCGATGATCGGGTGCCCGCGTCGCAAACCGCGGTGAATCCACCCCTCAAGGCCTCGAGTCCGGCGAGCAGCGCCGAGAGATGCAGGGCTTCTTCGTCGAGGTGCTGCTCCAACGGGACCCAGATCCGGCGAAAAATTTCGGACGGCTCGCCAAATGCGACGCCCTTGCCGAAGGACTGGGTCAGGTGGTGGTGGGTGTCGATGAAGCCGGGCATGAGCAAGCGATCAGGCAAGTCGAGTGGCGTCAACTGCGGGTGCCGTGCGCAGACTTCCCCAGCAGGCCCCACGTCCGCAAAGCGACCGGCTCGGATTACAACGGCCTGTCCTGAGACGGGCTGATGGTTGATCAGGGTGAATGCGGGCCTCAGCAGCACTTCGCTGTGATGTTCCAGATGTTCGCGGATATTCATTGTGTTCTCAGACAAAAACGAGCCACAGGCCCGTGCCGATCAGAATGCTGGATGCCATTTGCCGCAACCTGCGATCGGAGGCCCGGAGAGCGAGTCTCTGACCTAGCCAGGCGCACGGGACAAGGATCGCCGCCACGGCGAATCCCAACGCGAGATCCAGTCGACCGGCCAGCCAGTGCGTGCCCGTTGCCGCCAGGGCAATCGGTACCTGAATCGCTAGCGCGCAGCGAACTGAACGTGCGACTGAATACCCGCCCGCCAGCAAGCAGGGCAACAGGAGCAACGGGCCGCCTGTGCCAGAAAACGCGGACCCCAAGCCAACGACGAGTCCGATGCCAGCGAGTGTCCGCGGTTCAGGCCACCGCGCGCTCGCGTCTCGATGGGTGCTGTGTTGGACCCGGAACAGCGCCCAGAGGTTGTAAGCGCCCGACCCTAGCGCGATCAAGCCGATCCACAGACGGATCCACGCCTCGGGGGCCCAGGCGGTCTGGGCAGCGCCGGCTGCAGCACCCAGTAGCGCCGCTGCGTGCAGCGGCGCCTCGGCACGCAGTTGTTTCAAGGTTGGCTCAGCGGACTGCGCCAGTGCGAGCGCACCGGTCAGCAAGAATGCAAAGCTTGACGCAGCAATCGCATTAGTGAGCGGATCGCCACGCAAGCCATGCAGCGCTGGGGCGACCAGGACGCCGCCCAGGGACGTTGCACCAATTGCCAGCCCGGCGAATCCGACGACCAGCCACGCGAGGATGGCACTACTCCTCTAAAGGGGCTGTGCACAGGGGCTGCATCACTGCAACTTGCCTCCTGCCGCTTTCAAAACGGCATTCAGGCTGTCGCGTTCTCGCTTCAGGAGATCAGCGAAGGCCTGGCGTTCAATCGTCATCGGTTGCAGTCCAGCAGTACTCATTTTCTCGATCAGTGCCGGGTCCTTCAGCACGACCCGCAGAGCTTCCAAGAGACGAGTCAAGAGAGGTTCGGGTGTTCCTCTGGGTGCAAGCAAACCGTACCAGGAATCAACATCGATCGTTTCCAGCCCCGGGGTCTCAGCAAGCGCTGGTACCTGGCCCAGGCTGGGCCAGCGTGATTTTGACGTCACCCCGTAGGCCTTGACTTTGCCGTCGCGGATGAAGGGCTGAGCCAAAGAGACCGGCATCACGGCGAGTTCGATGGTGCCGCCCGAAAGCTCGGTGAGGACTTGTGGCCCATTGCGATACGGGACATGAACGATATTGACGCCGGCACTGAGCTTCACCATCTCGGCAGTCAAGTGCATCGATGTACCGATGCCGTCGGTACCGTAGTTGAGTTTGCCCGGCGCCTGTCGAGCGGCCTCGAGGACCTCGGCTGTCGTCCTGGCAGCGAATTTGGGGCTACCGATCAGGATGAAAGGCGAGCTGGCCACGGTGGCAATCGGGACGAGGTCTTTCAACGCATCGTACTGAACGATCTCGGGTTTGACGACCGGTGCAACGTTGATCGGACTGGCCACTGCAAAGAGCAGTGTATAGCCGTCAGGGTGTGCTCGAACCGCTTTGAGCGTCCCAATCGTCCCCGATGCGCCCGCTGCATTTTCGACCACGAAGGACTGCTTCATACGTGCGGAGAGACCCTGCAGAACCAGGCGGGCGGCCGAATCGACGCTGCCGCCGGGCGCGAATGGAACGATGACCGAAACCGGCTTGGATGGGTAAGCCGAATTGGACTGTGCATGGGCAAGACCCGTGGCAAGCATGGCAAGACCAATGCATGCAGCACGCCGAATCAATGACGCGGGGCGGTACATAGAGGTTCCTTGGGAGTGAGGGTTAATGGAGTGAGTGCAACCCGCCCGAATGATAGTGGATCAGCGCCGAGCCCGGGCGCACTGATCCCAGCAGGTGCATCAGATATATGGGCTGTTTGACTGAGGCACCGCGCGAAGGGGGACAGAGGCCTCAAGCGACACAGGCTCGGCACAAACCGCTGTGATGTACGCGGCGAAATATGGGGTGGCTGAGGGGACTCGAACCCCCGACAACCGGAATCACAATCCGGGACTCTACCAACTGAGCTAC
>JBDLRB010000105.1:0-4507 GCA_039800205.1 Pseudomonadota bacterium | reverse complement strand
ACAGTTCGGGGTCGGACGGTCGAATGCCCAGCACCGCACCGGTACTGCGGACAGGCTGTCCGATCTCGAGACGATTGCTGACCAGCAGCACATCCTCTCCCGCCGCATCGACCGGCCCATTAATGATCGTGCTCGAGCTCGCGCTTCGATCGAGATTGACGAGATCGACATATCCGCCGCTGGCACCGCCTGCGTTGAGCGAGGCGCTGCGCGGCGTGATCAATGCAATGTCTTCACGCTCTGCGCTTTCAACCGTGATGTTGGTGGCATCGACCACCAGCGCCAGCGGGCTCGCCAAGAGCCCATCCGAGTCATCGCCCGGCAGCCGGACGAAGCGGGTGGTGAATTCGCCATCGTTGACCAGTCCGCCCTCGGTACCGATGCGCTGACCGATTTCGCCCTTGGCGCGAATCACCACCTGACCCGATGCCGAATACAGCCTCGGCGCATCGGCTGGCCTCAGGATCATCCCGTCGGTGACCCCTTCAAGCCGGGCGTTGGTATCCGATGCCGCAATGACCGAGCGCAACGCGCCGCGCGCGGAAAAGGCGATTTCGGCGCCATCGGTGCCGGACGTGATCGTCAATACGTGCGCGGCCGCTGTCGCCGAGAAGATCGGCTGACCCATGCCATCCCGCACGGCATTGATCGCTGCGGCCAATTGGCTGGCGATGCGGGACTGGATAAGCGCTTGCGAGGTGGTCGCGTCGAATTCCACCTGGACGCCAAAGCGCTGGACGACAGCGCCTCTTGTGATCGTGATTTCAAACGTTGCGCCGCTGTCGACAATATCGGGCGCGAGCGGCGACAGGTTGATCGCCCTCGGGCCGGTGGTGCCCTGGGATTGCAGCGATTGATTGACCTGATCGGCGCCCTGCACTGCCAAGCTGAACTTGGCCTGACGCATGACCCAGTCGACCCGATCATCGAAGGGCGCGGCGCCAGTCGACACATTGACCACTGCATCGCGAATCCAACCACTGTACGTCGGTGCCACCAGAACCGACCCTTCGGGTGCATCGAGGGTCATCGATCCATCACCCGCAATCAGAAGATCGGCGCCAAAGACGATGTCGGCATTGTCGGACGCAATGGCCGCGTTGCCCGCCGTGAGTCGCACATCGCCCATCAGTTGAACACGCGAATCAAGCCCCGACCCGCGGAAGTTCAGATCACCGCGCGCGACCGTCACTTCCCCGGAAACGGTCAAGGCGCCGCCCCGGCTTTCGATGACGACATTGCCGTTGGTCTGGTTGATCGCCTGGATATCGAGGGTGCCCAGGTCCGCGAGATAAATCGCCCCCGTACCGGTGTTGTTGATGCTCAACCCGGCGACTGAGGTTTCGAGCGGTGTGTTCAGGCTCCCAACACCCAGTACCGTATCGATCTGCACGGTGGCCTGGGGTGCGACGATCGTCTGCCCGGTGTCGACCGCGCTGCCCACACTGCCGCCAGAACTGATGGCGAGTTGGGTGTGATCGCTCAGCAAGCGGCCCAGGACGACATTTCCGTCGGCCTCCAGCGTGATCTTGCCGGTGCCAGAGCTGATGCTCGTGGAGCCTCCCATCACCAGTTGTCCAAGACCGGCGTCGAGCGTGATCGCTGCCGCTGTGGTGCTGAGCGCAATTCCATCGGACACAGACAGGCCATTGCCCGCATCAAGCGTGACTGAGCCAAGCGATCCAGTGGTTGATACTGGCGACTGAACGTCGATCGCGCCTGCCAGCGACTGAAGACTCAGACTTCGTTGCAAGGCGAGCGTGACCGGACCGCTGAGCGTCAGATTGCCCTGGGTCTGCACCGAAACCGCCTGATCGGTCTCCATCGATTCGATAGTAAGCGGCCGCGAACCGGTGTTGACCAGCGTGACCGGACCATCTGTACTCAGGGCAAGAGACGTTGCATTGATGCGCCCACTGATCGCGCCACTGGCGACCACGGTGATGAGTTCGACCTGGGCCGGCGTCACCGTTTCACCAAAATTCACGCTTCCCGTCACGAAGAGGGTGACCTCGCCGCCGGTGCCCGAGATCGAATTGATCGTGAGATCGCCGTCGACGGTCAGGTCAAGGTCGCCACCTGCCATCTGCAGGCTTGAGAGGGTGAGGTTACCCTCCTGCGTCACACTGACATCGCCCGGCCCGGTCATCTGGATCGCCAGCTGGTCGACCCGGGAGGTGATGGCTAGCGACTCTTTGGTGGTGATGTCGAGCTCACGCGCAACGACCTCGCCACCCAGCGCAATGCCGCCCGATTGAGCGCTGAGGACGACTCGACCGCCCGTGGCGCCGGACCCGACATTGATGCCGTCGACCACCACCAGGTCGCCGTCGGCGGTAGGCGACCCTGCCGACAGACTCAGGGTCTGCCCCGGCACGGTCGGAAGCGCGACCACACTCAGATCGCCCCCCACCGACAAGCCCGGGAATGACCGGCCTGCTGGCAGCTCTGGAATGATCAGCACCACATCGCCCGCGACCGGTGGCGGCAATGTCGAATCCGTCGACAGGAGAGACGATTGGACCTGAGCCGACGGCGCCGTCGGGGCCAGCGTGCTGTCGGTGATCCGCAGCTCGAACCCCCCGCCTGTCGCACTGCCGCGGTCGCTTGCGCTCGCCAACTGGGTGAACGCGAATTGCGCATCGTCCTGCCGGATCTGCACATTGAAGCCAAAGGCGTCGGCATTGGTGTCGTCGTTGACGATCCATTGCGTGTTGGTGACGGGCGCGCCGGTGGACGCATTCACCAGCGCTTTCCAGTCCGATTGGACGGGTTGCTGGTCAGCGTCAAGCTTCAGCGCGGGCAGTTCCCTGACCAGCCCCTGGGCATCCAGCACCACCGAGTTGTAGGCCTTTTGCGCGCCCGCGCTGACCGCAGCCTCGACACGGTCGACGTACAGATCGCGCGCCGCCGACAAGGTGATGTTCTTGCGTGTGGCGAGCGACGTTCCGTCGGCGACGTTGTAGACATCGCGGGCCCAGAGGTAGCCGCCCGCCGCAATATCGATCGACCCCGATTCGGCCGCCACCAGCGCGACGTACAGGTTGTCAGCCTCGTTGATGCTGATACTGCCGCTCACCTCGGAGACAGCTGTGACCGATTCGACCAAGGTGTTGATCTGGATCGAATTGGACGCCCGCACATCCAGTTGATCGGCGATGAAAACCGATGCGCCATCCGACGTGATTTCGCTCGCGCGGATGTCGATATCCGTCGTCGCTCCAATGATGCCGCCCACCACCGTCAAGGTGCCCTGCACCACCAGGTTGACGTTCTCGGCCTTGCCAAAGCCTTGCAGCCCACCGATGAACCCGGAGAGCGTCAGGTTGCGGTCTCGGCTGGTCAACTCGGGCTGACGCAACCCCACCCAGACTTCGACATCACGGAGGGCCCGCAACTCGAAGGTGGACACCGGGAAGCTGATGGTGTCGACCCGGACATGGCCCGAGAGCTGCGAGACCTGTGTCAACTGATTGACCGCGCTTCCGTACAGGTTGACCGCCGAGAGGATCGGCTGGAGGCCCTTGGCAATCAGGGTGACCTGCTCGATCCGCGCCGTTCCGCCATCGCGGTGCGCGAGGTTGCCGGACAGCAGGACATCGCGCGCCGAAATCAGTTCCAGGCGCTTGCGCGCGCTGATCGAGCCATTGATCGATAGCACCTCGCCGGTTTCGAGGATGATCGAGTCGGAGGTGAGGTCGCCTGGAACGAGACCGGTACGATTGATGTCATCCGTCCCGAACAGGAACCGCACGCCTGCGCGATATTCAATCGCCCCATCGGCATTGAAGAACCGGTAGAGGTCAACCGTCCCGGCGGGCGCCACAAAGCTCACCGAGCGGCCGTACTTCAACGAATCGCCAGAATGCGGCTGCTGGGTGCCCAATGGGAAATTCGAGGGCTTGGCAACCTGCAGATCGCCCTCGCGACTCGCGAGCCGTAAATGGACGGCCTGAACCAGCGCGCCTGCCTCCACCAGCAGGTCGCCCTGCGCCGAGATATCGACCCGGCTCTCCCCCGTTAGCGACGTTGTCGCCCGGCGAAGGATGAGGCCTGCAACCCGCTCGTGCGCGCCGTCACGATCCGACAGCTGGATGTGTCCTGACACGGACTGCAGATCGGCGCTGTTCAGCGCTACCTCCAGCCCTTCGATCCCCAGCGCTGCACTGGCTTCCAGGTGATCGGCAACTAGGTCGACCGAGTTGTCGAGACCGGCTTCGGTAATCCGGCCGCCTGCAACTAGCGTCACCCGCCCGGCCGAACTGACACGAACCAGCGGCGCGCCCTGGGCGAGAACTGGCAGCGGCTGCCCGGTCTCCAGGTACACCCCGGCAACGAGCAGACCGATGGCCAGATCGCCATCGGTCTCGATACGAACATTGCGGTCGTCGTCATTTGACAGCAACTGGAGCGACGAGACGGTGACGGCTGCGTCCGCCGTCAGGGTGAACGACCCATTCATGAGCGTGCTGTCATGCAGATCGATCTCGCGCGTGCCCCGCTGATC
>JBDLRB010000104.1:0-12694 GCA_039800205.1 Pseudomonadota bacterium | reverse complement strand
GCACGACCACGCTCACGGGCACGACCACGCTCCCGGGCACGACCACGCTCACGGGCACGACCACGCTCACGGGCACGACCACGCTCACGGGCACGACCACGCTCACGGGCACGACCACGCTCACGGGCACGAGCAGCCGATTGCCATTCATCGTCCGCGCAAGCCGGCGCAGAAAATCAAATCGCGTCGCATGCCCGAATCAGCGGTTTATGTGATCGAGAAAATGGCGCATGGCTTTCGCCGTGCAGGTCGCGCTGCGGGCGCGGGCTTTTACGACTACGACACGGGCGGAGCGCCCACGCTCTGGTCGGGGCTCAGTGTCTTCGCGCGCGGACGGCATGAGCCCTTGACCGATGAAACGATCGTTCAGCGCTTGATGCTCGTCCAGTCACTCGCGGCCGTGCGGGCCCTCGCCACAGGCAGTGCCAGCGCCGCCGAAATCGATCAGACGGCTCGCGAAGGCTGGGGCTATCCCGCCGCCTTGGTTGGGCCCGTTGCGCAGGTCGAGCAGGCGGGTCTCGACGCGTTCCGACAGGCCTGTCTGCTGCTCGCCGAGCGCTATGGCGAGCGCTTCAAACCCTGAAGAACGCCCATCCCCGTCTTTGACGCACCCACTACCGGAGAGCGCGCATGGTTCGTCCCGTCAACCGGATCAATACCTGGCTGGAACCCCCCGTGCCGCGTCCCTCTGCCACCATTTTGCTATTGCGTGACAAGGCGGACGGCATCGAGGTGTTGATGACGCGACGCTCGGCCCAGGCCAGCTTTGCCCCAGGGGCATTCGTCTTTCCGGGCGGCACACTCGACGAACAGGATCGGCGGTTCGCAGAGACGCTGAGCCCGCAAGGTCTCACCGAAGCGGCGCACCGCTGGTCGGGAGGCGATGCCGAACTCGCTCCATTCGCTTGCGCCGCAATCCGGGAGGCCTTCGAAGAACTGGGCGTGCTGCTCGCCGACGACCCCCTCGGGCACCTCCTCACACCCGAGCAGGCTCACACGTTCGATCGCCACCCCGATCGTGATTTCTTTGAACAACTCACGCGGGCCGAAGCGCGGCCCGCGCTCGACCGTCTGCATGCCCTGGCGCGCTGGATCACCGACCGGGACCTGCCTCGACGCTTCGATACGATCTTCTTCGTCGCGCGCGTACCAGAGGGTCAAGTGGCCAGCGCCGATGGGCACGAGCAATTCGAGCCCGTCTGGGTCAGCCCGGCCGAGGCCTTATCGCGCCACGAGTTGGGCGACTTCCACATGGTGTTTCCCACCCTCCGAACGCTGCGACGCCTGCGCGCGTTCCATTCGGTCGCTCAGGTGATCGATCACTGCCGCAACCAGTCAAGCCTCTGGACGTCCTGCCCCAGGGCGGGCGTATTGGGCGATCGGGTTGAACGCTACACCGAAGACGAAACGGCCTACGGCGAACTGGAACTGGTAGCCCCGGATGGACGGATCACCCATCGGCTGGACTGGCAACATGCGGTACCGGTCCGCCTGATGCGCAATCTCCAACGATTGACCGCACCGAACCCGGGGCGCATGACCGGCCCGGGAACCAACACCTACATCATCGGCGATGACGACTGCGGCTATCTGGTCATTGATCCGGGCCCAGACGACTTTTCACACATTGCACGGATTCACGCAGTCGTGGGCCAGCGCCTGCAGGCGATTGTCTGCACGCATGCCCATCAGGACCATTCTCCCGGGGCGGCGCCCCTCAAATCGCTGACGGGTGCGCCGGTCCTCGGTCGTCCGACGGGCCCGGATTTCAATCCCCTGTGGACCTGGACCCCCGATCGGACCGTACATGATGGCGATCGGATTCAGGTCGGTGCAACGACGCTACGGGTCATCCATACGCCCGGCCACACCGAGCACCACATTTGCCTGCTGATGGAAGAGGATGAAATTCTGTTGTCGGGCGACCATATTCTTAATGGGTCCACCACGGTGATCACGCCCCCCGACGGCAATATGCGCGACTACATCCAGTCGCTCGAGCGCTTGCGGGGCGAGCGCTTCGACCAGATTGCGCCGGCCCATGGCCACATCCTGGGTCAAGGCAAACACGAGGTCGATCGCCTGATCGCCCATCGGTTCAAACGAGAAAACAAGGTGATCGACGCGCTGCTCGCCTTACCAGAATCGACGGTGGATGAGCTCGTCGAGTCAGCGTACGACGACACGCCCCGGGTACTGCACGATGCCGCCAAGCGCTCACTGCTCGCGCACCTGTTGAAGCTTCGCGAGGACGGTCGGGCTGAATGTGACGAGCCCAGCGGACGATGGGTGCTGAGGCACTGAGCCGCAGGACCCTGCACGACCCATTCAACGAAAATGGGGCCCGCAGGCCCCATGAATCATCGTGCGCGGCCGTACCCGACCGCGCGCACCCGGTGATCAGGCGGGCGCCTGTCCTGCAGAACCGGCAGCCGCCGCTGCATCATCGGCAGCGGCCGCCTTCATCGACAAGCGCAGACGCCCCTTGTCGTCGGCCTCGATGACCTTGACCCGAACCGTCTGACCCTCTTTCAGGTAGTCGGACACCTGATTGACGCGCTCATTGGCGATCTGCGATACGTGCAGCAAACCGTCCCGGCCCGGAATCACCTGAACGATCGCGCCAAAGTCGAGGATCTTGAGGACCGTACCCTCATAGATCCGACCGATCTCGACCTCGGCCGTGAGATCCTCGATCATCTTGCGCGCGCGGCTTGCCGCAGCGCCATCGACCGCAGCAATGGTGATTGAACCATCGTCCTGGATGTCGATCTGGGTTCCGGTCGTTTCGGTGATCTGGCGAATAGTTGCCCCCCCCTTGCCGATCACGTCGCGAATGCGCTCGGGATTGATCTTCATCGTGTACATGCGCGGTGCGAAATCGGAGAGTTCGGTCCGCGCCTCACCCATCGCCTCACGCATCTTGCCGAGTATATGCAGCCGGCCTTCACGCGCCTGCGCAAGGGCCACCTGCATGATTTCCTTGGTGATGCCCTGAATCTTGATGTCCATCTGGAGCGCGGTGACGCCCTCTTCGGTACCGGCCACCTTGAAATCCATATCGCCGAGATGGTCCTCGTCGCCCAGGATGTCGGTCAGGACGGCAAAGCGGCCGCCCTCCTTGATCAAGCCCATCGCCACACCGGCCACATGGGCCTTGATCGGCACGCCGGCATCCATCAGTGCGAGGCAGCCCCCACACACCGAAGCCATCGACGATGACCCGTTGGACTCGGTGATCTCGGAGACAACGCGCAGCGAATAAGCGAATTCGGATGCGGGCGGCAGCAAGGGACGAATCGCCCGCTTGGCCAGGTTGCCATGACCGATCTCGCGACGCTTGGGTGACCCCATCCGGCCCGTCTCGCCTGTGGCAAAGGGCGGCATGTTGTAGTTGAACATGAAGCGCTCGCGGTACTCGCCGGTGATCGCATCGATGATCTGCTCATCGCGGGCGGTACCCAATGTCGCGGCAACCAGCGCCTGCGTTTCGCCCCGCGTGAAGAGCGCTGAACCGTGCACACGCGGCAGGACTGAAGTGCGGATGGCGATCGGTCGAATGGTGCGGGTGTCCCGGCCGTCGATGCGGGGTTCTCCCGCAAGAATCTGACTGCGTACGATACGCGACTGCAGATCAAAGAGAATGTTGCCAATCTCATTGTTGTCCGGCGCAACGGCTCCAGAGGCAGCCGCATCGGCTGTGATCCGCTCGGCGACCGATTTTTCGACCGCGCGGACCAGACCGGTACGGGCCTGCTTGTTCCGCTCCTGGTAGGCGGCGCGCATGTCCGACTCCGCCAGCTCGGTGATTCGGGCGACCAAGGACTGATCGCGCTCGGGCGCCTGCCAGTCCCACTCGGGCTTGCCCGCCATCTCGACCAGCTCGTTGATCGCTTCGATCACCGCCTGCATCTGCTGATGACCGAACACCACCGCGCCCAGCATCACGTCTTCGGGAAGCTGTTGGGCTTCGGACTCGACCATCAGCACCGCACTGTCCGTACCCGCCACCACCAGGTCGAGTTTGGAGCGTGCCATGTCCGAGATACTCGGATTGAGGCGATACTCGCCATCGATCCAGCCCACGCGGGCCGCACCGATCGGGCCGTTGAAGGGGATGCCCGAGAGCGCGAGTGCAGCCGAAGCACCGATCATCGCGGGGATGTCGCTGTCGACCTCGGGGTTCTGCGACATGACCTGCAGCGCAACCTGGACTTCGTTGTAGAACCCATCCGGGAAGAGCGGCCGAAGCGGACGGTCGGTGAGCCGTGCGATGAGCGTTTCACGTTCGGTGGGCCGGCCTTCACGCTTGAAAAAGCCGCCAGGGATGCGGCCCGCCGCATAGAACTTTTCGATGTAATCAACGGTCAGTGGGAAAAAGTCCTGACCCGGCTTGGGCGAGCGCGCAGCCACCACGGTTGCGAGCACAACGGTATCGTCCATCGTGACCAGCACCGCGCCGGTCGCCTGGCGGGCGATCTCGCCCGTTTCGATGGTCAGGGTGTTGGGACCCCACTGGAACGTCTTTTTTGCAATCTCGAACACTGTTGTCTTCCTTTAAACGAAAAACCCGCAAGGATCACTTGCGGGTTTGCAGGGTGCTCAGCCGCGCAGGCCTAGCCTTGCAATCAGCGTGCTGTACGCCTGGGGGTTTCTGCTCTTGAGGTAATCGAGCAGCTTGCGACGACGGCTGACCATTCGGAGCAAGCCCCGGCGGGAATGATGGTCTTTGGAATGGGTTTTGAAATGCTCGGTGAGTTCGACAATACGGGCCGTAAGAAGCGCCACCTGAACCTCAGGCGAACCCGTGTCGGACGCAGCGCGCTGGTAATCAGCGACGATCTTTGACTTGTCGATGTTGGCAACAGACATGTTGAATCCCTTGAGTAGTCGCCCGGGAGGTTGACTGAAAAGACTTGCGGCACCGCCGGGATGCGGGCCGTGCGTACTCTCCGCACGAGTGCGAAGAACTCAATATTGTAGTTTGGAACGGCGCGGAAGTCGAATCACCCGGGCGAACGGACAAGCACGATCGCCGTCGGGCGGTGCACTACGCCCGCTCAGGTCCCACAGAAGGTCCGGTAAGGCACGGGCGAGGGTGCCGGCGGCTGGGCGTACGCGGCAAAGCCCTCCCGTTCGTGGTACGGGTCAGACACTGCTTCGAGCAGCCGTTCGAATGGCCGGCGATCACCGTGGGTCACCCACGCCTCGAGGGCCGTTTCGACCTGATGATTGCGCGCAATGTAGACCGGATTGTTCAATCGCATCCGGGCCAGCGCCGCATCGATGCCGCCAGATTGCGTGCTCGCCCGGGCCCGCCAATGCCCGAGCCACGTTTGACAGGCCAGCGTCTCGGGCAGGTCCGTGGGCTGGCCGGCCAGATGGGCCGCGAGGCGCGTGAACGTCAGGGTCCAGTCGGCGCGTGCGTCGGTCATCCAGGCAAGCAGCGCATCAATCAGGGCTCCATCATCGCCCTGGGGCTCAGACAGGCCGATCTTGGCCGTCATCATCGACTGCCATCGCGCCTGGTATCGCTCCGAGAACTCAGCAATGACCGGCTCGGCCCGTTCGACCGCCCGGTCCGGATCAGGATCAATCCGGGTCAGTAAGGACTCGGCCAGCCGGGCGAGGTTCCACTGGGCGATGACCGGTTGGTTCGCAAAGGCATAGCGGCCGCCATGATCGATCGAACTGAAGACCGCACGCGGGTCGTACGGGTCGATGAAGGCGCAGGGCCCGTAGTCGATGGTCTCGCCCGAAATCGTCATGTTGTCGGTATTCATGACGCCGTGAACGAATCCCACCCGCATCCAGTGCACGATCAGATCGATCTGACGATCAACGACCGCCTCGAGGAGCGCCAGGGCCGGCCGCTCCGCGGATAACCGATCCGGATCATGCCGGGCAAGCGCGTACTCGACGAGCGCCGCCAGCGCCGAGTCGTCTCTTCGTGCGGCCGCATACTGAAAGGTGCCCACACGAAGGTGGCTGGCAGCCACCCGGGTCAGTACCGCTCCATCGAGCACGGTCTCGCGCCAGACGGGCTCGCCGGTGCCCACCACGGCCAGGCTGCGGGTGGTCGGCACGCCAAGCGCGTGCATCGCCTCACTGATGAGGTATTCGCGCAGCATCGGCCCCAGCGCGGCCCGTCCGTCACCCCGCCTCGAAAACGCCGTGGGTCCGGCACCCTTCAGGTGAATATCGACCCGACGGCCATCGGGCGTATGATGCTCGCCCAACAAGAGCGCCCGGCCATCGCCCAGCATCGTGAAGTGGCCAAACTGATGGCCGGCATAGGCCTGCGCGATCGGCTGTGCACCGACCGGCAGCGTCGCGCCGCCCAGCTGGGCCGCGATGTTCTCCGGATCGACCGCTTCGGCCGCGAGACCCAGCGTCGAGGCTAATCGATCGTTGAAGATCAGAAGGCGAGGCGAACGGGGGCAGGCTGGCGATTCCCGGCTGAAAAAGCAATCGGGTAGCTGCGCATAGCTGTGCTCAAAACGCCAGGCGAGATCCTGCATGGGGCGAGCCGCTGGGCGGATCAGCGATACCCGGGGAGATCCCGGTCCACCAGGCGCATCATGGCCTGAAAGAACAGGCGGTCGCGATCGGCCGGGCTATGGGTCTCGAGATCGGCCGGTGCCAACACTCGGCCAATGATCTCGGGGCTCAGCACCTCGAGTTCCCGCCCGGTCGACATCGCCAGCACCTGGGTGCGGCAGACCCGCTCCAGACGATAAAGACGCCGGTAGGCCTGCGCGAGTGTGTTGCCGGTCACCAGCACGCCATGATTTTTCATGAAGACAATCGGCTTGTCGCCCATCAGCGCTGCCAGCCGCTCGCCCTCCTCAGGCGTGTCGGCCGTACCCTGATAGTGGTCGTCATAGGCGATCAGGTGATGAACGAACACCGCGCTCTGACTGGCCGGCAGCAGGCGATTATCCTTGAGCATATTGAGGGCGACCGTCCAGGGCTGATGGGTGTGGAGCACCACCGGCGCACCGCTCAGGCGATGAACGGGCGCATGAATACACCAAGCGGAGACCTCGACGACCCCATCGCCTTCGACCGTGCGGCCCTCGTCGTCAAACACGATCAGGTCATCCGCACGCGCCTCGGACCAGTGCAGCCCAAAAGGAAGCACCAGATAGCGCCCCGGCTGACCCGGCACGGCCACCGTGAAGTGATTGTCGATGCCCTCTTCGAGCTCATGGAGCACCGCCATTCGGAGCGCGGCCGCCAGATGTACGCGGAGCTCGCGCAAGGCCTCGGGCCGGGTCGTGTTCGAAGAATTCAGGGCATGGACGCTCATCGCAGAGGCTCCTTTGGACCGTGAGCGTGCATTATGCCCGCCCCACCACCACCGCATCGAGGGCCAGGGCCGAGCGCCCACCCGGCGCTTGCCCGGTCGGGAAAGCAACGAAGGGATTGACGTCGATGCTATCGAGCGAATCCCGGGCCGACAGGGCCAGCTCGGACAGGGCAACCAGCGCATCAGCGATTGCACCGAGATCGCAGCGCGGCCGTCCGCGCGCGCCATCCAGCAAGGGGAACGCACGGACCTCGCGAATCATCTCGAGCGCATCGTCACGATTGATCGGCCCCACCCGGAAGGACACATCGCGCAGCACCTCGACGAAGGCGCCTCCCAGCCCGAACATGATCAGCGGACCAAACACCGGATCGTTCCGAACCCCCAGAATGCACTCGACTCCACCGCTCACCATCGGTGCCACCAGGGCCCCCTGGACCTCGGCCTGCGGCACCGCCCGCGCCGCGTTGCGCGTCACCTCATCGAAGGCCTGAGCCACCTGATCGGCATCCGCCGCCCCGAGGCGCACACCTCCGACGTCGGTCTTGTGGAGAATCTGCCTGGACACCACCTTGACCGCGACGGCTCGCCCCTCGGCCAGCCATCCGGAGGCGAGCGCCTGGGCCTCGGTTGCCGTCCGGGCCAACCGCGCCGGGATCACGGGCACCCCCGAGCGCTCGAGGATCGCCAGGGAAGCGAGCTCATCATGGGCCCCCGGATCAAGCGCAAGCGTGGCCGCGCCGCAGGCGGCCAGCGTGGACGGGACCGACCGCGCCTGACCCGCCGCGAGCTGGGCCAGCGCAGCAAGCGTGCGAACCGCGGACGCCGGCTCCGAGTAAAAGAGCGCGCCGTGCTCGAGCAGCCAGTCCCGACGCTCGGTCTTGAGGAGCGTGCTGACCGCGAGAATCGTATCCGGATACTCTCGTCGGAGCGCAATCACCAGTTCCTGGAGATCGGGCCAGAAATGCTCGGTCGCACCGGCGGCCGCCATGAAGGTGATCAGTCCGCCATACGCCGAGGGCGGGTCGAGCAGAATGCGGCAGGCTTTGAGGATCAGGGAGCGATCGTTACCGACCTGCCCCGTGATGTCGATGGGATTGCGCGGCGCGGCAAACGGAACCATCTCGAGAATGCGCGCTTGAGCGGCCTCATTGAGTTCGGGCACCCGCAAACCGTGATCGCTCGCCTCATCGGCCATGAATGCGCCCACGCCGCCGGACAGCGTGAAGAGCGCCACAGCATCGTTCCGGGGCAAGCCTGCAACGGCGGCCGCCTGCGCCACATTGAAGAAGTCCTCGACATCACGCGCCCGGTAAACACCGTACTGCCGAAAGAGCGCATCGTACGCGGCGTCGTCGCCTGCGAGTGCTGCGGTGTGAGACAGCGCCGCCTGGGCGCCCAGAGCGGTACGGCCGATCTTGACGATGACCACGGGCTTGCGAGCGGCATGCGCCAGGGCCAGCGCCTCGCGCAGGCGCTCGCCATCACGGCAGCCTTCCATGTAGGCCATGATGACCTGCGTATCCGGATCGCGTGCCATCCAGGCAATGCAGTCCGCGATCTGAACGTCGGCCTCGTTGCCGGTGGACACCCAGAGCGACAAGCCGATTCCGCGCTCGCGCGCCAGGGTATACGCATAGGCCCCGAACGCACCGCTCTGGCTCGCGAGCCCGATGACGCCCGGCTTGACCCGGCCCACCTCCGGCGCCGGGCTGAAGGTGGCGTAGACCTGTTCACGCGGATTCATGATGCCCAGACAATTGGGTCCGACCGCGCGCATCCCCGCCTCTCGCATGCGGCGCGCAAGGCGCGCCTGCAGGTCAGCGCCCTCGGCGCTCACTTCGGCCAGCCCGGCGGTGAAGATGACGCCCGCACGAACACCGGCCGAAATCGCATCCTCGACTGAGGCTTCGAGCAAGGCCTCGGGCACCGCAAAGACCGCCAGATCGATCGGCTGGCCCACCGCGCGCAGATTGGGCCAGGCCGGAAGGCCCTGGATCTCGGACCCTTTGGGGTTGATCGGGATGATGCGGCCCGTGTACCCGAAGCGCTTCAGGTAATCGACGGGCCGCCCACCGATCTTGGATTCGGTGGCAGAAGCCCCGACAATCGCGACCGAACGCGGTTTGAACAGGACGTCGAGATCGGAGCTCATTACGGTCTTCCCTTGCTGTTATATCCGATTATAATAGGCGGAAATGTCACGCCTGTCGCGCCCGATCCGTACCGCGCTCGGTACGGCCGAACCCAATCCCCCGGCCGCTGCCCCGGCCGGACCATTGACGCTCGAGCCCGGCGCCCCCCTCTTCGCTCAGGTCCGCAACCAGCTACGTGCCGAAATCCTCGACGGCACGCTTCGCTCCGGGTCACAATTGCCCTCGGAATCCGAACTGATCGCACGCTTTGGCGTCAGCCGCATCACCGTCCGCAGAGCCCTGGCCGAACTGCAGACCAGCGGACTCATCAGCACCGTCAGCGGCAAGGGTTCGTTCGTCTCGCGTCCCGGCAACGCCCGAGCGCACGGCCCCCTGGTGGGCGTGCTCGAGACCATGCGCCGACGCGGCCACCGGGCGCACGGGCGACTGGTTTCGCACCGGCAGGTCGCGGCGAGCCCCGAGGTGGCAGCCGCCCTGCGGGTCACCCCCGGCTCACCGCTCGGCGCGGTCACCGTGCTCCGTTATCTGGACGACCAGCCCTTTGTGATCGGTACCTCGTGGTTCGATCCATCCCTGTCCGCGCGCGTCGCCGCACAGGACCTGACCGAGCGTGACGTGGCCGTGATCATCGAGGAGGTCCTCGGGCTCAGAGTGGCCCGGACCCGAGTTCGGGTTGAAGCGGCGCTGGCCGACGCGGGCCTCGCCCGTCGATTGCACTGCGAGCGGGGCGCAGCCATCCTGCGGATTCACTCAACCACCTATGGCTTTGATAGCCAGGCCATCTCGCACGCAGTGACCGACTGCCGCAGCGATCGGATGGATTACCGGGTCACGCTCCATCGATACAGTCAGGGCGAATACGGCGAGACCCATCGAACCGACTGAACACCCGAGGAGACCGGATTCATGAACTCAAGCAGCGCGGCCCATCCGCAGCGACTCTCCGCGACCGAACTCGACGCGCTGTGCGTCCGGGTCCGCCAATTCGTCGACGAGGTGGTCATTCCGCGCGAACGCAAGGAAGATGCACACGACATTGAGGCGGTCGACGCCCTCCTCAGGGAACTGCGGCCCAGGGCCCGGGCCGAGGGACTCTACGGCCTGCAGTTACCCGTCGAACTGGGCGGACTGGGCCTGAGCTACAGCGAGTGCGCGCGTGTCTTCGAACAGGCCGGACGAGGGTTTTTCAGCGCATCGGTACTGGGCTGTGGCGCGCCCGATCAGCCCAACATCGATACCCTGCTGCAGGTCGCCAGCGCCGAGCACCGTGAGCGCTGGCTCAAACCCCTGGTCGAGGGCCAGATCCGCTCCAGTTTCGCCATGACCGAGCCCGCGCCGGGCGTGGGCTCGGATCCGCGCATGATCCGCACCACCGCGCGGCGGGACGGCGATCACTGGGTGATCAATGGCCACAAGTGGTTTGCTTCAGGAACGATCGGTGCGGCCTTCACCCTGGTCGTGGCCCGAACCGAGGAAGGCCCGAGCTGGTTTCTGGTCGAGGCCGGTACGCCCGGCTTCACCGTTGTTCGCAACGTCGAGGCGATCGACCCCTTCTCGATCGGCGGCCACCCGGAACTGCGCTTCGACGACTGTCGCGTGCCGGCCAGCGCCTTGATCGGCGAGCCGGGCAAGGGCTTTGACTACGCCCAGTTGCGGCTGGAAGGTGCCCGACTTTTTCACTGCATGCGCCACATCGGACTCGCCAGCCGCGCACTCGAATTCGCGCAGGACTATGCCAGTCGCCGCGATTCGTTCGGGGCCAAGCTCGCGGAGCACCAACAGATCCAGGCCATGGTCGCTGACTCGCACATCGATCTGTACGCCGCCCGACTGATGACCGCCGATGTTGCCCGCCGGCTCGACGCCGGCGAATCGATCCGCCACTTTTCTTCGATGGCCAAAGTCTTTGTCGCCGAAGCACTTGACCGGGTCACCGATCGCGCGGCCCAGATGTGCGGGGCCCTGGGCATGTCGATGGATTCGCCGGTCTCGATGATCCACATGCGCATTCGCCCCTTCCGTGTCTACGACGGTGCCTCAGAAGTACACCGGTCGGCGATCGGCCGGCGAATCTTTTCCCGATCCATCGCGCCCTGAACGGCGCGCTTCACACAGGACGGCCCATCGTGAATGCCCCCCTGCTCGACCCGCTTGAGACCGACGATCCCCTCGCTGCGTTTCGTGCCGACATTCGCGCCTTCATCGCTGCCGAACTCCCCCCCGAGGTCCGCGAAAAGGTGCGCCGGGGGATCGAATTGAGCAAGGCCGATTCGCTCGCCTGGAACCACAAGCTCGCCGCACAAGGCTGGCTTGCGCCGAACTGGCCGGTCGAATGGGGCGGGACGGGCTGGAGCGCCGCCGAACGTGCCGCTTTCCAGGAGGAAATGGCGACCCACCATGCCCCGGAGCCCGTTGGCTTTCCCTTCGAGATGATCGGCCCGGTCCTGATCCGATACGGCACGCCCGCGCAGAAGCACTACTTCCTGCCCCGTATGCTCTCGCTCGAGCATGGCTGGTGCCAGGGCTACTCCGAGCCCAACGCGGGCTCGGACCTGGCCTCACTGGGCACCCGAGCCCGTCGAGTCACCGATCCCGATGGTTCGGTCCATTACGTGGTGGACGGCTCCAAGATCTGGACCTCTTACGGTCATCGCGCCGACTGGATCTTCTGTCTGGTTCGCACGGACAGCGAGGCTCGCCAACAGGAAGGCATCAGCTTCCTCTTGATCGACCTCAAGACACCGGGGATCACGATGCGTCCGATCATCGGCATTCACGGGTGGCACCTGTTTAACCAGGTGTTCTTCGACGAGGTCAAGGTTCCTGTCGAAAACCGGGTCGGCGAAGAGAACCAGGGCTGGACGATCGCAAAGTCGCTCCTCGAACACGAACGCCTGAACCTCGCGCGGGTCGGTGAAAACCGCAGGCGTCTGGCGCGCCTGCGGGCGGTTGCACAGGATGTGCGCGAGGCCGGACGGCCGCTTTGGGAACAGCCCGAATTCCGCCTGCGGTTTCACGATCTGGAGACCCGGGTCGAAACGCTGGCGGCGCTGGTTCTCCGCTTTCGACTGCGCGCCGAACAGGGACACACGCTGGGCCCCGAGACCGGCATGCTCAAACTCGTCGGCAGCCAGTTGATCCAGGATCTCGAGAACGCGACGGTCGATGCCCTGGGGCCCGATACGATCGCCTACGACCGCGCCGCTCACTTCGAGCCCATCGAGGG